>NZ_JAJQXW010000003.1:0-300000 GCF_021246445.1 Rhabdothermincola salaria
CGACCCGTCGAACAGCAACTTGGCCAGGGTGGGCCACACCGCCAGGCGTCGAGCACGCGCCGCGAGGGCTTTGGCGTCGCCGTCGGTGAGCGCCACATGGGCTTTCAACCAGCCCACCGCCGAGCGGAACCCGTCGACGTCGTGGCCACCGGTGGCGAAGAACCCGCACAGGGTCTCGAGCACGGTCACCTCGACCCGCTCGCGCAGAGCGAACAGGTCGACCACGTCGGCCGACACCGGGGCCACGGTCAACTCGCCGACCGCTTCCTCCAGTTCCCCCAACGTGGTGGTGACCATGCGTCGAAGTCTACAGGACAGGTGTTCGATGTCCACCTCGAATCGGCAGGATCCATATGTATATTGTCGTTCGAGTCGAGGCCGGCAACGCGGTGTTCGCCGGACCCGTTCTGAAGTGCCGTGGGCCGGCCACATCGACCGAGGCCACCACCGTCTGCGCGGATGCGCTCAGGCGTCGCGTCCTGACCCACCCCGCTCCCACCGCATAGCGAGCGCGCGGACCGGCGCAGCGGCGGCGACGACCTGCACGCGTTCGACACGACCGCCGGTGCCCGAACTGGACAGAACGACTGCCGGACCACGCGCCGGGGTCGGGGGGATCAGCCGTGACCCGGGAGGCCTTGCACGACCCGTCACACCAGCAGGAATCCGCCTCGACCATCGCTGCTGAGGTGGGACCACGGGCGAAGCAGGGCCCCGAGGACCTTCCTGAGGCGATGGATCGATCGCCCCGGTCAGCCCGGGCGGCGCTACCGGGGGGGGAGGCGCACGATCGCCAACCAGAAGTCCTCGATCGAGCGGATCGCCTCGACGAACTCCTCGAAGCGCACCGGCTTGGTGACGAAGCTGTTGGCGTGGAGCTGGTAGGAGCTCAAGATGTCCGCCTCGGCCGACGAGGTGGTGAGCACGACCACCGGGATGGTGCTGAGCTCGGGGTCGCCCTTGACCTCGGCCAGGACCTCTCGGCCGCTCATCACCGGCAGGTTCAGGTCCAACAGGATCAGGTCGGGCCGCGGGGCCGACTCGTAGGGAGGCTCGCCGCGCAGGAAGGCCATCGCCTGGGCACCGTCCTCCACGACGGAGAGGTTGTTGGCGAAGCGAGCCCTTCGCAGCGAGTGGATGGTGAGGTTCACGTCGCCCGGGCTGTCCTCGACCAGGAGGATCTCGACCGGTTGGGCCTCACTGCTCATCGGGGCTCCTCTCCCGCGAGCGCTGGTCGTGGGTGAGGGATGGTGACGGTCACGCAGGTGCCCCCTCCGGGGTTGTCGGCCAGCGTGATGGTGCCGTCGTAGCGACGGGCGATCTTGCGGCACACCGCCAGACCCACTCCGGTCCCGGCGTAGGCGCTACGGCCGTGCAACCGCTGGAACATCCCGAAGACCCGCTCGCGCTGGTGCTCGGGGACACCGATGCCGTTGTCGCACACCGTGAGCGAGGTGGCCCCGGCGTCGGAGGTGCTGCTCACGTGGACCTGCGGGACACGATCGGCGGCGCGGAACTTGATGGCGTTGGACAACAGGTTGGTCACCAGCTGGATCATCTCGCTGTCGACGGCCACCACCGGATGCAGCTCGGAACGGGTGACCACCGCACCCGCGTCGTCGATCATGGAGCCGAGTTGGGCGAGGGCGGCGTCGACGACCGCGTCGAGATCGACGTCGACGCGGGGTGGGTCGTCCCGCCCGATGCGGCTGTACTCGAGGAGGTCGTCGATGAGGCGCCGCAGGCGGGTGCAGCCGTCGACGGCGAAGCCGATCCACTCGGTGGCCTCGTCGCCGAGGCGGTCGCCGTACTCCTCGCGAAGGAGCTCGACGTGACCACTGATCACGCGCAACGGCTCGGACAGATCGTGCGACACCACGTAGCTGAACTCGTCGAGCTCGGCGTTCGAGCGTTCGAGGGCGACGTTCCTGCGCTCGAGTGCGCTCATGGCGTCGGCCGCGGCCCGTTCCGCCGACACCTGCTCGGTGACGTCCACCGCTTGGCGAACGACCACGGGCTCGGCGCTCGCCGACGAGTCGGGGGTCCGGAGGCTGGTGACCTCGAGCGACGCGGAGATCCGCAGGCACACGACCCTCCCGTCAGGGTGGGTCCAGCGCTGGCGGTACTGGACCTCGTCCTGCCGGCCGGCGTAGAGCTCCTCGAGCATCGTGGCCTCGGCCGAGCAATCCTCGGGCGCCACGCCGACGTCGATCCCTTCGTGGAGGAGCTCCTCGGGCCCACGACCGGCGAGTCGACACCACGAGGCGTTGGCCCACAACACCTCGCCCGAGCGCGAGCTGATGGCCATCCCCACCGGCGCGTTGTCGAGGACGCGGTAGGGCAGCTCGAACTCCCCACCCGACCCCCAGCCCGGGACCATGACGCCGAAGGCATGCGCCGTCGACCCCGGGCCCGATGCAGTGCCGAGACGACCCGCTGGAGTTCCCGCCTCGGTCATCGAGCCCGCTCCCTCATCGACGTTCGGACCACGACACGCCCACTCGTCCCGGAGCTGTGGCGCCGGCACTCTGCGTACGCCGTCCGGAGGCACCACCATATAATCACCACCGTATACTCGTAGGAACAGCTGCCTTAGCAGTAAATGCAATCGGGTCCACCACAGGCGCGAGGGAGGACGCGGAGCGTGAGTTCCAGCAACGAGGAGGCGGGTCGTCTCGACCCGCGGATCGGCCATCCCGTGCTCCGGCCCGAAGCGGCATGGACGACCATGCCCTCGCCGGCAGTCCTCCTCGATGCCAGCGGGACGATCATCGAAACCAACGTGGCCTGGGACCTGGCTGCGGCGCTCAACGAGGGCGATCTCGCCAGCTGCGGCGTGCGGGCCAACTACCTCGAGGTGTGCGACGCGGCCAGGGCCGACCCCTCGGCGGCCGAACTGGCTCGGGCCCTGCGGGCCATCTTCACCGGCGACCGCACCAGCTTCACCGCCCGCTACCGTGCCGCCACCCCCGACGGGGTGCGCACCTCGGTCGTACAGGCCAAGGCGGCGCTGTGGGCCGGGGCAACCGGAGCACTTGTCGTCCACGACGACATCACCATCTGGGCGGCACTCGAAGCATCCGTCACCGCGATGGCCCCGACCAGCCCCCTGGTGCCGTTCAGTTCCGCCCTACCCGGTGCCATCGACCCGTTCGGCGACTTGGATCGAGTACCGCAGGCCGCGACCCTCGGGCTGGTCTGGGTGGACTTCCCGGGATTCTCCGAGATGGCATCCACGCTCGGGATCCACGCCGCCCATCATGTGGCGGTCGAGCTGGGGCGACGAATCGACGACGCCGTGGACGCGACTGCCACGGTCTGCCGGGTGGGGATCAGCCAGTTGTTCGTCGTCCTTCCGGACGCCGGCCCGGAGACCACGCACGCCACCGCCAACAGACTGGCCGACCGGCTGGGGCGACCTCAGCGCTGCGGTACCGCCGAGGTGTGGTCGAGCGTCGACATCGGGGTCCATCACTGGGTCGGTGACGGGGTCCCGCGATGGCAGGAGCTACTGACCGTCGCTCGCCGTACCGCCACCCGTTCGGGCGAGACCCGTATACGTGACTGGGCGATGGCGCCCATGCGGACCACCCCTCAGCGCCCCCAGACCCGGGACACTCGCCGCACCCCCGCACCACGGTCGCCTGACGGGCTCTTCGTGCTCGTGGTCGAGGACAACCCCGGCGACGTCAGCCTCCTTCGCCGCCAACTGGACCGCAAGACCTTCGACCCCGCCCGGGTGGTCGTGGCCGAGTCCCTCGCCGAGGCCCACACGATCCTCGACACCACTCACGTCGACTGCGCCGTCCTCGACCTGGGCCTGCCCGACGCCCAGGGGGCACAGGCCCTCCACGAGCTACGGGCCGCCCATCCCTTCCTGCCGATCGTGGTGCTCACCGGACGCGACGACGAGGAGCTCGGCCGGACGCTGGCGCGAGCAGGAGCGCAGGACTTCCTGCGCAAGGGCACCTACAGCCCGAGCGAGCTGAACCGCTCGCTGGCCTTCGCAGTGGAGCGGATGCGCGCCGTTGCGCTCGACCGGAGGATGTCCGCACTCATGGGCGGCGCCGAGGCCATGGTGATGGTGCTCGACGGCGACCACCGCGTGACCTACTCGAGCAACGCCCTGTCGATGGCCGTCGGACGCTGGAACGCCGACCTGGTCGGCGCGCGTCTCGACGACCTCTTCGACGATCGAGACGCCGCAGCCATCGCGGAGCGCCTCGACGCGCTCGATGGCGACAAGAGCACCGGCGAGCCACCGATCGTCACCCTCGCCCGGGCCCAGGGAGGGACCCGGCCACTGCGGATCTCGATCGAGGACATGCGCCGCGAGCCGAGCGTTCGTGGCGTCGTGGTGCGCCTCCACGACGACTCCGCCCGTCTGGCCGCCATAGCCGAGCTCCAGGTCGAACGAGTCCTGCACGAGACCATCGCCACGCAGTCCCACGAGATGGTGCTCTTCTTCGAACCCGGCGGGGTCATCACCTGGGCCAGCGGCGCGGCCCGAAACCTGTTCGGGGTGGATCCGTCCGAGCTCATCGGCCTCACCGGCTACGAGCTCGTCGACCCGGCGGACCGCGACGCAGTGGTGCAGCGGCTCAGCGCCATCCCGGAGCTGGGCGACTCGGTCACCTCCGAGTTCCGCATCACGTTGCCGTCCGGCGAGACGCGCTGGGTGGAGGAGATCGTCACCAACTTCGTGGACGACCCAGCCATCGGGGTGGTGGTCGGCAACTACCGCGACGTCACCGAGCGGCGCCACCACGAGGACGAGGTGCGCATGAAGTCGGACCTCCTCGCGGCGGTCGGACAACCGGTGATGGCGGTCGACGCCGAGAGCCGGATCACCTACTGGAACCGGGCGGCCGAGAAGACCTTCGGATGGTCGTCCGAGGAAGTGATCGGACACCCGGCTCGGCACCTCGTCGCACACCTCTCTCCCTCCCAGGCGGCCGACGCCACCCGTGCGCTCGGCAGCGAAGGGGGGACGTGGACGACCGATCTTGCCATCGCGACCAAGGACGGCGGCAGCGTGGACGTCGCCGTGTCGGCCACGTCGGTTCGGACCCAGGGTGCCTACGACGGCTACATCGCGGTGGCGACGGACATCAGCGACCGGGTGGCCCGTGAGCGGGCCTCGGCGCAGCTGGCGGCGATCGTGCGCGCCTCCTCCGACGCCATCTACTCGATCGGGGCCGACCGGCGGATCCTCACCTGGAACGAGGGAGCCGCGAAGATCTTCGGCTACGACGAGGCGCAGGCCCTGGGGCTCGACGCCACGGTGCTGGCGCCTGCCGGGCATCGAGAGGAGATGGACCGCCTCGTCGACGACGTCTTCGCGGGACGCGAGGTCAAGGCCTTCAACACCGTTCGCCAGCGCGCCGACGGGACCACCTTCGACGTGGCTGCCTCGCTGTCGCCGGTCCACGACCCGGCGGGTCAGGTCACGTCCGTGGCTGCCGTCTCACGCGACATCAGCGAGCACATGGACGTCGTGCGTTCCCTCGGGCTGCGCAGCCAACAGCTGCGCGACGCGCAGCGCACGGCCAACCTCGGCAGCTTCGAGGTCGACCTCATCACGGGCGAGGTGACGCGATCCGAGGAGTTGCGGCGGATCCTGGGAGGGCTGTCCGAGGAACGCAAGGACGTGGCGTGGGACTTCGTGCATCCCGACGACGTCGATCTGGCCCGCTCGATCTACGACCGAGCGGTCGCCGGGGACCACGACGCAGCCATCGACTACCGCATCGTGCGGCCCGACGGCGAGGTCCGCTGGGTGTCGACCAAGTGGGAACGCACCAGGCAGGGCACCCGCCCGATGATCGTCGGAACGGTGCTCGACATCACCACCAGCAAGACCTACGAGCTCGAGCTCGAGCGGTTGGCCTTCCACGACGCGATGGCCGACCTGCCCAACCGCGCCGCGCTCACCCGGGATCTCGCCGGGATCCTCGACGACGGGGTCGGCGGCGATCAGGTGTGGACCGTGGCCATGATCGACCTCGACGACTTCAAGGTGGTCAACGACAGCTACGGGCACAGCATCGGCGACGAGCTGCTCCGCCTCCTCGCCATCCGACTCCGCTCGACGATCACCGAGGGCGACCTCCTCTTCCGCTTCGGCAGCGATCAGTTCGTGGTCCTGCGCAAGAACAGCGGTGACGGCCGAGAGCTCGCCTCTCGTGTGCTCGGTGCCATCCGACGCCCGTGCACGGTCGCCGACCACACGCTGCACGTCACCGCCAGCGTCGGCCTCGCCTCGACCACCCAGGCCAGCACACCCGAAACGGTGGTGCGAGACGCCGACATCGCCCTCCACGCCGCCAAGGAGGCCGGGCGGGATCGGGCCGTCACCTTCGACGACGCGCTCCGCCATGCCCTGCTCGATCGGCAGCGATTGGAGCGCGGGCTGCGCGACGCCCTCGTCGAGGGCGGGCTGCGCCTCGTCTACCAGCCGGTGCTGGCGCTTTCCACCGGTCAGACGATCGGCTTCGAGGCCCTGATGCGCTGGGACCACCCGGAGCTCGGCGCGGTGCCGCCGAGCCGCTTCATTCCTCTCGCCGAGCGAACGGGGCTCATCGACGCGCTGGGCTCGTGGACGCTGCGCACTGCCCTGGGCCAGGTCACCCGCTGGCTCGAGCAGGCCGGCCCGCAACATGCTCCCTGGGTGGCCGTGAACCTCTCCGCCGTGCAGCTGCGGTCGCCGCACCTGGTGACCGAGGTGCGGTCGCTGCTCGACGAGTTCGGCCTTCCTCCGGACCGCCTGCACCTCGAGCTCACCGAGACGGCGATGATGAGCGACGTCGAGGATTCGCTGGAGCGCCTGGGACAGCTTCGCGAGCTGGGCGTGGAGCTCGACATCGACGACTTCGGCACTGGCTACTCCTCGCTGAGCTATCTGCGCCGGATGCCACTGAGCACCCTGAAGATCGATCGGTCCTTCGTCGACGGGCTCGGGAGCGACGCCGGTGACACGGCCATCGCCCGAGCCATCATCGGTCTCGCTCGCGACCTCGGCATGCGGGTCCAAGCCGAGGGGGTCGAGACCGAACAGCAGCTCGCGGTCCTCGAGTCCCTGGGCTGCGACCGGGCCCAGGGCTATCTCTGGAGCCCAGGGCTGGACCCCGACGCGACCGACATCTGGCTCACTCGGGGCGGGTGAGCCGGCGCACCGGTCGACCTCACGAGCGAGGTGACCCGACCGTGGTTCCAGTGGTGAGGGGGTGGCCGAGCGCACCCGGGCGTCAGGGCAGGCGCTCGCCGACCAGGTTGGTGAGCCGGTCGAGGGTGGTGTCGTCGAGCGGTGCCGTGCCGCAGATCGTGCTGCGCACCACGAAGGGGCCTTCGGGGAAGACGTTGACGATGCAGCCGTAGTTGTCGTCGGTGCGAGCCACGATCGACACCTGTGAGCCGTTGAACGGGTCGCCGGGGACGATGATGCGGCTGTCCCAGGAGGACACCGTTCCGTCGAGGTTGGCGAAGTCCCAGGTGGTGCACTGGTCGGGCAGGCCCTCGAACAAGGTCGTCCACGCAGCCGCGGACCCGTTGTCGGTGAACTGGATGACCTCGCTCACGATCTCGGTCCCGGTGGCCGGATCCGTGTACTCCGCGCCAGCCTCGTCGACGATGGCGTCCGACAGCGGGTAGAGGTTGCAGATCGTCGGCCGGTCCCAACCGGCCAATCCGACGAACCCGGGCGTGAAGCTCTCGGGCACCTCGCTCGGTTGGGCGACCAGGTCGCCGAGCGGTGCCGCGACAGTGGTGCCACCCGGATCGACGGTGGTGTCGGTCGTGGTGGTGGTGATCGAGCTGGGGGTCGTGGTGGTGCGCCGCTCCGGCTCGGCCGTGGACTCCCCGGAGCGGGCGACGGCGACGACCGCGCCGACCCCCACCAGCACCGCGGCGACCACGCCCGCACCGATCACCAGACCCCGCTTCGAACGGCCGGGAGTCTCGTCGTTCGCCACCTCACCGCCCGGAGGCGGTGGCGGATCGCCGGGGCCAGAGGTCGACGATCCTCTCTCCATCGCGGCGGCCGCCGGCACCGACGAGGCGGCGGCGGGCACCGAGGAGGTGGCGTCGGGCGAAGGATCGGAGGTCTCGTCCGGGGCCGAGCCCGGCTCGGGCGATGCGGGGGTCGGCTCCGCCTCGCGACCCTTCGTCCCCGGCTCCACCTCGTCGGAGGAGGGCGGGCTCGAGGGTGTTGGCCCGCCGGGTGGGGGCGGCGGAGGTGGCGCAGGAGCGCCGGGCGGCGGCGGGGCGCCACTGGGCGACGGCGACACAGGATCGCCGGGCGGGGGCGGTGGGGCGCCGGGCGGAGCGGCCGACGGGGGCGGGGGCAGGACCGAGCCGCCGGGGCCCGGCAGCGGCACACCGGGGGCGAGGGTGACGGTGCCGTCGCGCACCCCGCCACTGCCGCCGCCACCACCGACGGCGACGGGCGTCGCCTCGAGGTCCTCGGCGAAGGCCGCCATGGACGCTGGCCGCGCAGCCGGGTCGTGGTCCATGGCCTGCTGCAGGAGCGCGGCGGCCTCCGATGGGATGGCCAGCGGCGTGAGGTCGGGCACGGGGCCGGTGATGACCCGAGCGATCCGGGCCGCCATGGTGGAGTCGGGGCCCATGTCGAACGGCGAGTGCCCGATCATGAGCCCCGCCAACGTGGCCGCCAACGAGTAGACGTCCGAGAGCGGATCGGGCGGGTGGCCGGAGAGCACCTCGGGCGGCGCGTAGGCGATGGATGCCGTCACCGAGGTGGTGACGGTGGGGGCCTCGTCGGCCAGTCGGGCGATGCCGAAGTCCACCAGGACCGGTTCGCCCCACTTCGACATGAGCACGTTCTCGGGCTTGAGGTCGCGGTGCAGCACGCCGGCGTCGTGCGCCGCCGCCAGCGCCCGGGACAGGGCGATGCCCACTTTGCGGGTCTCGGCCCAGTCGAGGGGTCCGTCCCGCTCGATCCGATCCGCGAGGGATCCCCCGCTGTGGAACTCCATGGCCAGCCAGGGCCGCCCATCCTCGAGCTGCCCGGCCCCCGAGACGCTGACGATGTGGGAGTGGCCCGACACCGAGCCGAGGGCCCGGCACTCCCGGTCGAAGCGGCGGGACACGTCCGGATCGGTGATGGGCTGGTGGCCGATCTTGATGGCCACGTTGCGTCCGAAGCGCAGGTCGCGGGCGCGGACCACGGTGCCGAACCCGCCGCTGCCGATCACCTCCTGCAGCTCGTAGCCTTCGATGTGCACCCCGGAGAGGTTCATGACGAGCGACCTCCGAGGGTCGTGGTGGCAGACGGGGTCGGGCGGCGATCGCCACGCCACCGTCCGGCGAACAGGGTGGACGCCGCCGTCATCCGGCGGCCGCCGTGGCCTCGAACGACGCCCAGCGCTGGCCGAAGGCCATCACCGTGCCGGAGACGACCGGAACGGTGACGTGGGGCGACAGGCGGGTGTAGGTCGATGCACCCGGCGCCAGCAGGTGGCTGCCGTTGGAGGACCCGAGGTCCTCCACCATCACCTCCCAACCGTCGAGGTGGATGCGCAGGTGGTTCCGCGACACCGAGCGATCATCGACGATGGCCACCAGGTGACCGTCCGGTTGGGGGTCTCGGCCGAGGACCAGGTCGTCGCTCAGCTGGTAGATGGAGCCGTCGTCGAGGGTCACGATCCCCAACGGCGGACGGGTGCCGAGCACCCCGATCTCGCCGTCGCGCCCGATGGCGATCGACTGGTTCTGCATGTTGTCGCCGCACAGGTAGCACAGGCGGCTCTCGGGGTTGTTGAAGTGGCCGTTGCGGCAGTGCAGGCCCCTGACCTGCACGCCCCGGTCGTCGACGACGACCTTGGGCAGGGGTTCGCGGGCGCCGCCGGCACCGAGGTCCACGAATGTGCCCGGCGCCGCCGGCGGCGGCGGGCCCGCCGGACGCGGTGGCGCTCCGGGGGGACGCGGAGGACCACCCGGGGGCGGGGCCGGGCCACCCGGGGGCGGGGGCGGGCCACCCAGAGGCGGAGCAGGGCCGCCCGGAGGAGGCGGGGGACCGCCGGGGGGCGGTGGCCATGCGCTCGGGGGCGGTGGTGCGCCCGGAGGGGTGGCCCGACCGGCCACCGGTGCCGGGTCGGCCGACGGGGCAGGAGGCGCCGCCGGTGCCGGCCGGGGCGGGGTGGACGGCTCGACGATCGGCATCGCCGACGTGGGGGGCGACAGGGCCTCGGCCTCCACCTCCGAGGCCGGTGTGCTCTCGGGCTCCGGCGCGCTCTCGGGCTCCGGCGCGCTCTCCGGTTCTGACGCGCTCTCGGGTTCCGGCGCGCTCTCCGGCTCGGAGCTCGGGTCCGGCTCGCTCGCCGCACGCGGCGTCGCGGTCGACTGCTCCGCAACCCCGTTGCGGTCGACCCGGGCTCGGCCCGCCACGCTGGCTCCGGCAGCCGGCACCATCCCTTCGCGCAACCAGGTCCCCTCCTGGGCAGGGGCGTGGCTCCCCTCGACGGCCAGGAGCCACGCACCGGCGGTCGACAAAGGCACGCCGTCCGCACTCGCGCCATCCGCCCCCGGGCCGTCCTGGTCGGCAGGATCGCTCGGCCCGGCGGCGGCGTCCGGCACCAGGATGCGAACCCCTCCCCACCGGCGCAGCTCGGTCCGTCCGTCCGGGAGTCGGCGGGCCCAGCCGACGCCCTCGGCGCCGGCGTCGAGCAACACGGCCACCCCGGCCTCGTCGAGGGACTCCACCGACCCCGGTCCGAGCAGATCGGCCGCCGCGGCCGGCGTGAGCAGGCCGGGGGCCAGCACCACCACGGTGGCGCCACCGGCCACGACCAGCCCGGTTCCGGGATGGAGGCGGATCATCTCGTCGGTCATCGTCGCGACTCCGCATCGTCGATGGCGCGCGCCAGCTCGAGGGCGTCGGCGTACCGGGCCGCCGGGTCCGGGTCCATGGCCTGCTCGATCACCGGACGCAGCGCCGCCGGGCAGCTGTCGGCGATGACGGGCGGCTCGCTCAGGGCGTGTCTGATCACGGTGACGATGTCGCCGCTGGGCAGGTCGGGACGCACCGACTCCCCCGTCGCGACCCGATGGAGCGTGGCGCCCAGGCTCCAGATGTCGGAGCTGCGACCCATCCGTTCACCGCGCAACAGCGCCGTGTCGGTGTACTCGAGCCCTCCGATCGGGCCGATGCCCGTCGACGTCATGCCCGGTCGGAGGACCTCGGCCAGTCCCAGGTCGCCGAGGATCCCGCCGTCGTCGGTCACGTAGATGGTGCGAGGTGAGATGTCGCGGTGGATGATCCCCGCCTCGTGCAGCGCATGGGCACCGAGCGCCGCGTCCCTGACGGCCGGCACGGCCTGGGGCAGCTCGGAGGCCAGGCCCTCGACGAGGTGGGCCGACAGGGTGCCGAGCGGCAGGTAGGAGAAGGCGTAGAACAGTCGTCCGGCGGCGTGGCCGGCGTCGAGCACCGAGACCACGTGGGAGTCCTGCACCGATGCCAGCGCCTGCATCTCGCGGGCGAAGCGGTCGAACTCGCGCTCGGCTGCGACCTCGGGCAGCACCTTGACGACCACCTGGTCGGCGTCGATCGCCAAGCGGCCCGGTGGTGCCGCCAGGTAGAGGTCGCCGTAGGTGGAGGGGCCCAACGGACGGATGAGGGTGTAGTCGGCGATCATGGTGCTTCGGGATCCTCTCGGTCCTCGAGGGGCCCTTGCGCCCACGACGAGAAGCTGCCGGTGGTGATCACCGACATGCGGGTGACGGGTCGGGAGGTGTCCCAGGCCTCGAGTCCGAAGAGCCGGATGCGGTGGGCCGACACCCACCGCAGGCCGAGGACGGCACCCACGATGCCGAGCACGAAGTAGGCGACGAGCGCCAGGTCGGTGCGCAAGGCGTCGAGGAAGATGGCCGTCGAGATCATCTCGGCGAAGGCCAACCCGGCCACCAGCCAGGCCAGGTTCCGGTCCGAGAGGCGCATCGCCAACTTGGCCCCCAACGGCCCGGCCCAGGCTGCGGCCGGGATGCCGGCCAACCAGAGGCCGGTGAGGTCGTACTGCTGAGGGGGTGCGGGCCCGGCGGTGGGAGGCGGGTCGACCACGAGTACCCCGTCGACGATGGCCACCGTCTCCCCCGACACGCTCACCACGCTGGAGCGGGAGTCGTCGAGCTCCACGAAGAGGTGACCGCCGGCGAGGCCCAAGCCCACCAGGGCGACGGCCGAGATGGTGGCCATGGTGATGACCGAGGAGGGCACACCGATCCTCGGGTCGAGGCCGAGCAGCAGCACCAGCACGGTGAAGAAGAGCACGTCGACGCCCGAACCGGTGAGCCCCGACAGGAACCCCCCGAGGAGCCCGGCCCCGATGATGAGCGCCTTGGCGCGCACGCTCAGGTTGCCCAGCGAGCGCCGCCGCTCGCGCACGGGCCGGCGGGACATGGCGAAGATGCTGACCGCCATGGCCACGATGAGCACGGTGAAGGTGACCTTCACCCAGGCCCCGGGGAGCACCGACGGCGCGAACGGCTGATCGAGCCGAGACGCGGCCACGACCGCCACGGCCAGACCGACCAGTGCGGGCACCAGCACCAGCCCGACGGCCCGCCACGCCACCGGGGCCTTGCGGACGATGATGGCGATCGAGGCGCACCCCATGCCCACCACCTGGATGAACAGGCCCATCGAACGAGCCACCTCTGACGGCGTCTCGAGCACCTTGGTGAACACCGGGAAGGCCACTGCGCCCCCGCCCTGGGGGGTCGAACCGGCGACGAACCCACCGAAGACCATGGTGATGGTGGCCGGCCAACGATCGAAGACCCGGGGCCAGAGGCCCAGCGCGGTGACCGCCACCGCCCACACCACGGTGATGACGGCCGGGGCCAGCAGGGCGAGGCGCTCCCGGCGACGGGCCTGCGAGGACCGGGCCCGCCGACCCTCGGCGATGGCGGCCGCGACGCTGTCGCCGGTGGGTCGTGTGGCGCTCACAGGATCCGTCCTCCTCGGAACCGCCAGCGCGGCACGAGGACCCGGATCGGGCCCTGCACGAAGACCCACATCAGCAACCACAGCCCGAAGAACATGATGACGATGGCGGCGAACGGCGGCTCGTAGACGGCGATCACCACGGCGGCCACGGGGAGGAACTCCCAGAGGCCGGCGAGGAGGAAGTACAGCGACGGGAAGTCGCGGTCCCACCGGCGCTGCTGCCATGCGTGGTAGACGAGCTCCCACACCAACCCGAAGGCCAGGGCGAGGAACCAGGCCACGAACGTCACCTCGTAGCGCTCACCGAGGGCGATGACGTCGCCGACGTCGTCGGTGGGCATCGGCAGCACCGGGGTGACGAGCAGCGTCCACGGGATGCCGATGACGAGCATGACGAACACCCGGGTCTGCAGCCGGCCCACCAACGAAGGGATCACGGGGCCACTCCTCGCATCCGGCGGATCCACTGGCTGACCGAGCGACGCGGGCCGATGCGGCGGGTGGAGCCGTCGGCGGCCACGGTGTCGACCACCCTCCACGCGGCGAACTCGAGGCCGAAGAAGCTGTCGACCGCCGAGTAGTAGCTCCCGAGGGTCATCGACCCGGTGGCGAAGATCCGGCCGGGGGGCTGGGCGGCGGCGGACAGCTCGAAGTTGGGCTCCACCGAGAGGCGGCGCATGGGGTTGAGCTCCACTCCGCTGTGGTCCATGAGGTCCTTGAGCACCCGGTGGTCCGAGGCATCGGCTTGGAGGCCGGTGCCGTCGATGATGAAGTCGGCCTCGATGGTCTGGCTCCGACCGTCGGCGCCCGTGAGGGTGAGCATCAAGCGGTCGTCGTGGCGGTCGACGCTCGCCACCTCGCCGACGACCTGGCGGTACGAGCCGGTGCGCAGGCAACGTTCGAGCTGGGTGACCCAGCTGTGGCGCCATGCGGTGGTGGTCCCGGCCCACGACCCGAGGATGCGGGCGCGCTCGTGAGGGTCGCCCACCGCTTCGAGCTCGTCGGCGAGCTGGCCCCCGAACGCCGACTTCGGCAGGTTGAAGGGCTGGTAGGCGAAGCCCAGGTGGGTCCGCCGACGCGGCGGCGGACCCTGTTCTGAGCCCTCGTCGGCGTAGCTGCGGAACAGGTGGATCACCTCGACCTCCGACCGCCCCGTCTCCCGGTCGTCGAGGAGCCGCTGCAAGATCCGTGAGGCCACGATGCCCGACCCCCGGACCACCACCCGCCGCGGCCCCGACGCCAGGGCGCGGTAGACGTGCTCGTGGCGTTCGTAGGCGTTCACCACCCGGATGTGGTCGCCGGTGCGGGTGCGGTAGTCCTGCAGGTCCGGCAGGTAGCGGGCGCCGGGGTACCCGATGGCCACGTGGACGTAGCGCGAGCGGTAGGCCACCCGCTTGGTGGGGGTGGTGCGCGGAGGCGGCGTGAGCAGCGTGAAGTACCCGCCACCGAAGCGCCGGCGAACCATCCGCACCTGCCCTCGGGCCAGCATCTGGGACCAACCGATCCGGGCCGCCTCGGCGGCCACGCCCGCGTAGACGACCCCCGACGACGGGGTGAAGTACTCGGCGATGACCGGTTCGGTGAGGACCTGCCAGAGCCCTTTGCGGTAGCCCTGGCGGGCTTCTCGCCACGCGAAGCTCGGGAAGCCCCAGAGGTTGTCGGGCATCGCCTGGCTGTCGCTGCGCAGGCGTTCGTGACGGGGGATCTGGGAGTTGTCGGCCAGGAACTCGTAGGTCTCGTGGGGCTCTTCGTTGCCGGAGCACGCCACGATCTCGTCGACCCCCATCCCGGAGGTGCGCAACAGGTTGGCGACGAAGAACGACCCCATCCCGCCCCCGACGGTCACCACCGTGCGGTCCACGATCGGGATGCCGGCCGCGGCCACGTCCTCGTCGCTCCACACCGAGCTCATCAACAGGTGGTCGGTGAGGTCGCCGCGGTCCGCCTCCGTCGCCATGTCAGGAGTGTGGCGACGGCTCCTTTCAGTCCCCTTTCAACGACCCTTCGATGCGCCCTCACCGAGCCGGGAGACCTGCTGGAGCGCCTCACGGCACCGGTCGACCCAAGGCCCGGCAAGCCAGTGCGTCGCCCACTCGAGGGCCGACTCCGCCGCCTCGGCGGCCAGGCGGTGGTGCCCGGCGGTCGCCGCGGCGAGAGCCAGCGGACGCCCGACCGGACCGAAGCACACGACGCCCGCCCCCAACACGGCCACCTCGCCCCGGTACGGCTCGAAGGCGGTCACGATCCGAGCGGCCGAGGCCGCATCGCCGAGGAGGTGCGAGGCCTCCGCGGCCAGGGCCAGCCCCACCACCCGGTACGGCATGAACCGACCGACGGTCAGCTCGGCCAGGTAGGCGTCGAGGGCCTCAGCCGCGCTGGGCTCCCCCGTCTGCGCGGCCAACAGGGCCGCCGCCCCGAGCACGGCGGGGACATGTGCGACATCGGCCATCACCTCGACGAACGCCGAGGGCGAGGCGCCGGCGAGACCCTCGCCGAGGGGTCGACCGCAGGCGAGTGCCACGGCGACCTGGTGGGCGACCTGGACCAGCGGCGCATCGGCCAACGCATACCGGGCCCCGTACCCGGCGGCCTCCTCCATGGAGGCCACCGAGACGTCCACCTGCCCGGCGGCGAGCGCCACCGCGCTGCGTTGGGCCCACAGGAACCAACGGCCGCGCGGCGTCCCCAGCCGCTGGACCTGCCCCTCGAGCCGGGCCAGTTGGCGGCGAGCGAGCGAGAGGTCGCCACGGCGCAGCGCCACCCCCACCTGCAGCTGCAGCGGAGCGGGCGAGCGCTCGGGCCCGTCGACCGCACCGAGCGCGCTGGCCGGACTCCACGCCTGCTCCGGTGGTGGCGGCACCTCTCCCACCGGGAGCGACCAGCCGGCCCAGGCTCGTGCCAGCGCCACTTCGTTCGGCCCGAAGGGGCCGGTCGGTGAGCCGGCCCGCTCGAGGCGCTCGACCAACACCGTCGGGATCTCCCGACCGGCCGAGAAGAGCTCGGCGACGAGCGCGGCGATCACCGCCTGGGTCTCGGTGGACGCGCCCAGCTCCTCGAGCCGGTCGGCGGCTCGGCCCAGCCGATCGAGGGCCGCCGAGGTGTCCGGTCGGCGGCCCAGGACCTCGGTGCCGATGGCGGCCGCCGCGATCAGGTCGGCCCGCCGGGTGCCGAGGGCCGCCAGGAACGCCCGCTGGTGGGCGGCCTCGGCTTCGTCGCGTCGCCCCAGGGCCTCGAGGTGGTCGCCGAGGACGAGGTCCACCTCGGCGCGGAGCTCCGCGGCGGCATCCGGAACCGGTTCCAGTGCCGTTCGGGCGCTGCGGGCGACCGCCAGGCCGACGCCCGGCGCGACCTCGGGCGGGGCGGACCTCAACGCCCGCAGCGCACCGGCCACGGCACCGACGGCGTCCACCAACGGCACCGCCTCACAACGCTGCCGGGCCGCCACCAACGGATGGCACGACTCGAGCGCGTCGGCGGCCCGCAGGTGCAGCAAGCGCCGATCCAGCGGGTCCACGCACGACAACATCGCCTCTCGGTAGAGCGGGTGCGGCGCCCGGACCCACCCGTCGGGCTCGATCGCCGTCAGATCACGATGGTCGAGGTCCTTCAGGTCGGCGACCGTCTCGTCGCTCGGCGAACCGGTGATCGCCGCCACGTCGCCGGGGGCCACGCGATCGGCATCGAGCACCACGATCGCCAGCAGGGTCTGGCGCACCGAAGGGGCGAGGTCCGCCATCCGCGCCGCGGCGAGGTCGGCGAGCGCCAGGGGGATCTGCGAGGAGTTCCTCTCGGCCGCCGGCAGCCCCTCGATGTGGGCCGCCACCGCCGAGGCGGCCATGGCGTTGCCCGCCGTCGCCGCCCACACCTCGGCGACCAGCCGCTCGTAGCTCTCGGCGTCGAGCCCCCGCCCGGTCTCGACGAGCAACGACCGCAGCTCGCTCGGCTCGAGCGGCGGCAGCTCGAACGCGACCGTGCCCCGTCCCTGCGATGCCCACTCGGCCAGCCGGGACCAGGCCGACCCGGCGGGCGCGGGGCGGCCCGCCAGCAGCACCGGCACGCCCCGTTCGCCGAGCGCGCGGACGAGGGTCACGACGTCGTCGACCCGGGTGGCGGCGAGGGCGTGGAGATCGTCGAGCACGACCACCGCGGACGCCGGTCCCGCCTCGGCACCGTCGGCGCTGGCCAGCTGGTCCAGCTCCTCGGCCAGGGCCCGCAGGTCGGTGGACTGCCCTGCGCCGCCGTCGAAGCCGAGGTAGCGGACCTGACGGCCACGCCCGCGCCAGGCGCGGGCCCACGCCGCGGCCGTGGCCGTCTTGCCTCGACCTGTCTCTCCGTGCACCAGCGTGAGCTGTGGGGCCCGAGGTCGGCGAGCGCTGTGCACGACCTCGGAGTGGACCCGCCCCACGAGCGGTCGACCACCGACGCGCTCCAACGGGCTCGGCCAGGTGACCGGCGCCACCGGTTCGACCTGTGCCGCTGGAGGCTCCGGGGCCGGGGCGGCCGATACCGCCGGTCCGTCGAGCCCGTGGCGCAGCCGAACCCGTCTGGCCACGTCGGCGCGCCCGGACAGGTGCAAGAGCTCGACCCGCCGGCGCAGCAGGGCGTCGTCGTCGGGTGCCCAAGCCAGCGCGGCGTCGGCCACGGCGAGGGCGTCGGCCACCTGGCCTCGGTCACCGAGGGCCTCAAGGACGGAGAGCGTGGCCTCCATCCGGAGGTCTCGGAGCCGTCGCTCCTCGAACTCGAGCGACGCCACCGACGCGGCCCCACCGAACAGCGGACCCGACCACTCGTCGAGCGCGTCCCGCAATCGCTCCACGCCGACGACCCCGGTGCGGCTCTCCGCCACGGCCGCCGAGAACCGCAGCGCATCGACCTGTGCCCGATCGATGTCCAGGCGGTACCCACGGGCGCCGGTGACCACCACGTCGCGGTGGGGGCCGAGCGCCTGGCGCAGGCGGGAGACGCACACCTGCAGCGCCGCCGGTGGTCGGGCCGCATCGGGGCCGAACAACTCCACCACCAGCTCGCCGCTGTCGACGTCCTCCCCCGCCCGCAGCGCCAGCAGGGCCAACAGCGTGCACTGTCGGGGACCGGGGACGGTCCGCCAGACCCCCTCCGCCCGGACTCCGATGTCGCCCAGCACCCGCACGTCCACGGCCGGTACGCTAGGGGCTGCAGGACCTCAGTGATCGGCGATGGCGCAGCCTCGTCAGCCGATCTCCCAGCGGGCGGGCCAGTCGTCGGCGCGCAGCAGGGCGTCGGTGCCGCCGTCGCAGAAGATGATCGACCCGCAGAAGAAGGTCGACTCGGTGCCCACGAGGAACGCCAGCAGGCCGGCGATCTCGGCCGGGTCGCCGGCTCGACCCAAGGCGATGGTCTGCTTGAACATCTCGAGCTGCTTGGCCAGGTTCTCGTCGCTGTTGCCCTCGTCGATCATGGGCGTGGCGATCATGCCCGGAGCGATGGCGTTGAGCCGGATGCCCGTCCCGCCCCACTCGGGGGTCACGGCCGTGGCCCGCACCCAGCGGGCCACGGCCAGCTTGGTGGCGGCGTACTCGATCATCGACTCGCCGGCGACCTCGTCGGCCACGCGCCGGGCCTCGGCCTCGTCGCCGGCCAGGCAGGCCTCGGTGAGCTCGAGGCTGTACCCGGGAGCGGTGGTGGTGGAGTTGGACGAGATGGCCACCGCCGAGGGACGGTCGCCCTTGGCCAGGAGGGGCCGCAGGCCCTCCAGGAGCACTACGGTTCCGAAGTAGTTGACCGACGCCAGCAGCGACGAGGGCCGGCCCGGGAAGCCCGAGATGCCGGCGCACGTGATCAGCCCGTCGAGGGCGCCTCCGCTGGCCTCGGCGACGGCGTCGATGGCCGACCGGCGGCCGTCGGGGGTGCCGAGATCGGCTTCGATCTCCGCCCCGCGCAGGTCGACCCCGATGACCCGGTGGCCATCGCGGCTGAGCCGATCCGCGGTCGCTGCGCCGATACCCGATCCGGCTCCGGTGATGGCGACGGTGCGCATGTCAGCCCCGGTCCTCGATGGCTTCGATGAGGCGGTCGGTGTTGGCCTGGCCTTCGTAGAGCTGGCGCAGCAGCCACATGCGCAGGAAGTTG
The DNA here is from genome assembly GCF_021246445.1 of Rhabdothermincola salaria. Taxonomy (NCBI): domain Bacteria; kingdom Bacillati; phylum Actinomycetota; class Acidimicrobiia; order Acidimicrobiales; family Iamiaceae; genus Rhabdothermincola; species Rhabdothermincola salaria. The sequence continues at coordinate 19,070 of NZ_JAJQXW010000003.1, forward strand.
GCGAAGGCGTAGCGCACGAACAGGCCGAGGCCGAGCACGCTGACCGTGACGAAGGTGAGCGCCATGACGATGCTCTCCTGTTGGTCCTCGATGAGGGTCTGGTTGGTGGTCGACACGTAGGCGAAGAACGCCCCGATGACTCCCACGATCATGAGCACGAGACCGATGGCGCCGAGCATCTTCTCGCGGCCGGCGTTGCCGGCCTTGAGGTTCATGTCGGAGACGTCGTTCTTGAACTGCTCGACGCGCGGCGAGCCGCCCGAAGCAGGGGTGGTGGACGAGGTGGTGGATTCCATGGCGTTCGGTGACCTCACGAGCCCAAGTAGGCGGCGGACAGTTCATCTTCGAGCTCAGCAGGTGTCCCCACGCGGGTGACGTTGCCGTGCAGCACGATCGCGGCGTACTGGGCGATGCCCAACACCGTCCGAGCGAACTGCTCGGACACCAGGATCGACACTCCCTCTTCGGAGACCTGAGCCACGATCTCGTAGAGGTTCGCCACGATCAGCGGAGCCAGACCCATCGACAGCTCGTCGAGGAGCAGGATGGCCGGGTTCGTGGCGAGGGCGCGGGCCATGGCGAGCATCTGCTGCTCGCCGCCCGACATGGTGCCGGCGAGCTGTTTGCGGCGCTCGCCGAGGATTGGGAACCGTGCGTAGGCGACCTCTTCGACGTCCTTCAGCGAGACTCCCGCGAAGGTGTTCATCCAGAGGTTCTCACGCACGGTGAGGTTGGGGAACACGCCCCGACCCTCGGGCACGGTGCACAACCCGTTGCGGGCCAGCTCGTCGGCGGCCGCGCCGTTGACGACCTTGCCGGCCAGGCGCACCTCGCCGGCCGACGGGGTCAGCAGGCCCGAGCAGACCTTGAGGATGGTGGACTTGCCGGCACCGTTGGGGCCGAGCAAGGCGACCACCGTGCCCTCGGGGACGGCGAGGTCGACCCCGTGGAGGACCTCGATGGTGCCGTAGGCGGCCTTGACCCCGACCAGCTCGAGCAGCGGCGGCTCGACGACGTGGTGGGAACGGCCGGGGGCCGGCGTGGGGACGTCGGTCATGCTGCTCCCTCCGGAGAGCCCAGGTAGGCGTCGATGACGGCGGGATCGTTGCGCACGGTCTCGGCATCGCCGCTGGCGATGATGCGCCCGAACTCGAGCACGTGGATCGTCTCGCACACGTTCATGACCAGGGCCATGTCGTGCTCGACGAGGCAGATGCCGAGGCCTTCACCCGCCAGCTGGCGCAGCAGGGTGCCGAAGTTCTCGGTCTCGTCCTCGGTCTGGCCGGACGCCGGCTCGTCGAGGAGCAACAAGGTGGGCTGGAGCATGAGGGCCCGGGCCAGCTCGACGACGCGGGCCTGCCCGGTGGGGATCTCGCCCACCTCGCGGTCGGCCACCTCGCCCAGCCCCACCAGCTCGATGATGCGGGCGGCTTCCTTCTCGGCGTTGGCTCGCTTGACGCCCCGACCCCAGCGGTTGCGGATCTCGCCGGCCACGAGCACGTTGTCGTGCACCGACAGCGAGGTGAACAGCTCGAGGCGCTGGAAGGTGCGGGCCAGGCCCTGGCGGGCCCGCTTGTGGGGCGCCAGCTTGGTGACGTCCTTGCCGTTGAGCAGCACCCGACCGCTGGTGAGGGGCTGCAGGCCGGTGATGGCGTTGAACAGCGTGGTCTTGCCGGCGCCGTTGGGGCCGATGAGGCCGGTGACGGTGCCGGGCTCGACGGAGATGGACACGTCGTCGAGTGCGACGTTGCCCCCGAAGCGGACCTTGACGTCGACGGTCTCAAGCAGAGGCATGGACGGTCTCTCCTTCGTGGACGTGCGTGCCGACGGGCACCGGCACGGAGTCGAGCGCCAGCACGTGGTCCATCTGCTGGCGGTCGTCGTCGGTGAAGGGGACGTCGAGGCCGATCAGCTCGGGTGGTGTGGGCTGGGGCAGGTCGTACTTGCGCACGGCGAAGGCCTTCACGATCGCCCCCCCGATGGGTGGCACCAACAGCAGGTTCAGCGCGGTGAAGATCGTGAACCACCAGCCGTTGTAGACGTCCTGCCACCAGAGGCCCCACACGAGGGCCTGCAGGGCGATGACGGAGAGCATCAGCACCTTGGACCGCTTGATCTCGTTGAGCCCCTCGGCGATGTCGGTGATGGCCCCGCTGGGGTTCTTGCCCATGGTCACGCCGATGGTGGCGGGGAGCACGGTGACCGCGCTGACGAGGAAGCCGAAGATGGGTTGCAGCGTCCGGTAGTCCGAGCCCAGCTTCTCGAGGCTGTTCTGCATCGACAGGAAGGCAGCACCGTTGAGCAGGCCGCTGAACAGCGCGGCGGACACATAGCCGATGCCGCCCACCACGGTGAGCAGCAGCAGGGCGAGGCTCAAGAAGATGTCGAAGCGGTCGAGGTTGACCGAACCGAGCTGGGCCGACATGAGCGCCCCGCCGATGCCGGCGATGGCGGCCGACATCATGAACACGCTGAGCTTGAGGCGCACGACGCTCATGCCCAGGGTGGCGCAGGCGGCGGGGCTGTCCTTCATGGCCGAGAGGCGACGCCCGTACCCGCTCTTGCGCAGGGCGATGAGCCCGACGCCGAGGAGGGCGAACAACACGGTGACCAACATGAGGAAGGCACCGTTGTCGTTGAAGTCGAGGCCGAAGAACTCCGGGCGGGGGATGGTGAGCGAGCCTCCCTGGAAGATGGAGAACTCGACGCCGAAGAGCTCGCGCTGGCCGATCTCGGTGAGCACCATGCGGCTGACGAACACGCCGAAGGCCATGGTGGCCAGGGCGAGATAGAGGCCCCGCAGCCGCAGCGCGGGCAGGGCGACGATCGCGCCGACGACGGCGCACACGACGCCCGCCAGCACGAAGCCCCAGAGGGTGGTCCGCCCGGTGGGCCCGGTGCCTCCCGAGATGCCGTAGTGGAACACGATGATCGTGCCGATGGCACCAAAGGAGAGCGCCGCCAGGTTGATCTCGCCGGCGTAGCCGGTGAGCAGCACCAGCGACAGCGCCACCAGGGCGAAGGTCATGCCGAAGGCCACGGTGTTGACCGCGGTCTGCGCCATCACCGCCTGCATGGCGAACACCACGCCCACCAGCACGAGGCCACCGATCCAGGCGGTGCGCAGGCTGGGCATGATGAAGCGCTCGCGGGTGCGCAGCACGGTGGCGCCTCGGAGCCGGTCCTGGGGCAGCAGCAGCAAGATGATGAACAGCAGGATCATCGGGATCGAGGACCGGAAGGCCCCGGTCCAGGTCCACTGGGCGGCCGGGAAGTAAGCGATCACGTAGTTGCCGAGCAGGCCGAGGATGATGGCGCCCACGAACGTGCGGGGCAGGCTGCGCAGGCGGCCGAACATGGCGGCGGCGAAGGCGTCGATGACCAACAGGGTGAGGGCGTTGGCGCTCATGGCCGAGCCCTGGATGGGGGTGATGAGGATGCCGGCCAGGGCGGCGAGGAACGCACCGCCCGCCCAGGAGATGGTGGCCAGGCGCTCGGGACGCCCACCGTTGAGTTGGAGCAGGTCCGGGTCGTCGACCACGGCGCGCATGGCCACACCCGAGCGGGTGGAGTGGAACAGGAAGCGGATGCCGAACGCGATCGCCACGGCGAGCAGCAGGGCGATGATCTCGTGCCATGTGACGTTGACGCCGAAGATGCTGACCTGGGCGTTCTGGCCGAAGAACTTCTGGAACAGGCGCGGGGTGCGCGGCGTGGGGTTCCAGATCCAGGTGGCCAGGGCCAGGAAGCCGAGCATGACACCGACCGGCACGATGATCTTGGTGACCTCCGAGGTTCCTCGGAGGTTCTTCATCACCGCCTGGTAGAGCAACGCGCCGACGGCGGGGGCGAGGATGCCGAGCACGGCGATCAACGCCAGCGGGGCGGGCCACCCCCAGCCCCAGCGCACCTGCCAGTAGCTGAAGGCGCCCAGCATGGCGATGGCGCCGTGGGCGAAGTTGAAGATGCCCGAGGTGGTGTAGGTGACCACCAGGCCCGACGCGGCGATGCCGTACACGCCACCGATGACCAGGCCCAGGATGGTGTACTGCAGGAACTCCTGCACCAACGCCCCCTTCTCTACTTCGAGCAGCGCCCGGCACGGAGCTGGACGGGAGACTCCCACACGAGGCGGGGTCGACGACGGGTGGAACGACGAGCGGCCCCAGCCCCGAGGCGACGGAACTGGGCCAGCGACCTCAGCCTCTCAGTGGCGCGGGTCTCAGCGGCGCACTGTACCCGGCGGTACTTGCGCCAAACAAGTTCACCGAGTTCATTGACGCGGTGAACGACGCGGTGAGCTCGGGCCCCCCCATCGGTCAGTTCACCATGCGCCCCGATTCGCCCCAGTAGCGGGCCCGCAGCGCCTTCTTGTCGGGCTTGCCCAGCGCACTGAGGGGGATGGCGTCGACGAGGTCGACCGACTTGGGGGCCTGCACCGAGCCCTTGTGCTCCTTGACCAGGTCGATGAGCTCGGCGGTGTCGAGGTCGACGCCGGGACGGGGCACGACCACCGCCTTCACCGACTCGCCCCAGCGCTCGTCGGGCACGCCGATCACGGCCACCGCGGAGACCGCCGGATGGGTGGAGATGACGTCCTCCACCTCCCGGGGGTACACGTTGAACCCGCCGGTCACGATCATGTCCTTCTTGCGGTCGACGATGTAGAGGAAGCCCTCGTCGTCGGCCCGGGCCACGTCGCCGGTGTGCAGCCACCCGTGGGCGAACGCCTCGGCGGTCTGCTCCGGCTTGCCCAGGTAGCCCTTCATCACCATGGGAGAGCGCACGCAGATCTCCCCCGGCTCTCCGGGCGCCACCTCGTTGCCGTCGTCGTCGAGCAGCGCCACGTGGACCCACGGGACCGGACGGCCACAGCTGGCCAGGCGGTCCAGGTTCGAAGGATCGTGGTCCTCCTTGCGCAGCACCGTGATCGTCATGGGGCACTCGGCCTGGCCGTAGAACTGGAAGAAGATCGGCCCCATCCGTCGGACGGCTTCGGCCAACCGGGTGGGCGAGGCCGCCGAGGCGCCGTAGAACACGGTCTGCAGGCTGGAGAGGTCGTACTGGTCGAACTTGGGGTGATCGAGCAGCACGTACAGCATCGTCGGCACCAACATGGTGGAGGTGATGCGCTTCTCCTCGACGGTGCGCATGAACGTCTCGGGGTCGAAGCCCGGCAGCACGGTGAGCGATCCGCCCCGCAGCAGCGTGGGCACGAAGAAGGCGGCGCCGGCGTGCGACAACGGCGTGCAGATGAGGAAGCGGGTCTCGTCGGGCCACTGCCACTCGGCCATCTGGATCTGGGTCATGGTGGCCTGGCTCTGGTAGCTGCCCATGATCCCCTTGGGCTTGCCCGTGGTGCCGCCCGAGTAGGCGATGCCGGCGAGGGCGTCGGGGTCCACGACCGGGGCGACGAGGGGCTGGGGCTCGAACCCGGCGGCCAGGGCGGTGAGGTCCTCGCCGAACTCGGTGGGACCGAGGGCGAGGAAGTGCTCGATGCCGGGCACCATCTCGGACAGCTGGCGGGCCCGATCGGTGAACGTGTCGGGATCGAAGATCAAGGCGGTGGCCCCGCAGTCGGTGAGCACGTAGGCCTGGTCCTCGACCGAACCCATGGGATGCAGCGGGGTGCTGCGGGTGGCGTTGACCTGGTTGGCCCCCATGGTGAACAGCACCTCGGGCCGGTTGAGCGACAGCATCGACGCCTGCGCGCCCTGGCCGAGGCCGCGTGCGCGGAAGGCCTGGCTGTACCGGCTGACCTGGGCGGCCATCTCCCGGGCGGTCATCGTGCGGTCTCCGATGTTGACCGCCGGCGCGTCGGGCTGCTTGGCCAGGGCGTGGATCAACAGGTCAGCCCCGAAGACGGGGCGGTGCAGCAGCGGAGGCGGTGTGACGTCGGTCATGGGCGGCGACCCTACCGCTCGGCCGGCGGCTCGACGGGCTCCCGGCTCGACGGGCCCGCGCCCGCCGCGGCCCGGAGCTCGCTCAACCGGCGCGCACGACCCGGCCGTGGCGGCCGTTGGGCCGGCCGCTGGCGGCCCGGCCGGTGGGCGCCGGCGGACGGGCGAAGTCGTCGGCCACCCGCTCGAGCTGGTCGCGCAACGAGCGGAGATCGGTGCCGCTCCACTCGGCGAAGGTCTGGGCGATGATCTCGTCGGTCGCCCCCCGGTAGGCCTCGTAGGCGACCTCGCCCTGCGGCGTGAGCTCGACGATGCCGGCCCGGCCGTCGGTGGGGTCGGCGCGGCGGAACACATAGCCGCCTTCGGAGAGGTCGCGGATCTCGCGACTGATCAGGGGGGCCTCGAGGTCGGCCAGCCGGGCCAACGACGACAGCCGGATGGGACCCGCCTTGTGCAGCGCCGACAGGATGGCGATCGCCGGGCGGGACAGCGAGAGGCCGGCGCGCTCGGCCCGGATGCGCGCCGCCTCACGACCCATGCTGATGCGACCGATCCTCGTGATCGCCTCTTCCACCCGACGCAGATCGTCCAACCGGCTCATCCCGGGCGAACCTAGCAGTGACGGCAGGCACATGTGACCACCGACACCGACGGACCTCCGCCGAGGCTCGGGTTGCCGCTCCGGCCGGTCAGTCCCAGTAGGTGCCCGCCAGCATCTGCTCGAGCAGCGGTCGGAACATGACCAGGTCGTCGGGGTCGGCGGGCATCTCGGCCTGGCCGTAGGTGATGCTGCGCAGGCTGGTGCGGGTGGAGACGATGGCGAAGCGGAGGGCGGCGAACACCTCGAACCACTCGAGGGCCTCGACCGAGCGGCCGCTCATCTCGGCGTACTGCGCCGCGACCTCGTCGCGACGCATGAAGTCCGGCAGGCCCGGCATGTCGTAGGTCTCGGCCATGTTCTGGAAGAACTTGTGCAGGAAGATCATCCAGGCCAGGTCGACCTCGGCCGGGCCGAGCGCCGCCATCTCCCAGTCGAGCACCGCCGTGGGAGTGGGGCCGTCCCAGAGCATGTTGCCGATGCGGGCGTCGCCCCAGTTGAGCACCGTGGGGTTGACGAGGGTCGGCCGGTTGGCCTCCAACCAGTCGAAGGTCCGCTCGATGAGCGGGAAGTGGCCACCGTCGCGAGCCCATTCGTAGTACCCACGCTCGTGCCCGAGGTGCTGATCGAGGGCGGTGTCGCCCTTGGCGGGCCGGTCGAGGAACGACAGCTCGGCGTTGTCGGGGCGCAGCTCGTGCAGGCGCACCAGCACCGACACCGCGTTGCGCTGCATCTCGGCTCGTTCGTCGTCGGTGAGGTCGGCGACCCAGCCGCCGAACACGTACGGCGGCACGTCGGTGGGCGGCTGGCCGTCGACGCGGCGCATGACGAGGAACGGGACCTCGAGCACCGCCTCGTCGAGGACCACCGCCACGACCTCGGGGACGGGCACGTCGGTGCGCTCACCCACGATGCGCATCGCCTTGGCCTGCAGCTCGATGTCGTAGTGCTGGAAGACGGGGACGAGGGAGGGCAGGGGCGCCAGCCGGGCCACCAGTCGGTCCACGGCGCCGCCGTGCTCCACGTCGAAGAGGATGCTCTCGCTCGACATGCCGTTCTCGGGCGTGGTCACCTCGACCAGACGGGCATCGGGACCCAGCGCGTCGCGGGCCCATCCTTCGAGGCTGCGCCCGATCTCGGCGGGGTCGCGTCGCCAGGGGGTGTCGAGGTTGATGGGAGCGCTCTCGTCGGCCATGGGTGTGACGATAGTCAACGCCTGACTCGGGCAAGTTTCGCCGGCGTGGGCAGCCCCGGAACCGGACGATCTCGCGGTCGTCGGTCGTCGGTCATCGGCGCGAGCCTCAGCGGCCGGGGGGTACCAAGGCGTCGAACAGCGCGCGCACCCCGAAAACGAAGAGGGCGTCGCGATCCGGGTTGGCCGACAGGGCGTCGACGAGCTCGGGGTCGTCGGTGTCGGTGGGCCACACCGAGGCGGTGGTGACCTCGTCGCCGTCCTGGCGGGCGACCCGTTCGAGCATCACCGAGCCCACGACGTGGGTGCTGAGGACCCGCAGGGCGAAGGCGGCGTCCTTGCCGCGCACCCCCGACCCGGCGAGCTCGGCGGCCATGGCCTGCTCGACGGGTTGGAACATCGACGCCGTGCGCTGGCGCTCGTGGGCCAGCCCGATCAGATGGGGACGATCCTGGATCCGCCTTCGCAGGGTCTCGGCCAGCGAGACGATGCGCTCGGCCGGGCTGTCGCCGACGGCCCGGATGGTGCCCATCTCGGCGACGAAGCGGTCGACCAGGGCGTCGAGCAGGGCATCGCGGTTGCCGACGTGCCAGTAGATGGCGGTGACGGCCACGCCCAGCTCGTCGGACAGGCGGCGCATCGTGAGGGCATCGGCACCGTGCTCGTCGACGAGGCGCATGGCGGTGTCGATGACCGTGTCGCGGCTGATCGGCACGCGGGGCGGGGCCGGCAGGTCGCCGGCCCCGCCGTGGTCGTCGATGTCCTCGGCGCCCCGGCCCCCTGGGGTCGAGGCCGCCCGCGCTGCGCTCACACGGTCAGCTTTGCATGCCCGGCAGCAGCGGGAAGTCATGGCCGGTGAGCCAGTGACGGCCGACCTCCTTCACCGGGGCCCACTTCTCCGTGAGGTCGGCGGCGGTCTGGCCGTCGCGGAGCTGGCCGAGGTCGGTGGGCGTGGGTCCCACCTTGTCGGAGATGGGCCGCAACGAGGCGAGGTCGAACCCGAAGGTGTCGGCCGCGGCCAGGCCGAGCATCCGACGCGACTCCTCGACGGGGATGTCGAAGAAGGTCTTCTGCAGCCAGTCGTGGGTGTTGGGCCAGGTGCCCTCGGGGTGGGGGAAGTCGGTGCCCCACAGCATGTTGTCGATGCCGATCTCGTAGCGCTGGCCGAGCTCGCGGCGCTTCACGTTGGCCAGGCCGGTGAAGCAGTTGCGGTCGACGATCTCGCTCGGGAGCATGTCGCCCAACGCGGCCTGGAACGGACCCTGGCTGAGCTTGGAGGCGCCCCGCGAGCCGAGCAGCAGGCGGTCCCACGACCACAACAGGCCGGGCAGCCACCAGCAGCCGCCCTCGGTGACGCCGAAGCGCAACCCCGGGAAGCGATGGAAGACGCCGGACCACAACAGGAACCACAACGGCCGGGCCGGCCACCAGGTGACCTCGGTGACGTAGATCCCCAGGTGGTCGCCGTACTCGTCGCGCGACGCCGAGCCGGAGTGGGTGACCACCGGCATGCGCAGCTCTTCGCACAGCGCCCAGATCGGGTCGTAGCTGCGATCGTGGTACGGGGTCTGGTCGACCCACATGGCGGGGATCATCACCGCGCCCAACCCGTTGTCGTGGGCCCACTGGATCTCGGCGATGACCTTCTCGGTCTCGACGGTGATCGGGACGAGCGCTACGCCCTTGCGCCGCTCGGGGCTGTGGGAGCACAGCTCGGCCAACCATCGGTTGTGGGCCTTGGCCCCGGCCATGCCCAGCTCGGGGTCGAGGTCGCCCGAGAGGCCGAGCCCGGCACCGAAGGGCACGCAGGTGCGGCTCTCGACGGCGTCGGCGTCGGGGTACACCACCTCGGCGGCCACCCCGTCGTTGTCGAGGGCCTGGTCGCGCTTGATGGCGTCCCACCCTCCGGCGAGCTCTTCGTCGTGGTCCTCGAACCACTTCTTGGCGTACTTCTCGTCGCGCACCCCCATGCGGGTGGCCGCCTCGAGCTGTTCGTGGCGCTGGGCGAGGAACTCGTCGAACTGCGGGTGGTACCTCGACTCGAGGTACTGCCGGTACTGCTCGGTGGGCAGACCGGCGTGGGAATCGGCGGCGATGATCAGGTAGGGGTCGTCGTCGGCGAAGGTCTGGGTGCTGGAGGGTGCCGGCTGGGTGGGGCTGCTGGACACGATGGTCTCCTGTCTCTGGTGCCTACTCGGCGGCGGTCGTGAACTGGTAGCCGATGAAGGCCGGGCACTTGTCCGCCTCCTGGGGCACCTCACCGGGCACCAGGGGCTGGTCGACGTCGCTCACCCGGGGTCCGACCTGCTGGGCGAGGGGTCGGAGGGCCTCGAGGTCGAAGCCGTAGAGCGCCGCCGCGTTGCCACCCAGCATCATCTGCACCTCGTCGTGGGGCACCCCGGCGAACGAGCCGCGGATGGCCTCGAGCGAGAAGGGGAAGCTGGACTCCTTGTGGGGGTAGTCGCTCCCCCACATGATCCGGTCGACGCCGACCGAATGGCGCATCTTGACCTCGTCGGGCCGGATGAAGCTGGCGCCGAGGTGGCACTGGCGGGCCCAGTACTCGCTGGGCTTCAGCGACATGGAGCCGACGACCTCGCGCCCCCACACCTGCTCCTGGGAGCCCCCCGCGCCGCCCATGCGACCCCAGAAGTAGTCGAGGCGGGCCAGCTCGTCGGGAACCCACGCCGAACCCTGCTCGGTGAAGACCAGCTGCAGGTTCGGGTGCCGTTCGAAGACCCCCCCGACGAGGAGGTGGGTGAGCGCCCGGTGGGCCCACCACGAGACCTCGAGGAGGAACACGACAGCGTCCTCGGCCGTGGGCCCCATCGGCGGCGCCGCGCTCCCGGTGTGGTGGTTCACCGGCATCTCGAGCTCCTCGGCGGCCTGCCAGAGGGGTTCGTAGTACGGGTCGTAGAGCTGCGGGAGGCCCAGCCCCGGCGGGGTGCCGGGGAGGAGGATGCCGCCCGTGAGGCCCTGCTCCTTGGCCCAGTGCATCTCGGCCACGGACGCCTCGATGTCGTGCAGGGTGATCTGGATCACCCCCGCCCGACGACCCGGCAGGTCGGCGCAGAACTCGGCCAACCAGCGGTTGTGGGCCTGGAGGCCGGCCCATCGACGGGCGTTGTCGTCGGCGGTGACGGCAGGCGGCTGGGCGGTGAGGGAGGTCTTCGGGAAGAACGGGGGGATGGTGTTGGGGAACAGCACCTCGGCCACCTGCCCGTCGGCCTCGAGCTCGGCGGCCCGGCGGGAGCTGTTCCAGTTGCGGTCGCCGTCGCGACCCTTGAGGTCCTCGTAGGTGACCTCGTAGTCTGCGGCCCAGGCGTCGAACTCGTCGTGCCACTGCGATGCCAGGTACGGCTTGTAGCCCTCCATGAAGGCCCCGCAGTGGCCGTCGGCGGAGATGACGACGTAGCGCTCGTCGGCGAGCGATCCGGTCATGGCAGCTGTCCCCTCGGGTCGTGGTGCCGGCGGCGCCGCCAGCGTGACCCACGTCACCGTAGCGCTGTTACAGAGCCCCTGTCACGTCGCCCCAGGGTCGGCCGCGGCGCCTCGGGCGGGCGGCGCTCGGCACTCGGCGCGTTGCGGTCGATCTCGCCCGGCCTCGTGCTCAGCGGCGGGCCCGAGGCAGCTTCAGGTGGCGCTCGGCGATGTTGTTGCGGTTGATCTCCCCCGGCCCCGTGCTCAGCGCCGGGCCCGGGGCAGCTTCAGGTGGCGCTCGGCGATGTTGTTGCGGTTGATCTCTGTCGTGCCGCCGTAGATGGTGGTGACCGGGGCGTGGCGGGCGTCGTACTCGACGAAGCCGTCGGCCGCGGCGCCGGGCTGGTGGAACTGCAACAGCCCGGCCGGCCCGGCCATGCGCTGGAAGGCCTCGGCGGCGCGCTGGTAGGCCTCGGTGGCGAAGACCTTGGTCATGGAGCCCTCGAGTCCGGCCTGGCCGCCCGAGGCCGCGATCCAAGCCGAGCGCTGGGTGAGCAGCGCGGCCACCTGGTTGTCGATGGCGACGCGGGCCATCTCTTCGCGCACCCGGGGGTCGGTGTCGATGCCCACCTCGGCGGCCCAGTGCCGGAAGTGGCGCAACAGGGGCACCCCAGTGTTGGTCCCGCCCATCACGCCCCGCTCGAAGGACAGGGCGACGGTCATGGTGCGCCAGCCGCCGTTGACCTCGCCGAGCACGGCCTCGTCGCCCACGCGCACGTCGTCGTACCAGGTGGCGTTGGTGCGCTCGGTGGCCATGGTGTGCACCGGCTCGACCGTGATGCCGGGGGTGTCCATCGGGAGGATGAACATGGTGAGGCCCTTGTGCTTGGGCAGGTCGGGGTCGGTGCGGGTGAGCAGGATGAGCCACCTGGCCTCGTGGGCCATGGTGGTCCACATCTTGGCGCCGTCGATCACCCACTCGTCGCCGTCGCGGACGGCCTTGGTGGTGATCGACGCCACGTCGGAGCCGTAGTCGGCTTCGGAGTAGCCCATGCACACCAGTGCCTCACCGGCGAGGATCGACGGGAGGATGCGTTCCTTCTGCTCCTCGGTGCCGACGGCCTGCACCACGCCGGCGATCATGAGGGCCACGGCCAGCCCGTCGATCGGGGCGCCGGCCTTCTCGAGCTCGTTGAACATCACCCACAGCTCGACCGGGTCGCCCTTGCCCAACCCGGGCGTGGCCCGTTCCAGGAACCCGTGCTCGGCCAGGGCGCGGTTGAGGGCCGGGAGGTCGAACGTGCCGGTGGTGTGCATGCGGTCGATGTCGGCGGGGGTCACCGTGTCGGCCACGATCCGACGGATGGTGTCGCGGAAGTCGCGGACGGCGGGAGAGAGCGAGAAGTCCATCAGGCGACACCTCCGGGGTGGCCGAACAGGCGGTCGGCGAGGCCCAGGCACTCCTGGGCCGGGTCGCCGGCGACGAGGCGCCAGCCCCGTGCCCGCCGGTAGTAGAGCTGGATGTCGTACTCCTCGGCGAAGCCGTAGCCGCCGTGGTAGTGCAACGAGCGGTGGGTGGCCGTGGACGCGGCGTCCCCGGCGAACACGAAGGCCATCGAGGCCAACGCCGAGGGGTCGGTGACGTCGTTGCGGTCGATGTCGACCAGCCCCGCCTCGTCGCCCTCGAGGGCGGCCGCCCACGCCGCCTTGTGGGCCAGCATGCGGCCCCCGTCGACGAGCACGGGCAGATCGGCCAGTCCGTGCTGCACGGACTGGAACGACCCGATGGGCACCCCGAACTGCTGGCGCTCCATCACGTAGCTCACCCCCATGCGCATGGCCTGGTCGGCGATGCCCACCAGCGCGGCCGCGGTGAGCACCTTCCACTCGGCGAGGAGCCGCTCGGCGTCGCCCGCCGGACCCAGCACGGTGCGTTCGCCCTGGCGGGCGGAGCGGTCGGCCAACGGCGCGGCGGCGTGGTTGAGGGGACCTTCGCCCGGCGGCGTGGATCGCACCGCCACCACCTCGTCGCCGTCCACGCCCACCACCACGTCGGCCACCGCACCGGCCGGCACGAGATGCCAGGTCCCGTCGGGACCGGCCGGCGCCAGCGCGACCGTGGCGATCGACTCGCCGGCCACGAGGTCGGCCTCGGGCCAGGCCCGCGCCGCCACGGCGTGCTCCACCAGCGGCACCGGGGCGATCGCCCGTCCGTAGGCCTCGGCCACCACCACCAGATCGGCCAACGAGGCACCGCCGCCGCCGGCGTCCTCGGCCACGCCCATCCCCGGAGCGCCGAGCTCGATCACCTTGGCCCACAGGTCGCGATCGAAGCCGAGCGGCTCAGCGGCCCGGGCCACCTCCGGCGGCGACTCCTTGACGAAGAACCCGTCGAACAGCTCGGCGATCGCCTGCTGGTCGTCCGTCAATCCGAGGTCCACGCTCATCGGAGGGTCACCGTCCTGGTCGTCGCACGCCGGTCGTCGGGGGCCGGGCCCGCACCTGGCCCGGTGGTGAAGTGTCCCTCACCGCCAGGCACCTCCTCGAATCCGACGGACCGCTCGGTCCGTGACCCCCGAGGTCCGCCACCCGGTCAGCCGGTGCGCTCAGCGGCGCACGAGCCAGGCGGCCACGAAGGCGACACCGTTGGTGGCCAGGTGGCCCACCACCGGGGCGAGGAGGCTCTTGGAGCGGACCCGTAGCCAGCAGAAGGCGAGTCCGGCCACGAAGGTCACGGCGACGTTGCCCACGACCACCAGCGCCTGGCCCGGGGGGCTCGACGTGAGCCCGTCGAGCGAGGCGTTGTCGGCCATGGTGTTCAGGGTCGGCGAGATGTGCCAGAGCCCGAACAGCGCCGAGGACGCCAGGGCTCCCCGCCACGGCCCCCAGGCCTGCATCCCCGTGCCCAGCAACAGCCCCCGGAAGGCGAGCTCCTCGGGCAGGACGGTGGCGACGAGGATCCCGAAGCCGACCTCCCACAACAGCTGGTCGTAGGGGACCTGGGCCCGGTCGTCGTCGAGGAACCCCGAGGTGGCCGGGACGACCGCGGCTGCGGCCACCACCACCCCGACCAGGGCCAGGGCGGCCAGGCCCCAGCGCAGGCCCGCGCCCAGATACCGGCGCTCGAGGCCGAGCGTGGGAGCGTCGACCCGGCCGAGGACCGCGACGACGGCCAGCGCGACCAGCAGGCCGAGCGCCGCCAGGTCGGTGTGGTCGCCGAACAGGCCGACCCCGCGGGCCACGTTGAACAGGACGAGGACCCCTGCGGTGGCCGCGAAGGTCCGAGCCGGGTGCATGACGAGCGCCGCGATCAGCCGACGGGGGTGTCGTCGCCGAGGGCGGCGACCGCGTCGCGCAGGGCGAGGGTGCGACCGGCCGTCCAGTCGTCGGGCGCCGCCACCGCCACCCACGCGTCGGGCATGTTGGGGTCGTAGTTGTGCCCGTACCCGGGCGGGGCGCTGAACCCGGCCATGAGGTCGAACACCTCCTGCACCAGGGTCACGCCGGGGACCCAGAGGAACGGACCCGAGACGCCGGGTCCGACCGGATCGGCCATCCAGTCGGGTCTGCTCCACAGCGAGTCGACGTTGACCCACGTGACCGGGTCGGTGGCGTGGGTGAGGTACACGACGGGGTTGCCGGGCAACGCTCCGGCGATCGCGTCCTCGCCGGGGGTGCCGCGCAGGGTCACCCCGTCGACCTCGGGCGCCCACGACGGCGTGCCTGCCGGGCGGGCCTGCACCACGTCGCGCCAGATGGGGTTGGCGAAGGTGGGCCCGGCCCACAGCACGGCGTCGGGCAGCTCGGTGGCCGCAGCCAGCGAGCCATCGAGGCTGCCGCGGTCGAACACCTCCTCGCTGCCGTAGGAGCCGAGGCTGAGCCCGAAGAACACCAACCGGGGCCGATCGTCCTCCGGCAGCTCGGCCCACCGTTCGGTGACCGCGGCGGCCAGGGCGCGAGCGTTCTCGGCGGCCTTGTCGAGGTCGACGAGGAAGGAGATCCAGCTGGGCAGGTACGAGTACTGGGTGCCGACGATCGCCGTGTCGCCGGCCCGCAGGAGCTCGAGTGACGACGACGAGACCGGGTCGATCCAGCCGGTGCCGGTGACGGTGACCACGGCCAGCACCGAGCGGTCCCAGGCCCCGGTGCGGTCGAGCTCCTCGACGGCGAGGGCGGCCTGGGCCTCGGGACCGTCGGCGGACTTCAGCCCCGCGTACACCCGGATGGGTTCCATGGCCTCAGCGTCGGGGCCGGCGAAGT
The DNA here is from genome assembly GCF_021246445.1 of Rhabdothermincola salaria. Taxonomy (NCBI): domain Bacteria; kingdom Bacillati; phylum Actinomycetota; class Acidimicrobiia; order Acidimicrobiales; family Iamiaceae; genus Rhabdothermincola; species Rhabdothermincola salaria. The sequence goes on from NZ_JAJQXW010000003.1 coordinate 34,440, forward strand.
CCTGGAGCTGTTCGAGGGTGGGGCCGCCGGCGGCGAAGCTGCGGCCTTCGTACCCGAGCGTGTCCCACGGCACCAGCGATGCCGGGCTCCCCGAGCGCTCGGGCGCGGTCGGCGCCACGACCCCGGGAGGCGTCTCGTCGTCGAAGGTGCCGAAGCTGGCGTTGAGCCGGTCGAGCAGCTCGGTGGCGACCACGTCACGGGTGACCACCACCGACACGACGACCACGATGACCACGGTGGCGGCCACGGCCAGGGGGCGGGGCACGTAGCGGGTGATGCGCCGGTCGATCCGCCGGATCAGCCAGGCCACGCTGCGGCCGATGACGAAGAGCACCAGGCCCACGCCGACGGCGACGAGCACGAACGGCACCAGCTGGACCTGGCTCATGGGCTCCATGCCCAGGACCTCGCGCTGGTCGTTCTGCCAGGTGACCCACGCGCCCAGGCCGGCCACTGTGATGACCCCGGCGATGCCGGCGAAGATCTGGCGACCGTAGGGCAGGACCGCGGGCACCGGGCGGCCGGCGAGGCGCCACACCATGGTGGCCACCCAGGCCACCAGGGACCCGACCGCCAGGCCGAGCGTCACGGCGACGGCGGTGATGACGCCTTGGACGAGGCCCGAGCGGGGCATGAGCGACGGGAAGACCGACGCCCAGGCGAACGCCAGCGCCACCCAGCACGGGAAGTGGGCCACCGGGCGCAGCAGGGCGGTGCGCCAGCGCTCGGGTCGTGCTCGCCCTGCCGGGGGTCGGGGCTCGTCGGTCGCCGCTTCGGGGTGCGTGTCCACTCTGACCTCGTCGACGACCGCGGGCCGGGCGCCCGTCTCCTCGCGTCGTGGGGCCATCCTGCCTCACGCGACGATCCGGCCCGGGGAGTCCCGCGGGCCGGATCGTTCGGTGTCGTGGTCGGTGCGCCGAGCTCAGCCGGCGTCGGCGGAGGCGGTGTCCTTGGCCCAGCGGTAGTCGGCCTTGCCGGCCGGGGAGCGCTTGATGGACTCCACGAAGGTGACGGCCCGGGGGGTCTTGTAGCCGGCGATGGTCTGGCGGCAGTGGGCGCTGAGGTCCTCGACCGTCGGACGGGCGTCGCCCCGAGCGGCGATCACGGCCACCACCCGCTCGCCCCAGCGGTCGTCGGGGACACCGACGACGAGGGCGTCGAAGACGTCGGGGTGGCTCTTGAGCGCCTCCTCGACCTCCTCGGGATAGACCTTCTCGCCACCGGTGTTGATGCACTGCGACCCGCGGCCGAGCAGGGTGACGATGCCGTCGTCGTCGACGGTGGCGAAGTCCCCGGGCACCGACCAGCGGTTGCCGTCGGCGTCGGTGGGGAAGGTGGCGGCCGTCTTGGCCTCGTCCTTGTAGTAGCCGAGCGGGATGTGCCCGCGACGGGCGAGGCGTCCGACCTCTCCGGGGGCGACCGGACGGAGGTCGTCGTCGATGACCTGCAGCTCGGGGCCTACCACGAAGCGGCGGGGGCCACCCTCCGCGCTCATGCCGCCGGCCCCGGTCTCGGACGCGCCGTAGGCGTCCATCACCTGCACGTGGGGAATGAGCTCCTTGAGCTGGCCCTGCACGGCCGGCGAGAACACGCCACCGCCCGAACCGATGCGGAACATGCCCGAGAGGTCGTAGGCGTCGGGCTTCTCGGCCAGGGCGTCGGCGAGGGGCCGGGCCATGGCGTCGCCGACGAGCGTGAGGCCCATGCACTTCTCACGCTCGGCCAGGGCCCACACCGCGTGGGGATCGAGACCCCGCTCCGTGTAGAGGCAGACGCCGGCCCCGGCGAACATCATCCCGCACATCCCCCACTGCGCAGCGCCGTGCATGAGGGGAGCGATGATCAGGCTGGGCCGGGCGAACTCCTCCGGCAGCGATCGTTCGGTGATCCCCTGCGGGCTGGTCACCGGTTCGGGACCGAGGCCCGAGGACAGAGCGGCGAAGAAGAGGTCCTCGTGCCGCCACATCACACCCTTGGGCATGCCGGTGGTGCCGCCGGTGTAGAGGAAGTAGAGGTCGTCGTCGGAGCGCTGGTTGCCGATGGCGCTGGTGTCCTGGGCCCCCACCACGTCGTCGTAGCGGGCGGCGTCGCCGGCATCGGCGTCGGAGCCGTCCTCGATCACGATGCGGTGCTTCAGCTTGGGCAGCTTGGGGGCGATCTCGTCGACGATCGGGGCGAACGAGCGCTCGAAGATCAACACCTCGGCGTCGGAGTTCTCGAGCACGTACTCGAGCTCGTGGGCCACGTAGCGGTAGTTGATGTTGATCGGCACGACCCGGGCCTTGAAGGCGCCGAAGAAGACCTCGGCCCATTCGGACCGGTTCCACGAGTACATGGCCACCTTGGCCTCGGGCTCGAGGCCGAGGTCGAGCAGGGCCCGGGCCACCTGGTTGGTGCGCTCGTCGAACTCACGGAACGTGTAGCGCACGTCGCCGGCCACCACCGCCAGTCGGTCGGGGACGCTCTCGGCGACGATCTCGAGCAGGTCGCCGAGGTTGTAGGTGCGCGTCGGCGTGGTGGTGTCGGGCATTGCTTCCCCCAGTGGGCGGTCGTGAACTCAGTTGACAGTGTAAAGCAGCCGGAAGACCGGGCTGCCGGGTCGGTCCCGTCGTCGCGTCGGTCCCGTCGGGCCGTCGCTCGACGGCAGCCGCCGTGCCGGACCGACGGTCAGGTGGCGGCGTCGATGGCGGCGAAGTCCGGTTGGCGCTTCTCGGCGAAGGCGCTGAGGGCCTCGATGTTGGCCGGGGCGCCCATGAGCACGGCGAAGGCGGCGTTCTCGCGCTCGCGGGCGGCCTCGATGTCGGCCGCGAACGGGGCGATGATGGCCGCCTTGGAGGTGACCAGGCTGTCGATGGGCTTGGCCGCCAGGACCCGGGCGTGGGCCATGGTCGTCTCCATGAGCTGGTCCGGCCCGCAGACCTTCCAGGCCAGACCCATCTCGTGGCACTCCTGGGCGGTGAGCCACTCCGAGCTGAGCAGGGCCCAGGTGGCGTTCTGGCGCCCGACCAGGCGGGGGAACGTGAAGCTGCTGGCCGCCTCGGGGGCCACGGCGAGGCTGGTGAAGGGGCACTTGAGCCGGGCGGTGTCGGCCATGAACACCAGGTCGGCGAAGCCCACCATGGTGGCGCCGATGCCCACCCCCAGGCCGTTGACGGCCAGCAGCAACGGCTTGGGGAAGCCGGCCAACTGGTCGATGAGGCCCGGGAAGCCGTACCGGCCCGGGGTGAAGTCCGGACCCATGCGGGCCGCCATCTCCAACAGGTCGGTGCCGGCCGAGAAGGCCCCCTCGCTGCCGGTGATGACCACCACGGCCACGCTGCGGTCCTCCGCCGCGGCCATGAGGGCCTCGGTGGTGGCGTCGTAGAGGGCCTCGTTGAAGGCGTTGCGGGCCTCGGGGCGGTCGAGGGTGAGGACGCGCACCCGGTCGGTGTCGTGGATCTTCAACATGTCGTCGATGCCCCCGGTCAGTCGAGGACCAGCTCGGCGGCCTGGCGCAGCGCCTCGGGGCTGCGGGCGCCGAGCATGATCGTGGTGACGGGGCTGTCCTTCCAGGCCTGGAGGCGGTCCTTGATGCGCGACGCCGGCCCGACGAGGGAGATCTCGTCGGCGAAGTCGTCGGGCACGGCGGCGATGGCCTCGTCGCGCTTGCCCTCGAAGAAGAGGTCCTGGATCTTGTAGGCCTCCTCCTCGAAGCCCATCCGGGCCATGAGCTTGGTGTGGTAGTTCTGGCCCTTGGCGCCCATGCCGCCGATGTAGAAGCCGAGGGAGGCCTTCACCGGCCACAGGCCCTGCTCCACGTCGTCGGTCACGTTGAAGGTGACCAGGGCGTTGATCTCGAAGCCGTCCTTGGCGCCGGCGATCTGGTCGGCGTACACCTCCGGGCGGTACGGCGAGTAGTAGAGCGGGAACCACCCGTCCGCGATCTCGGCGGTCTGAGTGACGTTCTTGGGGCCCTCGGCCCCGATGAAGATCGGGATCTCCGAGCGCAGGGGGTGGGTCATGATCTTGAGCGGCTTGCCCAGCCCGGTGCTGTCGGGGCCGTCGTAGGGCATCGGGTAGAAGGGCCCGTCGTTGGTGAGGTGCTCCTCGCGCCGGAACGCCCGGCGGATGATGTCGACGTACTCGCGGGTGCGGGCCAGGGGCTTGTTGGCGGGCTGGCCGTACCACCCCTCCACCACCTGCGGGCCGCTGACCCCGAGGCCGAGGATCATGCGGCCGCCGGAGAGGTGGTCGAGGGTCATGGCCGACATGGCGGTGGCCACCGGCGTACGGGCCGCGATCTGCACCACCGAGGTGCCGAGGCGCACCTTCTCGGTGTGCGCCGCGATCCACGCCAGCGGGGTGAAGGCGTCCGAGCCCCAGGACTCAGCCGTCCAGACCGAGTCGAACCCGAGCTTCTCGGCCTCCTGGCTCAGCTCCACGATGTTCGCCGGCGGCTGTGCCGGCCAGTAGCCCCAGACGAGACCGAGCTTCATGTCACTCCCCCATCGGCGCCGTTCGCCGGCGCGTCGTCGAAGAGCCGATCCTCGCCCGTGGCGGACCCCGTCGGCAAACGGTGGCGCCGATCGTCACCCGGCCGAAGGTCCGAAGGCGAGCATGGTCGTCGGCTCCTGGCCCGTGGGGAGCCGGAGCGCCGTCGCGAGCGCGGCGTCGTCGAAGCCGGCCACGACGACGCACCCCAGTCCGAGGGCGGCGGCCTGGAGGTGGACGTTCTCGGCCACTGCGCCCGTCTCGATCTGGGCGTACCGACGACCACGCTGGCCGGGCGGGGACTGGTCCCGGAAGTGCTCGACCATCGCGGACATCTCCGCCACCACCACCAGGACCAGTGGCGCCTGACCGACCCATGGCTGGTCGTCGAGGGCGCACCGTTCGAGGACCGGTCGGTGGTCGCCCTCGGCGACGAGGGCGAGCGAGTGCGGGCCGGGTCGATAGCGGTGAAGACCCTGCTCGACACCGCCCACGGCACCGGCGGCGACGAGGACGTGGAGCGGGTGCAGGCTCCCGGCCGACGGCGCGGCGCGCCGACCGTCGCCGGTGATCCCCTGCGCGGCCCACAGGATCTGCGAGAGCTGGTCGAGCGAGACCTGTCGGTCCGCGGCGAACGAACGGCAGCTCCGGCGATCGGCGATGGCGGCTTCGACGGACACCTCGCCGGAGGTGGAGGGCGACGGGAGCCGAGTGTCCATCGGTCCAGCCTCGCACCCGCATCGAACGTCCGAGGGGGCTCGTGCGTCAGTCTCTGCACATGTCGGAGCGTCTCGCTCTGCACTTGGCGGAGCGTCTCGGACACCGACGGCGACTCCACCAGCTCGAGCTGGGAGGTCTCGATGCGACGACCTTCGCCGCGACTTCCCGACGGCCCACCGGGAGCAGCGGTGCGACTGAAGCGCGGGCGTCAGAACTCGGTCGGGGGGACCGCCAGCATCACGGCGGTGAAGCGGGCGGGGGTGTCGCCGACGTTGCGCCACTTGTGCCAGGTGCCGCGCTGGACGATGCAGTCGCCGGCGCTCAACCGCACCGGACCTCCGTCGGGCAGGGCCAGCTCGATCTCGCCCTCCACGATCACGTCGAGGTCGATGGTGTCGGTGCGGTGGACGGCGGGATCGTCGGGGTCGTGGTGGCCGGTGGTGCGCATGCCGGGCACCCGCACCGCCATCTCGTTGCCCACGTCCGGCGCCGTCATGGCCAGGCGAGCGGCGGCCGCTGCAGGCGGCAGGACGATGTGCTTGAACGAGATGCCCCCGCCGATGGGGTGCAGCTGCATCCACGGGCGCACGGCGTCGCCGCCCTGCAGCGGCGAGCCGAGCGGGCCGCTGCCGGTCTCCCAGAGCGCCCCGTACCCGATGGCGCCCCCGGCGAAGGAGAACGTGCCCGGGGCCTCCCCGTCGGTGACGACGATGCTGCGGCCGCTGCCGTCGAGCCCGGTGACCACCCGACGGGGCCCGATGCCGGCCGGCGCCGGGGTGGGGCGAGGGGCGAGGTCGGCCGCCGGCCACGGTGCCGCAGCGGGGTCGGGGCGCAGCATCACCACCGAGTAGGTGCACGGCCTACCACCGAGGACCCGCCAGCGGTGCTCGGTGCCGCGCTGCACGACCGTGTCGCCCGGACCGAGCCGCACCGCTCCGTCCTCGACCTCGAGCTCGATGTGGCCGTCGAGCACGGTCATGAGATCGAGGGTGTCGGTGGCGTGCATGCCTCGCTGGCCGCCGGTGGGCTCACGCCCGGGGACGTCGAGGAACTGCTGCTCCCTGGGCGCCCGGGGATCGGGAGCGGGGATGCGGATGATGCGCCACGTGAGCCCGCCAGGAGGCGGTTCGAGAGGGAAGCCTTCGCCGAGGGAGTCCCCGCCATCGGCCGGGGAGGTGGGTGCGGCGTCGAGCGCCCACACGTCGGCGACACCGAAGCCGCCCTCGGGATCGGCGACGAACGACGGGGGGCGCCCGTCGCTCGTCCACATCGACCGGCCCTTGGCGTCGACCTCGGTCACCACCCGACGCACGGTGAACGGATCCATGGCTCCCCCTCTGTCCCACCCCCGGTGACAACCTCCCTTCTCTAGCGCACGGTTCGCACTCGTGCCTCGGAGCGCATCGATCCCACGTGCCGACCGCACCGGCCACTGTCCCACCCCCTCCGTATGCTTGTTCCATGTCCGAGAACGCCCCCAACCTGGTGTCGACCACGTCGTCGGCTGCGGGCCTCGCCGGCGTGGTCGAGGGGCCGTGGCTGGCGGCGGCGGGGCGGCCCGTGCCGATCCCCGACCGGGACCGGTTCGTCGCCGTCGAGCAACGTGGCGGGGTCTCCCAGGGACTGGCCGACGCCATCGCCGACCTCGACGACGAGGCGCTCGAACTGCGGGGGCGCGAGCTGGCGGGCGTCATCTCCGCGGCCCAGGCCGAGCTGGCGCTGCTGTTGGCCGAGATCGACGCCCGGGGCCTCCCGGGCCGCAACGAGTGCGCCACCCTCTCGCGCTTCACCGGTTGGCGCATGGGCCTCGGGAGCGGACAGACCCGTCGGTTGGCCGACCTCGGCCGGGCCATGCGCTCCATGCCCGTGCTGGCCGAGGCCGTCTGCGATGCCACCGTCAGCGTCGACAAGGGGGTGGCGGTGGCCCGGGCCGCCGACGTCTCCTCCGAAGCCGGCCTGGTGGCCCTCGCCGCCCAGACCACCGTCGCCCAGACCGAGCGCCTCACCCGCCAGTGGCGCCGCCTCAAGGAGACCCGACCCGAGCTCATAGACGACGACGGCGCCGACCCCGACGATCCCGAGGCGCCCACCGCCGCGGAGCTCGGCTACCACCCCACCGTCGTGGTGATCCGAGACGACGACGGCGTCGAGCTCCGGGCCCGGTTCGACCACGCCGACGGCGAGCTGGTGCTCGCCGGGCTCGACCGCTTCACCGACACCGAGCGCAAGGCCCGGCGCGACGCCGCTCCCGCCGACCCGGCCCGGGCGAACCCGGCCTGGCGACCTCCCCCACCCGGCCCCGATGGCAGGGGAAGCGAGGCGGAGACGGCCAGAGCCGGGGGTGACGCTCCGCCCGCTCTGCAGCCGGGCGGCGTGGACGATCACCCGGCCGAGCGGCTCACCCGTGAGCAGTGGCGAGGCCACGGTCTGCTGGCCCTGTTCTCGGCGGCGGAGACCACCGAGTCCCACCCCGACACCCTGCAGCCCAACGGCTTCGCCACCCAGGTGGTGATGCACGTCGACGTCGACCTGCTCCTCGACCCCGTCGATGGCCACTGCGACGACTGCGGTCAACCCGTCGACGTGGTCGCCCCCACCCACACCACCCTGCTCCACCCCACCTCGACGTCGGGCGAGGAGCCGCCGCCGGGTGCATCTGGCCAGCGGCCGCCCCGCGAACCTGGCACATCGCCGCCGGGCCCCGCCGAGCGCCCACGGTCCGCGGAGCGGCCATCCCCGGGGGCGGCGCCTCCCACCGCGGCCACGTCGACTGGGTCGCCGCCCACGCCGCCAGCCTCCACCGGGTCACCGATCCGCCGAGAACCTGCACCCGCCACGTCGCCACCCACCGCCGTTCCCGCCGGGGCCGAGCCGGCTCCCCTCGACGACCTCTCGTCGTTCCGCCCACCCGGCCCGATGCGCGAGCTCGAACCGAGGGGCGTGCACCTGCGCCGCGACCTCGCCCGCTTCCTGGCCTGCGACGCCGGCTTCCTCACCGTGGTCGACGACGCCGACGGCAACCCCCTGCACCTCGGTCCCCGCACCCAGACCGTCACCCCCACCCAGCGGCGGGCCATGTCCCTGCGCTACCGGCACTGCCAGTGGCCGGGCTGCACGGCCGCCCGCGTCGACGCCCACCATCGCCACCACCGGGCCGACGGGGGCCACGACGACGTGGAGAGCCTCCTGCCCCTGTGCCGCTACCACCACCGCCAGGTGCACCTGCGGCGCATCACCGTCACCACCGATGCACGCGGTCGCCCCACGTTCACCCGCCCGGACGGCAGCACCATCGATGCCCACCCCGCCCTGCCGGGTGGCGTGGCCGATGCCTCTGAGGCCGCAGCACGTCTCTTCGAGCGCCACGTGGCCGCCGGGGCCGACCCCCTCGAGCCGGCCCGGCGCCCCCGTTGGCTCGGTGATCCCCTCCGGTTGGGCGACGCCGTCGACGCGGTGATCAGCAGACAGCAGCGGGCCCGCCGCCGCACCCGAGCCAGCTGAGGGCCAGCGAGGACGGCCCGGAGCCCGGGCGCTCCGGGCGCTCCGGGCGCTCTCCATCGTCGAACCGCACCGCCGACGGCCTCAGCAGCTCCCACGACGAGAGCCCGCTCGACAGCGGACCCCCATGGCGAATCAGTCGTCGCCGAGGTCGGGCACCCACACGGTGCCGTTGATGTGGCTGCCGCCGCCGGCGAACAGGGTGTTGCCGGTGACGTAGCGGCTGTCCTCGCTGGCCAGGAAGAACGCCACCGGGGCGATGTCGGTCTCGGGATCGCCCAGACGGCCCATGGGGTTCGCCGCTTCGGACTGGGCGGCCATCTCGGGGTTCCGCTCCTGGAACGCCCGGAACGCCGCCGTCTTGGCGCCGGGGCAGATCGCGTTGGCGGTGATGCCGAACGCCGCCCACTCACGCGCAGCCGTCCGGGTGATGGTGCGCAGCGCTTCCTTGGTGGCGTTGTAGTGCACGGTGCCCATGTGAGCGTTGACACCGTTCAGCGAGCAGATGTTGACGATGCGCCCGTAGCCGGCCGCCCGCATGGTGGGGAAGGCAGCCTGCATGGCCCACAGCGGCCCCATGGCGTTCATGTGCCAGGCGTGCTCCATGGCCGAGTCCGGCATCTTGTCCACTCGCTTGAACCCCGCCCGATCACCGCCCCATGCGTTGTTGACCAGGATGTCGATCCCACCCCAGCGCTCCACGGCCCGCCCCACCATCGCCTCGTTGTCTGCCTTCGTCGTGGCGTCGGTGTGCAGGAACTCGGCCTCGGTGCCGAAGTCCCGGGTGAGCGCCTCGGCGACCGCCGCGCCCTTCTCGTCGTCGATCTCGGCCACCAGCACGCGGGCGCCCTCCTGGGCGAAGCGCCGAGCGATCCCGTGCCCGATGCCGTCGCCCGCCCCGGTGATGACGGCCACCCGCCCGTCGAGTCGTCGATCCGTGGTGCTCATGTCGTCTCCCTCGTCCGTGTCCGCCGGGCGGGCGGTGGCTGCCGGCGGCGCAGGTTACTTGATGTGATCAATTACTTGCGCCGGCGAGCCCTCTCCTGGACACCACACGCGACGAAGCCCCGCCGAGGGCGGGGCTCCTGTCGTCGGTCGGCCGGCCGTCGGTCGGTCAGCCGGTCGATCAGTCGGTCGATCAGTCGGTCGGCCGGCTCTGGTCGATCAGCCGATCCATCAGTCAGTCGGCCAGCTCCCGCTCGGTCGGCTCTCAGCCGATCAGTCGCTCGGCCAGCCCTCGGAAGGCCAGCCGGCCGATCAGCCGGTCCGCCGATCAGTCGGCCGGTCAGCCGGTCAGCCGGCTCCCGGTCGATCAGTCCTCGTCGAGGTCGGGCACCCAGACGGCGCCGTTGATGTGGCTGCCGCCGTCGGCGTAGAGGGTGTTGCCGGTGATGTAGCGGCTGTCCTCGCTGGCCAGGAACAGCGCCACCGGGGCGATGTCGGTCTCGGGATCGCCGAGGTGCCCCATGGGGTTGGCTGCTTCGGAAGCGGCGGCCACATCGGGCGCCATCTGCTCGAACGCCCGAAAGGCGGCCGTCTTGGCACCGGGGCAGATCGAGTTGGCGGTGATGCCGAAGCCGGCCCACTCACGAGCGGCCGTGCGGGTGAGGGTGCGCAGACCCTCGGCCGAGGAGTTGTAGTGCACCGACCCCATGTGGGCGTTCACCCCGTTGAGCGAGCAGAGGCTGATGACGCGCCCCCAGCCCTGGGCCTTCATGTGGGGGAAGGCGGCCTGCATGGCCCAGAACGGGCCCATCAGCTTCATGTTGATGGCGTGGAACATGGCGTCGGTGGGCATCTTGTCCACTCGCTTGAGGCCGGCCTTGTCGCCGCCCCAGGCGTTGTTCACCAAGATGTCGACCGTCCCCCACCGCTCGACCGCCCTGGCGATCATGGCGTTGTTGTCGGCCTCGAGGGTGGCGTCGGTGTGGAGGAACTCGGCCTCGGTGCCGAAGTCCCGGGTGAGCTCCTCGGCGACCGCCGCGCCCTTCTCGTCGTCGATCTCGGCCACCAGCACCCGGGCGCCCTCCTGGGCGAAGCGCCGGGCGATCCCGTGCCCGATGCCGTCGCCCGCCCCGGTGATGACCGCGACCTTGTCCTGGATACGACCCATGGTGTCCCCCTCGTTCGATGCGGCCACCCCGGGCGGGCGCCGACCCGGGCGGCACAGTACTTGATGTGATCAATGATTTCCGATGTCCGGACGCGACGCGGGCCGGCACTGTCGTCGCCACGACGGTGCCGGCCCGTGAGGATCCGTGCGGATTGGTCGCCTGGCCCCTGCTCCCCAGGTTCGCCGGCGATGCCTCGCGTCGAGGACGGGAGCTACTCGGTGATGCCGTGGTAACGGTCGAGGTGGTACAGCTCGATGGCGTTGCCCCGGAAGAACCGGTAGATCTCGTGGTCGTTCAGACCGGCCTTGGCCGCCATGCGCTCGGCGACGTCCTTGGTGTGCGGGAACGTGGAGTCGGCATGGGGGTAGTCGACCTCGAAGGTGAGCCGGTCGATACCGATCACGTCACGGTTGGCCATGGCCGTCTCGTCGTCGAAGATGCAGTACCAGATGTTGCTCTTCATGTAGGTCGACGGCGGCTGGGGCAGCTTCGACCCGAAGCCGGTGTCGTCGAGGAGGCGCTCCTCCCAGAGCTTGTCGGCCCGCTCGAGCACGTAGGGCAGCCAGCCGGCCTGGCCCTCGCTGTAGGCCACCCGCAGGTCGGGGAAGCGGTCGAAGACGCCGCCGAAGGTGTAGTCGAGCACCGAGCCCATGGCGTTCTGGAAGGTCAGCGTGGAGCTGATGATGAACGGGGCGTCGGGGGCCGTGGAGGGCATCTTGGACGACGAGCCGATGTGCATGTTGATGACCGTGTCGGTCTCCTCGCACACCGCGAAGAGCGGATCCCAGTGGCCGGAGTGCACCGACGGCAGACCGAGCGGCACGGGGTTCTCGGAGAAGGTGATGTTGTGGCTGCCCAGGTCGGCGCACCGACGCACCTCGGCCACGGCGAGGTCGACGTCCCACAACGGGATCATGGTGAGCGGGATGAGGCGGTCCTTGCCCGGACCGGCGCACCACTCCTCGATCATCCAGTCGTTGTAGGCCTTGACGCAGAGCAGGGCCAGCTCCTTGTCGTCACGCTCCAGGAACGTCTGGCCGCAGAAGCGGGGCAGGATGTTCGGGAAGCAGATGGACGCCTCGACGTGGTTGGCGTCCATGTCGGCCAGACGGGCCTCCTGGTCGTAGCAGCCCTTGCGGATCTGGTCGAAGGTGGTCGGCTCGTTCTTCACCACCTCGGCCCCCACGGCGGCCGACAGGCGGGTGAACGGGTACTTGAGGTCGTCGTAGTACCAGACGTCGCACTCGACGCCGTCGGGCACGCCGGTCTCGAACGTGTAGCCGCCGACGAGGCTCATGCGCACCTTCTCGCGCACCACCCGGGGAGCGCGGTCCTGGTACTTCGCCGGCAACCGGTCGAGCCACAGGTTCGGGGGCTCCACGACGTGGTCGTCGACCGAGATGATCCGTGGGATGTCCATGGCGCGTCCTCCGTGTCCCCTCCCCCGGAGCGTCCGGGAAATCTGACGGACCGTCAGTTTGGCATCGTCGCGTCCGCCGGGCCACGGCGGGGCCCGGATCTCCTCCGAGAAGGGCCGGGCATCGGCCTGGCCCGGCGCTCGGTCGCGGGGCCGATCAGCCCGCGGCCAGGAGCCCGGGGGCGGTCAGCTCCACCCGGGTTCCCACCAGGTCCTCGGCCAGGAAGCGACGGACCTGGGCGTCGTCGTCGGACAGCCCGACCGTGCGCACCGTCGTCGCGTCCGGACGCTCGACCTCGACGACCGCGATGGCCCGCGATCCGCCCTCTCGGCGGGGTATGACGGTGTGGCCCACCACCACCCCGGTGCCCACGGCCTCGGCGTCGACCGGCCTGGTGGCCGTGGCCTCACGGGCGGCGGCGGTGACGTCGAGGACCTCGGTCTCACGTCGCGGGTCGCCGGCCGACCAGACCGTCACGGCCGGCTTGGTGAGCAGGCCGCTCACCGCGGTGGTGAGCCCCACGACATCCGACCCCGCCGCCCGACACCGCTCGACCATCGCCACTGCGCTCTGCAGGACGTAGTTGTCGAAGGGGCCCCCGCCGAACGTCATGCCCCCGGTGAGCGTGAGATCGCGCTCGAGGCCCAACGACAGCTCCCGGGCGGCCACCTGCACCGCCGCCGGGAAGCACGAGTAGAGGTCGACCGGACCGATGTCGCCCAGGGCCACGCCGGCGGCACCGAGGGCCCGGTCGCCGCACACCGCCAGGGCCGGCCAGCGGTGCAGGTCGGCTCGTTCGGTGAGGGGGACGACGAGGTTGGATTCGGCCATGGCCAGGGGGAAGACCCACCGGTCGCGGGGCACACCCAGGCGCTCGGCGGTGGCCGCGGTGGTGACGAAGAGCGCCGCCGCCTGGTCGACGTTCCACTGCGACACGAGCCACTTGGGGTAGGGCGCGGCGATCAGCCGGTTGCTGTCGGTGACGGTGGTGATCGCCTCGGGCGACAGGCCCCGGCGGTCCCACGCAGAGGGCGTGGCCGCGGCGATGGCGGCGAAGCGTCCCCACAGCTCGCCGAGGAAGGCCTGGTGGGCCTCCACGGTGCGTCCGTCGTGGTGGCGCAGGGCGCTCTCGATGATGGCGTACTGGTGCGCCGCGGTGGTGAGGTCGCGCTCGATCTCGACGGCCGAGATGATCATGTCGTCCGGGGTGAGCACCTCGTCGGGTTCCTGCTCGGTGGCCACCGACGGTGCGGCGGGCACCGCCTCGCCGGCCTTGCCGGCCACCACGCCGGACCAGCGGTTCTCCCCACCGACGACCAACGCCACCTCGACCGACCCGTCGGCCACGGCGCGGACCCCCTGGGCCAGCAAGGTGTGCTGCAGCACGCCGAGCTCGCCCCGCACCGAGCGCGCCGACGGGGCACCGATCGCCGCGGCCACGGCACGTCCAGGGTCGGCCTCGGGCCAGGTGCCGTGGGGCACCCACACGGCACCGACCCGCTGAGCCACGTCTCGGCCGGCCGAGCCGAGGCCGGCCACGGCGTCGTGGGCGGCCTCCAGCATCAGCGCTGTGGCCGACGTCGGCACGAAGCCCTCGCCGGCGTGGTGGGTGACCGCCGCCGCGGACACGACGACGGGGGTCGACGGCTCGACGCTCATCGGGCCCCTCCCTGGGGAGCCGGCGCCGGCGCGGGCACGGACCGACCCAGGCGCGCGGCCAGCGCGATGAAGAACATGGCGACGGTGGGGTTGAACACGTCGGCTCGCTCCCATTGCAGGAAGTGGCCGGCGCCGGCCAGCACGAGGGGCCCGACCCGGTCGGTGAAGGCCACCTCGCAGCAGTGCAGGAAGTCGGGGCCCACCACCTGGTCGTCGGCGCCGTAGAAGAGCAGGGTGGGCACGTCGACGGGGCGGTCGAGGACGGGGGCCTCGCTCATGGGCCGGCCGTGGCCGAGCTGGTACACGGCCCACCCGGCCCTCAGTCGGGCCTCGTCGGCCCACGGCTCGGTGTGGAAGGCGACGTCGGCGTCGCTGAACGTGCCCGGGGAGGCCCACAGGCGGGGCCCGTACATCGTGGCGATGAAGGCGCGACGGGCCTCGGGGGTGGGCATCTCGGCGGCCAGGCCGTCGGGATCGGCCCCCTGGCGGCGGCGGTAGTCACCGGTGGGGTGGTCGCCGATGGCCCGGATCGACCCGAGGTCGATGCCGGCCTCGGCGTAGGCATCGATCAGCATCGGGGGCACGGTGTCGAAGAAGCACAGCCCGTCGACGAACCCGTCGAAGCGCTGGGCCATGTCGACCCCCACCACCCCACCGACGTCGCCGGCGGCGATGCCGATGTGCTCGTGGCCGAGCACGTCGTGCACCAGGGCGTGGAGGTCGCGGCTGTAGGCCACGAGGTCGTAGGTGTCGTCGGCCGAGAAGTCCGAGTCGCCGTGGCCGCGCAGGTCGGGCACGATCACCTCGAAGCCGGCCGCCACCAGCGGCTCGATGTTGCGCCACCAGATGCGCTTGGTCTCGGGGTAGCCGTGGATCAACAGCAGCGGGTAGCCCCCGACGCCCTCCCGCACGTAGGCCAGTGACAGGCCGTCGGCGACCTCGGCCCGGTGGATGGTGAAGGCGTCGGCGGCCGGGGTGGGCGGCTGGGCCGGACGCAGCTTGGGGTCGTAGCCGACGACGGTCATGCGTCCCCCTCGACCCGCTCGGCGGTGAGGACTTCGGGACCGACGATCCCGGCCGCGGTCAGGGCGGCGACGTCGTCCTCGCTGCGACCCAGCTCCTCGAGCACCTCGAGGGTGTGCTCTCCCAACCGAGGGGCCGGGCCTCTCGGTTCCCACGGCGTGCCGTAGAAGTCCGAGGGGCTGGCCACGCGCAGCTCGGAGCCACCATCGGCGTCGGGGACGCTGACGAAAGCTCCGGCGGCGTGCACCTGCGGGTCGACGAGCACGTCGTCGATGGTGTTGACCGGCGCCCAGAACATGTCGGGCTCGGTGTCGAACACCTCGGCCCACTCGTCGAGGGTCTTGGTGGCGAAGATCTCGTCGAGCAGCCCCACCAGCTCCGCCGCGTTCTGGCGGCGGGCCATCGGCGTGGCGAAGCGCTCGTCGGTGAGCCACTCGGGGTGGCCCACCACCCGGGCCAGCGGTGGCCAGTGCCGCTCCCCCTCCTGACCGATGAGCCAGAAGGCCCGGTCGTCGCCGGCCACGTAGTTGTTCATGGAGGGGTTCCCCATCTCCTCGCGTCGACCGATGCCGATGTGGGCGCCCCAGCCGAGGGTGATGGAGACGTCGAAGCCCACCGAGTAGATGCCCTGGCGCACCAACGACGTGGACACCAGCTGGCCTTTCCCCGTGCGCTCGCGGTTGAACAGCGCGGCGCACACGGCGCCGGCGGCGGAGCTCCCGGTGGGGTGGTCGCCCATGCCCCCACGCTGGAAGGGCAGCGGACCGTCGGGGGTGCGCAGCAGCGAGGCGATGCCCGACCGGGCCCAGAACCCACCGATGTCGTAGGCCGGGCGGTGGGCGTCGGGCCCGTCCATCCCGTAGCCGGTGATGAGCTGGTACACGAGACGGGGGCACCGCTCGAGGACGGTCTCGGGGTCGAGGGCCCAGCGCTCGAGGGCGGACTGGCGCAGGTTGGTGACGAAGACGTCGGCATCCTCGAGCAGCTCCATGGCCAGGGCCTGGCCCTCGGGCCGGCGCAGGTCGACCACCACGCTGCGCTTGGACCGGTTGTCCATCTCGAACACCGGGTTGTCCGGCATCATCTCGCCGAACAGCGCCTGGTAGGTGCGGGCCGGGTCGCCGATGCCGGGCGGTTCGAGCTTGATCACGTCGGCGCCCCAGTCGGCGAGGATGCCCCCGGCAGCCGGACCGGCCACCCACATCCCCAGCTCGACGACCTTCACACCCTCCAGCGGACCGGACACCGCACTCCCCCTCGACGTCGACGCGACCCCGACGCGGGGCCTGGCCGAAGAGCCTCGCGCGTCGGCCGGGGTCCGGCGATCAGCGAGCGGGCCGGCGGCGCACCCGGTGCCACTCGGCGACGACGTGGTCGCGCAGCGCCTCCCCTTCGGGGCGGGCGCAGACCACGTGCTCGACGTCCACCGCGTGCTCTCCCACCCGTTGGAGGCGCACGACGTCGCCGTCGGCGCGGAACTCCGGCACCCAGGCCGCCCAGCAGAAGCCCAGGGCCTCGAGCGACTCGACGGCCCAGGCGGCGGCGGGGTCGGCCAGGGCGACGTCGAGGTGGGTGGCACCGAGCTCGAACGGCACGAGGCCCTCGAGCTCGTCCTCCACCCGCTCGACGAGGTCGGCCCCGACGCGGTCGACTCGGAGGTGAGCCAGCCCCGACGACGCCAAGAGGTCGAGGTGCACCACCGACGCGGCCTCGGCGGGCACGGTCACGTCGGTGCGGACGTCGCGAGGGCAACCGACCCGATGGGCCAACGTGCGCAAGAGGTCGGCGTGTCGTTCGGGCAGGTGCACCGGGCGGGCCGGCGCCGGGCTCACCGGGGTGTAGGTGGCGACGAGCGATCGCCGGCCTTCGTTGCTGTTGGCCAGGCCCGCCATCACCACCCCGGCGGGCGACGCCCCGATGAGCAGGCCCACCTCGGCTCCACCGACGGCCAGGACGCCGCGCTGGGACGCCGGGTGGTTGGCCACGCACTCGGCCCACAGGCCGGGGATCGACCGCTCCCCTGCGACAGCCATGCGCAGCTGGGCCAGGCGCTCGGCGAGGTGGTGGCCCCGGAAGCGGGGGTCGACGACCAGCCGCCCGGCCTCGGGCACCCGGTCGGTGGGCTCTTCGAAGAAGTAGGCGGCGTGGCCGACGACCTCACCGTCGGGCAGGGCCGCCACCACCGACACCTGCTCGCCGCGAGCCAGCGCCCGGCGCACCGACCGAGGCTCGTACAGGGATCCGTCCTTGTAGCTGTAGCCGTAGCAGCGGAACACGCACCGCACCAGCGCCCCGGCGTCGGCCTCGGCCATGGGCCGGATCTCGAGGCGATCGGCCAGATCGGCCGGCGCATCCGCGGCATCGTCGGGGAGCTGCTCGACGCCGTGGAGCTCCTCGGCGGGGGGATCGGGCCGCACCCGGCACTCCACCACGTTGCCCTCCTTGCCCCGGTTGGCGACGTGGAGGCTCTCGACGAAGCCCATGGCCGCCAGTCGGCGCGACGGGAGGTGCCGGGACTCCGTCGCCACCACCGGCAGGCGGCGGTCGACCACCTCCACCCGCAGGCTGGTGGCCTCGTGGTCGATGCGCACCACGATCTGGTCCTCGGCCCCCGCGAAGCGCTCACGCTGGCGGGCCTCGCGGACCAGCTCCTCGACCACCACGCGCAGCCGGGTGGCCCGCTCGGGCGACACGCCGTAGGCGGTGGCCACGGCCCGCACCGCGGCCCCGGTCGCCTCGGCGGGCACGTCGTCGTGCAGCCGCATCTCGAGCAGCGCCGCCGCAACGGGCGGGGCCGGGGCGGCGGACATGGTCTGCGACGGTAGTGCCCGAGCTCGCAACGCGAGGTGCTCCTCGGCGCCGGTCGCCCTCCACGAGGTAGAACCGAGCCATGTTCCGACTGGCCACCCTCGACGGCCGGGCCGCCCTGGTGGGCGACGACGCAGCTCTCGACCTCGCCGACCTCACCGGCGACCCCGCCCTCGCCGACCCGATGACCGCCGTGACCCGCCACGGCGAGCTCCACCGCCACGCCGATGCCCTCTCCCTCGATGCTCCCGGGGCCCGACCCGTCCACGAGGTCACCTTCGGGGTGCCGGTCCCTCGACCCTCGAAGGTGTTCGGCATCGGCCTCAACTACCGCACCCACGCCGCCGAGACCGGCGCGGAGGTGCCGCCTGCCCCGCTCACCTTCACCAAGTTCCCCAGCTGCCTGGCCCCGGCCACCGCCGACATCCCGATCGAGGGACCGACCACCGACTGGGAGGTGGAGCTGGTGGTCGTGATCGGCACGGGCGGTCGGCACATCCCCCGCGACCAGGGTTGGCGCCACGTCGCCGGCCTCTGCCTGGGCCAGGACATCTCCGAGCGCACCCTCCAGAACACCGGGGCCCGACCCCAGTTCAGCCTGGCCAAGAGCTTCGACGGCTTCGGCCCGCTCGGGCCCTTCGTGGTCTCGCCCGACACCTTCGCCGATCGCGACGACATCGAGATCGGCTGCGCCGTCGACGGCGAGGAGGTGCAGCGGGGCCGCACCAGCGACCTCATCTTCGCCGTCGAGGAGCTGGTGGCCTACCTGTCCTCGATCTGCACCCTCACGCCGGGGGACCTCGTGTTCACCGGGACGCCCAGCGGGGTCGGACTGGCTCGAGGCCGATTCCTCTCCCCCGGCGCGGTGCTCACCTCCTGGGGCGAGGGCCTCGGGACCATGCGGAACCAGTGCGTCGCCCCCGGACGGTCCCCGAGCGACCTCGAGGTGACGCCATAGGCTCCCCGCCATGACCGACGACCTCGACGATCCTCGCCGTGCGGCGATCGCCCGGATCAAGGCGCGTCGCAACCTCAAGATCCAGGCCGGCACGTTCGCGCTGCTCACCGTGGTGCTGATCGTCATCTGGGCCGTCGCCGGCGGTGGCTTCTTCTGGCCGGTGTTCCCCATGATCGGCTTCGCGTTCGCCCTGCTCGGCCAGTGGCAAGCGCTGCAGGGCAAGCGTCCGATCAGCGAGGACGAGATCCGCCGGGAGATGGACGAAGGCTGACGCTTCGGGTCGACGACGAGGGCCGTTCGACTCTTGCCCCGTCATCGCCGACGCGAGGACCGTGGTACCCGAGACGAGACACGGAATGCGAGGCGCGGCCCGCCCGCCGTCGTCCGGGTGGGGCGCGCCGCACGGAGGAGGTCGCCATGCCCAGCCGAGCGCTCATCGATTCCTTCCTCGACCAGCAGCACCTCGCCGTGGTCGGGGTCTCACGGAACCCGAAGGACTTCGCCAACACCGTCTATCGCCACCTGCGTGACGACGGGCGAGGGCGCACCCTCTACGCCGTGAACGCCGCCGCCGACGGCGCCGAGCTCGAAGGTCGCCCCAGCTACCGGAGCCTGAGCGAGGTGCCCGATCCCGTCGACGGTGTGCTGGTCATGGTGCCCGCGGCGGCGGCCGCCGGCGTGGTCCGCGACGCCGTGGATCGAGGAGTGCCGCGGGTCTGGCTGCACAAGGGCGGCGGTCCCGGGGCGGTGAGCGACGAAGCCGTCGCCGTGGCCCGCGACGCCGGCGTCGAGCTGATCGACGGAGCCTGCCCGATGATGTTCGACGAACCGGTGCACGGCATCCACCGCTTCCACCGCTTCCTGGCCGGGCGGCGCGTCGCCGCCTGATGCCCACCCGCTGAACCCACCCGTCGTCGACGCTCGGCCCTCCCCGCCGACCGGTGGTCGACCCGGGCCGCTCAGCCGGCCGCGCGCGCCGGTCGGTTCAAGATGTCGGCGAACCACTCGTCGGTGCGTCGACTCCACGCAGTGGTGATGGCACAGGGGAAGGCCTGGAAGCCGTGGGGCATGTCGGGCGCCACGAACAGGTCGGCCTCGTTGCCCGCGGCGACCCACCGAGTGGCCATCAGCAACGTGTCGTCGAGCAGATGGTCGGCGCTGCCAACGGAGAAGAGGGCCGGCGGGAGGCCCCGCAGGTCGGCGAACGCAGGAGAGATCTCCGGGGCCCGACGTTCCTCGAGGGTGGTACCGGGGAGGTAGCACTCACCGAACATGGCGATGCCGTCGGGGTCCAACATGTCGGGACCATCGGTGGCCCGCACACCCCGCTGGCTCGGCGACAGCCCCCAGTCGTAGACCCCGAACACCAGGTTGGCGCCGTCCACGCGGTCGCCGGCCCCGAGCTCGTCGCGCAACCGCAGCAGCACCGCGGCGGCCATGTACCCCCCAGCCGACTCTCCGCCGATGAGCAGCCGATCGGTGCCGAAGGTCTCCGCCGCGTTCTCGAGCAGCCACTCGGCCACCGCGAGGCCGTCGTCGGGTCCGGCCGGGTGGGGGTGCTCGGGGGCGAGCCGGTAGTCCACCGACACCACCGCCAGCTGGTGGTCACGGCACAGCGCGGCGTTGGCCGGGTCGCTCATCACCGGCGCGCCCAGGATCATGCCACCACCGTGGAAGTGCAGGTACACGGCGCTGGCCCGCCCGTCGGGCACGAAGAGCCGGCACGGCACACCGGCGAGCTCGCGATCGACGCCGCTGCCTTCTGCGGCAGGGAAGGTCTGAGCGAACGACGTGCGGGCGAAGAAGGCGCGCTCGTGCATGTCGGCCGGCGGCTCGCCCTGCCCGGCGAAGGCCTCGGCGATGGCCGCCATCCCGGCGGTGACGACGGCCCGGGCCTCGTCGCGCTGCTCCTCGGACTCCTCGGACCACAGCCGCATGGCGTTCCCCCTACTCGACGCACCGTGCGCCGGCGGGCGCCGACCCTACCGGGCCGCGGCGACCCACGGTCGGGACGGACGGCCGGGACGGACGGCTGGTCAGGAGATCAGGTCGCTGATGTCCCGGGCGACGAGCACCACGAGCAGGCCGATGACGGCCACGTTGAGCGCCGAGATCCAGTAGCGGTACCTGTGGCCCGACGCCATGAAGCGGCGGATGCTGGCGACGTTGAAGCCGATGGCCACCAGCCCGACGACCAGCCCGATGACGGGCCCGACGCCGCTGGCCCACCCCAGGAGGGGAAGGACCCAGGGGAAGAGGATGTAGGTGAGCAGGCACCGCACGGCGGACACCACGACCGAGGTGCTGAACGCCTTGGTGACCGCCGCGTTTTGCTCGGCCTCGGTGGTGTCGCACCCCGCATCGGGGCACAACGGTGTCAGCGGGCGGCTGGAACTCACGACCGTCGAGCTTTGCGCACCCGAGGGGTCGGCGACGAATCCAGGGGTGCCACTCGCAGGTCGATCCACGACCGAGCACGGTAGCGGGCGCTCACCTGCCTCACACGCCACCGTCGACGGGACGTCGGGTACCGGCGGCGCGTGCCCGGGCGGCGACGGGGGTGGGCTGGTCAGACGAGGTCAGGGGAGGTCCGGAGCGGCCACGGTGGAGGTCGGACCGTCGGTGGAGTACACGACATCGCGCCAGTCGGCGTCGGACGTGCGGACCGAGGTGACGCGGACCTCGACGGTCTCGACGTTGTGCTTGGTCGTGCCCTTGGCCTGCACATCGTTGTCCCACGCCTCGAAGGTGGCGGATCCTCGGGCGGCCACGTAGAAGTTCTTGACCACCTTGGTGGTCCGCTTCCCCTCCGCGGTGATCCTCACCACCTCGAGCGTGAGGTACTGGTGGCGATCCGACTCGTTCGCGAACGAGGTGGCAGCCACCCACTGGCCCTTCTTGCTGTGGGAGTCCCACCAGTACAGCCGGGCGTCGGTGCCGGTCGAGGCGAGCGTGCCGCCGTTCGGCAGGGCGACCTGTTCGACCTCGTCGTCCTTGCCGTCGTCGTCGTCCCTGCCGTCGTCGTCCCTGCCGTCGTCGTCCCTGCCGTCGTCGCCGTCCTCACCGTCGCGGCCGTCCTCACCGTCGCGGCCGTCCTCACCGTCGCGGCCGTCCTCACCGTCGCGGCCGTCCTCACCGTCGCGGCCGTCCTCACCGTCGTCATCGTCGGCCGGGCCCGGGTCCGTGGTGGGCGGTGCGGTGGTGTCGGTGCTCGCGCCGCCACCGTTGCCACCACCTGCGCTCGTGTCGCCGGGGCCCGCGTCGGTGCCCTCGGTGGTCGTCGACCCGATGCCGTCGGCGGCGGCTTCGAGGTTCTCGTTCGATCCGTCGGCCAGGAACGTGAGGGAACCCGCGACGACCACCGCGACCACCGCCACCAAGAGCGCGTACTCGACGAGCGAAGCTCCCGAATCGCCTCTCATGCGTCGAGTGGTGTTGCGTGCGGTCGCCACGGGTTCCTCCAGCTGTCCAGGTGTCCAGGTCCTGAACCCACGATGCGCCCGCGGGGCGATCGATCGCATGAGCCGAACGGACGCATCGACTGGGCCGGGCGAACCATTGCGAGGCAAACGGTATGGCCCCTGTCACACCGTCGCCCCGCAGATGGCCCGAACGACCCACCAATGGTGTGCCGACTCACAACTGTCCAGGTTGCCCAGTTTTCTCGGCAACCATTCGGCGAGCCTTTAGCGCGACGGGCGCGGAGTGCCGGGCGACCGAGCCCTCAGGGCGTGGGGATGGAGACGCCCACGCCGCCGCGCGTCTCGAGCCCGTAGCGGTCGATCTCGGCGTCGAGGTCGAGCGGGAGCGTCTGCAGGCCGCGAGCCCGCACCTCGTCGGTGATCAGGTCGGCGGGCAGCAGCCAGCTCACCTCGAACTCGATGCCGTCGGGGTCGCGGGCATAGAGGGCCTTGGTGGTCACGTGGTCCGACGCGCCGGCCAGTGCGCCCCGCTCGGCCAACAGGTCGCGCAGGCGGGCCAGCTCCGCGAGCGTGTCGACCTCCCACGCCAGGTGGTAGAGGCCCACGGTCGAGCGACCGGCGGTGGAGGGTCCGGCCGCTGCCCCCATCTGGAACAGGCCGAGGTCGTGGTCGTTGGTGGAGGCCGGGGCTTGCAGGAAGGCGGCCTGCCCCGCCATGGCCACCTTGGTGCGGAAGCCCAACACCTCCTCGTAGAAGGCGCGACTCACCTCGACGTCGCGGACGTAGAGCACGGCGTGGTTCAAACGGGTCACCGGCACGGAAGCCTCCTCGGCCTGCACGCATCTTCTTGCGCGCACAACAACCCTACCGTCGGGGACCGGATCCCCACCTGGCGTCCGCTCACTCGGCCCGCAGCGCCATCCACGCTTCGACGCCGTCGACGAGGTCCGCAGCCCGGTCAGGTCAGGAGGTGGGTGCTCTTGGTCAAGGTCCCCCCTCGAGAGTGGTGCGCCGGATCAGCCGGTGCCTGACGGGAGTTCGATGACGGCGAAGGTCCCGGCCGCGGTGGCGACCAGACGATCGGCGTCGTCGTGCACGCGGCCCTCGAGGTGGACGATGGCCTTGCCCCGCTTGACCACCGAGACGGCGGCGCGCAACGTCCCACCCGAGGCCGGCCGGATGAACCGCAGCTGCACCTCGGCCGACGCGCAGAAGCGGCCCGCCTCGAGCACCGACATGGCGGCGCGACCCATGGCCGTGTCGACCATGGCGAACAGCACGGCACCGTGGACCACGCCGTTGGGGTTGAGGTGCTCGGGCCCCACGGTGACCGTGGCCCACGCCTCGCCGGGCGCGTCGCCGCCGACGTCCATCCCCAGGTGGTCCCGCAACGGGAACCTGCCGTACTCCTCCCCCTCGGCCACTCGCGCATGCTGCCACGTCGCGACCGGGACCGCAGGGGCCAGGTGCGCTGTCACGGGGGACCACGACGAGCCGGGCGACCGTCACGAGCCGGAGCCGGTGCGTCCCCGTCGGACTCGGCCAGCTCCCGGAAGGCGTCGGGGACCCCTCTATCAGCTCGGAGGGCGACGCGGGCGTAGCCCACGACATCACGACCGAAGCGGTCCCGCAGCTCGTCCACCGCCCTCTCGACAGCCGCCCGACCCGCAGCGCCGTGGGAGCCGGCCGACCGCGGCCCCGCGGCGGCGCCGACCGACCGGGCCTCGCCCCGACCCGAGTCGAGCGGGAGCTCCAGCTGCACCGGCAGGTCCGGACCGAGGTTGGCCACCGACAGGCCCAGCAGCGTGATCTCCGGACGGCCAGGATCGTCGGGGTCGGCGGGTCGAGGTTGCCGGTCCTCCGGGCGCACCGGCTGGCCCGACACTGCCGCTCGGGCCAGGGCGAGGGCCGCCTCGGTCAGGGTGCGGGTGCCGGCCACTCCTGACGGGAGGGTCGTGGAGCGGGTCACCGACGACATGTCGGTGAAGCGCACCCGCACGGTGATCGTGCGTCCGGCCAGCCCCTTGCGCCGCAGGCGTCCGCCGACGCGGTCGGCGAGGAATCCCAGCACTTCCGACAACGTCTCGTCGGTGGCCCGGCGGCGGCCGAGCGCCGACTGCGCCCCGACCGACCGGGCCCGTCGTCCCCCTTCGACGGGGCGAGGGTCTCGGTTGGCGGCGAGGTCGGCCAGCTTGGAGCCGACGGCCTCACCGAGGTGGCGGCGCACGGTGTCGGGGGCGGCGTCGGCGAGCTGCCCGATGGTGCGGATGCCCCGGGCGGCCAGCCGCTCCCTCGTGACCGGGCCCACCCCCCAGAGCAGCTCCACGGGGAGCGGGGCGAGGAAGGACCGCTCCTCTCCCGGAGCCACCACCACCAGGCCGTCGGGCTTGGCCACCTGCGACGCCACCTTGGCCAGGTGCTTGGTGGTGGCCACGCCGACCGAGATGGGCAGACCGAGCTCGTCGCGCACCCGGCGTCGCAGGTCGGTGGCGATGGCAGCGGGATCGCCGAAGAGGTGGACGGCGCCGGCCACGTCGAGGAAGGCCTCGTCGATGGAGATGCGCTCGACCAGCGGGGTGATGTCGCGGCAGACGTCGATGACGGCATCGCCGAGGCGCTGGTACTCGGCGAAGTGCCCGCCCACGACGACCAGGTCGGGGCAGAGCTGGCGAGCCCGCCAGCCGGCCATGCCCCCGGTCACCCCGTGGGCCTTGGCCTCGTAGGAGGCGGCGAGCACCACGCCACCTCCCACCGCCACCGGCCGACCCCGCAGGTCGGGATCGAGGAGCTGCTCGACCGAGGCGTAGAAGGCGTCGAGGTCGGCGTGCAGGATCGTCGCCGCATCGCCCGCCATGCACCGATGTTAGCGAACATCTGTTCTGCCCCTCTGCGGTGTCGCCGTCGTGCCGCTGTTCTGTGCAGCGCCGGGGCTCCGCGCCCCGATCGGGACCGGGCCGTCCGCCTCCGATCGGCGACATCGACCGATGGACCCGCGCTAGACCGGGGCCCACCGCCGATTTCAGGAGAGCCTCATGCGAACCCCGTTGTGCGACATGTTCGGGATCGAGTACCCCATCTTCGCCTTCAGCCACTGTCGCGACGTGGTGGCCGCCGTCAGCAAGGCCGGCGGCCTCGGTGTGCTCGGGGCCGTGGGCTTCAGTCCCGAGCAGCTCGAGACGGAGCTCGACTGGATCGACGACAACATCGACGGCAAGCCCTACGGGGTCGACACGGTCATGCCCCAGAAGTCCGTCGACGTCGAGGGCGAGAACCGCGACGAGATGATGGCCCAGATCAAGTCGATGATCGATGCCAACCACTGGCGCTACGTCGACGAGCTGATGGAGCGCTTCGACCTGCCGCCGCTGCCGGAGGGCGAGGAGGCCGGCGGGGTGCTCGGCTGGACCGATGACGTCGCCCAGCAGCACGTCGACATCGCCCTCGCCCACCCCATCTGCCTCATCGCCAACGCGCTGGGCTCACCGCCCAAGGACGTGATCGACAAGGCCCACGAGCACGGCGTGAAGGTGGCGGCCCTGGCGGGCAAGGCCGTGCACGCCCAACGCCACATCAACAACGGCGTCGACGTCATCGTGGCCCAGGGCTACGAGGCGGGCGGCCACACCGGCGAGATCTCCACCATGGTGCTGGTACCCGAGGTGGTCGACGCCGTGGCCCCCGCCCCGGTGCTGGCCGCGGGCGGCATCGGCACCGGGCGCCAGATCTCGGCGGCGCTCAGCCTGGGCGCCCAGGGCGTGTGGCTGGGCTCGCTGTGGCTCACCACCGCCGAGAGCAGCGCCGGCCCCGCCGTGCTGCAGGCCTACCTCGACGCCACCTCGGCCGACACCGTCCGGTCGCGCTGCTACACCGGCAAGCCGGCCCGCATGCTGCGCAACTCGTGGACCGACGCGTGGACCGACCCGGAGGGCCCCGGTCCCCTCGGCATGCCGCTGCAGAACATCCTCACCTCGGAGGCCAACGCCCGCATCGCCCGCTCCGGCCGCAAGGACCTGGCCTTCGCGCCGGTCGGTCAGATCGTGGGCACCATGAACGACGTACGCCCGGTGCGCGACGTCATGTTCCGACTGGTGGAGGAGTACATCGAGACCGTCGAGCGCCTCGAAGAGGGCATGAAGGTCGACGGCTGATCCCGTGCGCCCGCCCGTCGCCGTCTCCGCCGGCGGCGACGGGCACGCCCTCCTCCGGTCGGGTCGGTCCGTCCGGGTCAGTCGTCAGTCGTCAGTCGTGTCGGTGAGTCAGCCGGTCAGCCGGTCAGCCGCAGCCCAACTCGAAGCTGCCGGTGACGGGTTCGGCTCCCTCGACCGGGGCGCCCCAGGGCTCCATCGCGACGAACGTGGCGGTGCCCGAGGCCCGATCGCCGTCGCTCTCCCAGTCGACGATCTGGCTCGACCCGGCATCCAGCCCGGCCCGGGTCTGGCCCGCGAGCCAGCCGGTGTCGTCGTCGCTGTTCTCGATCTCGATCCGGGGCGGTGAATCCTCGAAGCGCCCGTCCTCGTAGGTCTCCCAGTCGGGGGGTGGGATCTCGAAGTCGATGGTGATGGCGCGGCCTTCGGTGTCGTAGCCGGTGCCGGCGATCATGCCGAACAGGGTCTGGCACACGCCCATGTACGTCGTCGATCCGACGGTCGAGTTCCCGCCGAGCTCGAACTCGTAGGTCGTGTTACCGATCGTGACCCGCGCGCCACCGTCACCGAAGTCGAGGCCGTCGATCACGTCCTGCATCTCGTCGTCGCCGCTCTCGCCATCGCCATCGTCGGCGGACGAGCCATCGACGACGTCGGTGACATCGCCGGCCGCGCCAGCGCCCGATCCGTCGGCATCGTCGCCGTCACCGCCGCAACCTGCCGTGGCAGCCACCACCAGCACGATCACTGCCATCGCTGTGGCCCGCATCGCAACCTCCCCGGTCGTTGCCCAAGGCGACAACGTACGCAGGCCTCCGACCGTGGTACCAGGGTCTACCCCCGGAATAGGTAGTGCCATCCCTCGAAATGGGTAGCAGCGGCGCACGCGTGAACCTGCCGAGCCAGCCAGCCGGGCGCCACGGGTTCGCGCCGGGGTGGCTCGTGGTCGAGAGGGGAACAGCTCGCTGGCCCAGCGGCCCCTCACGGCCTCGGCCGCCATCGAACCCTCTCCTCGCTGTCGCTCCCGACTGACCCGCTCAGGCGCCTCGGGGCGAACGGACCACGGGATCGGCGGCGGCGTGGCCGACGAGCGTCCGGAGGAGCTCCGGCACCGTACCGAGGGTGGGCCCGTGGCGGGGTCCCCGCCCGACGGCCTCCACCACGGCCCAGACGAGGTCCGGCGTGGCGACGAGTTCGAACGGCCCCGGCATGGCCCTCTCCCGCAGGCTGCGGGTGACGCGCTCCACCAGCTCGGGGTCCGTGCCCGGGTCGATCTCGAGGCTGTCGTGGGTTCCGCGCCCACGGACCCGCCCGACGGGGCCGGGCACGGCCCGGTTCATCCACGCGGCCGTCATGGCGTGACCGAGGAAGGACCGGCGATGATCGATCCACGTCGTGTCGGCCGTGTGCTCGACCCGGGCGTCGCCGGCCGAACGCCGGTGCATCCCCCACTGTGCGGCCGGGAAGCGGGGCTCGCGGAACGCCCGCTCGGGATGCCCCCATCTGCGGGCCGCGTCACGGGTGCGTTCGAGCCCCGGTGAGACGGCCAGCGCCGGCGCCGCACCGGAGACGGCCCCTGCGGCGGCGACCACCTCGGCATCGCGGTGGCCGGAGGGGTCGTCGTGGCCCATCACGACCACGAGACCGTCCCGTAGCTCGAGTTCCTCGACGGACTTCCCCGACTCACCCATCATCGCCACGAGCCGGCGCACCACGAGGTCCTCGTCGTCGAAGAAGGGCCGGAGGCGGCCGAGGGAGTACCGACGCCGCACCTCCGGATCGAACGACGAGGGAACGGTGACGACGAGGTGTCGGCTGCCATCGGCGGACAGCTCGCCACGGAAGTGCACAACCAACGCGGCGGCTCCCTCGGTGAGCGACAGCCCAGCCGGTGCCGGACGCCAGTGCGCCTCCGTCCCCCAGCGACGCGGGAGCACGAACGGCGTGGGGGGAGGGACGGTGGACGGCGCGGCCGGGTCCAGACGGAGGGCGTCGAGCTGTTCCGCGATGGCACAGGCCACCTCCGCCGGGCGGTCGTCGTCGTCACCGGCGGCGATGACGACGACCGAACCCTCGAGGAGGGCCACGACCTGGGTCTCCCGCCCGACCAGACCGTCGGTCGCGTCGGCCAGCGCCTCGGCCCAGGCGTCGCGCGGCAACGGGAGCACCTCGGGGTCGAGCCGGTAGGGCAGCACGCGCGGGACACCCTCGGTTCGCAGGGGCACGATGGCACCGCGCCCGATGTAGACGACCTCGCGCACCTCACGCTGCGGCTCGTCCTCGCCGACGACGCCGAAGCGTCCGACCAACCGGGGGTGCTCGTCCCAGTCCACGTCGTGCAGGTGCACGTAGTCGACCGACAAGAGCCTCTCGACGGTGCCGTACAACACCGTGAGACGCCTGGCCACAACTCCTGCGCCCTCCTCGACCATCTCCGCACGATACGGCGCCTGCCGAATCGCGGGTCGGCTGGCCGATCGGAGCAGCCTCGCCGAGCTGTACCAGTGCTACTCCAGCCCCGACGAGGTCGTGCGGCTTCGGGCCTCCAGCGCGATGAAGCGGGTCACGATCGCCCACGCGCCCTTGACCGGACGGCTTCGACCGATCGAGAGGTCACCGGGGCCGAGAACCCGGTGACCTCTCGTGGTCGTTCACATCAGCTGCAGCCGCTGGTGGTGCCGCAGCTGGGGCAGGCATGGCAGCTGCCCGAACGCTGCATGACCACGCCGCACTGCATGCACATCGGCGCATCGTGGCTCACCGTGTGGGTCTCGCGCATGACCCGGCTCGAGCTCTGCGTCTCGGCGATCAGCGTCGACACCGACTCGATCGACGGCGGATCGGAGGCGATCTCGCGACCCTGGTTGGTCTCGACGATGGTCTCCTCCACCCCCGGCAGCGTGGGCTGCATGCGCTCGGCCGTGCTGAGGATGTTCAGTTCGGCGCGCTCCTCCACCGAGAGGTATTCGAGGGCCAAGCGGCGGAACAGGTAGTCCATCAGCGAGTTGGCGATGCGGATGTCGGGATCGTCGGTCATGCCGGCGGGCTCGAAGCGCATGCCGGTGAAGGCGTCGATGAAGCTGCGCAGCGGCACGCCGTACTGCAGGCCATGGCTCACCGAGATGGCGAAGGCGTCCATGATGCCGGCGAGGGTGGAGCCCTGCTTGGACACCCGCACGAAGATCTCGCCGGGTCGGCCGTCCTCGTACTCGCCGACGGTGACGAACCCCTTGCAGTCGGCCACCCGGAACTCGAAGGTCTTCGAGGTGCGGGTGCGGGGCAGCTTCTGGCGGACGGGCTCGTAGACGATCCGCTCGACCACGCGCTCGACGACCTTCTCGACCACCTCGACGGCGGCGGTGTCGCCGTCGGCGGTGTCGGCGTCCTTCTTGGAGGCCGACAGCGGCTGGGCCACCTTGCAGTTGTCACGGTAGATGGCGACGGCCTTGATGCCTAGCTGCCAGGCGTCGATGTGGAGCTGCTCGACCTCTTCCACGGTGGCCTCCTCGGGGAGGTTGACCGTCTTGGAGATGGCGCCGGAGATGAAGGGCTGGACCGCACCCATCATCCGGACGTGTCCCGAGTAGTGGATGGTGTTGTCGCCCATGGAGCAGGCGAACACCGGCAGGTGCTCAGCCGCGACGTGGGGCGCACCGATGATCGACATGTTCTCGTCGATGTAGGCGATGATCTCGGCGACCTGCTCCGGGGTGTAGCCCATGCGGGCCAGGGCCCGGGGCACGGTCTGGTTGACGATCGACATGGTGCCGCCGCCCACCAGCTTCTTCATCTTCACCAGCCCGAGATCGGGCTCCACGCCGGTGGTGTCGCAGTCCATCATCAGCCCGATGGTGCCGGTGGGAGCCAGCACCGATGCCTGCGAGTTGCGCACGCCGACCTCGGCCGCGATCTCGCAGGCGGCGTCCCATGCCTGCTGGGCGGCGCTGAGCAGCTCGTGGGGCACCAGCTCCTCGTCGATCTCGGCCGCCGCGCTGCGGTGCTGGTCGAGCACCCGCAGCATGTGCTCTTCGTTCTCGGCGTAGCCGGCGAAGGGGCCCATGCGGGCTGCCGTGCGGGCCGAGGTGGCGTAGGCGTGGCCCGTCATGAGCGAGGTGACGGCGCCGGCGAGGGCCCGGCCCTCGTCGGAGTCGTAGGGCAGGCCGAGCGCCATGAGCATGGCGCCCAGGTTGGCGTAGCCGATGCCGAGCTGGCGGAAGCGACGGGAGGTCTCGCCGATGCTCTCGGTGGGGTAGTCGGCGTTGCCGACCAGGATCTCCTGGGCGGTGAACACGCACTCCACCGCCGCCTTGAAGCCATCGGTGTCGAAGGCCCCGCCGACCGGCAGGAAGGTGAGCAGGTTGAGGCTGGCCAGGTTGCACGCCGAGTTGTCGAGGTGCATGTACTCCGAGCAGGGGTTCGACCCGTTGATGCGGCCGGTGTTGGCCGCGGTGTGCCACCGGTTGATGGTGGTGTCGAACTGCATGCCCGGGTCGGCGCACTCCCACGCGGCGTGGGAGATCTGGCGCATGAGGTCGCGGGCCTTGACGGTCCTGATGACCTCGCCGCCGAGGACGCCACGCAGGTGCCAGTCGGCGTCGTCGACCACGGCCTGCATGAAGTCGTCGGTGACGCGCACCGAGTTGTTGGCGTTCTGGTACTGCACGGAGGTGATGTCGTCACCGTCGAGGGTCATGTCGAAGCCGGCGGCCTCGAGGGCCCGGGCCTTCTTCTCCTCGCGAGCCTTGCACCAGATGAACTCCTCGATGTCGGGGTGCTCGACGTCGAGGATGACCATCTTGGCGGCCCGGCGGGTCTTGCCGCCGCTCTTGATGGTGCCGGCCGATGCGTCGGCGCCGCGCATGAAGCTGACGGGGCCGGACGCGGTGCCGCCGCCCTTGAGCAGCTCCTTGGAGGAACGGATGCGGCTGAGGTTGATGCCCGCGCCCGAGCCGCCCTTGAAGATGGTGCCCTCCTCGACGTACCAGTTGAGGATCGAGTCCATGGTGTCGTCGACGGAGAGGATGAAGCAGGCCGAGGCCTGCTGGGGCACGCCCGCCACGCCGATGTTGAACCACACCGGCGAGTTGAAGGCCGCCCGCTGGGTGATGATCAGGTACTTCAACTCGTCGGAGAAGGCCTGGGCCTCGGCGTCGTCGACGAAGTAGCCGTCGCGGATGCCCCACTCGGTGATGGTGTCGACCACCCGATCGGCGACCTGCTTGAGTGACCACTCGCGCTCGGGGGTGCCGACCGTGCCCCGGAAGTACTTCTGGGCGACGATGTTGGTGGCGTTGAGCGACCACCCGACGGGGAACTCGACGCCGAGCTGCTCGAAGGCCACCTCGCCCGTCTTCCAGTTGGAGATGCGGGCGTCGCGGCGTTCCCACTCGACCATGTCGTAGGGGTGGGTCCCCTCGGTGGTGAAGTGACGGCGGATGCCGATGCCGGCCTGCTCGGGTGCCAGGGCCATGGGTGCTCCTTCGCGCAAGGTGTCGCGCTGCTTCGGGATGGTCGAGAGGGTGCTGCGGGCGATGCGGGTGCTGCGGCGCTGCGATGGTCGATGAACCGGCGACGGTGCGGGCCCGGGTGGCCCTGCCGGGTGGTCGGGTGGGCGAGGCCTGCGTCGCCCTGCGGCTCGATTCTGAGGCGAACACAAGATCTTGTGGTGGACATGCCCCCCGCAGGTCGGGAACCACAAGATGTCGAGGGATTACACCAGAGTAATTACGCCGCTGTCAACGGTTCCGGCCGACATTGTCATCAGCGTTCATCGAACCCTCCCGACCTCTGGCCGGGTTGCTGCGGCGCGAACGCCAGGTAGAGCGATTCCCCCCTGGGACCCACTCAAGGCGTCGTCCTGCCACCACGAACGTCAAGACGCCAGCCACCATCCGTCGCTCGCGCCGCAGCATTGGTACCCACGGCGGTTCACCCTAGGGAAGGCGCCCTGTGGAGGGTAAGGGGAACAACGCTGTGAATTGCCGGTGGATTTCGAGTGTCGACGTCCACAAGCCGGGGGATGACGGCGTCGTGGCCTACGGTTCGACCGATGCGTGAGCTGTGGCCCCGGCCCGACGACGACGTGGCGATCGAGCAACGCCTGGCCGACGACCCCCGCCCCTCCCCCGACACCAGGCCCTGGGTGATGGTCAACATGATCGCCAGCATCGACGGGGCCACGGCCGTGGACGGGCTCTCGGGCGAGCTGGGCGGCGAGGGCGACGCCCGGATGTTCCGGGCGGTGCGAGCGCTGCCCGACGCCATCGTGGTGGGCGCCGCCACCGTCCGGGCCGAGAACTACGGCCCGGCGCGGCCCTCGGCCGCCGTGCGCGCCGCACGCGCCGCCCGTGGACAGGACCCGGTGCCGTCCATCGCCGTGGTGACGCGGGGAGCCGACCTCGATCCGGGCCTGCCGTTGTTCACCAGCGACGACCCCCGCCCCCTCGTGTACGTGGGGTCCGACGCCCCCGACGAGCGGCGCCGGCGGCTGGCGGCGGTGGCCGAGGTGGTGGCCGCCGACCACGAGGACCTGGACCTGACCGAGGTGCTGGGCGACCTGTCCCGCCGGGGCATGGCCATGGTGCTGTGCGAGGGCGGCCCGTCGCTCAACGGCCAGATGGTGGCCGGCGGGCTGGTGGACGAGTGGTGCCTCACCCTGGCCCCGCGCCTGGTGGCCGGGCATGCCGCTCGCGCCGCCCACGGACCGCTGCCCCCGGCCCCGATGGGCATGGTCCTGCACCGGGTGGCCGCCGACGACGAGGGCTACCTCTTCTTGAACTATCGGCGGGGCTGACAGGCCGGCCCACCTGGCCCACCCCGGCTGCCGGTGCGGCCGGTGAGCGTCAATGTCGCTTCGGTGCGGTGCTCTTGGTGAGCAGGCGGATCTCTCGGGAGAAGTCCGACGGGTCGTCGAAGCCCTTGTACACACTGGCGAAGCGCACATAGGCGACCTGGTCGAGATCGCGCAGCCGCTCGAGGACCGCCAGCCCGAGCCGCTCGCTGGCGATCTCCCCGCCCGACTGGCGCACCAGGTTCTCGAGGTCGGTGCACAGGTCTTCGACGGCTTCGAGGGTGACAGGTCGGCCCTTGGCGGCCGCCACCACCCCGGCCGAGATCTTGGACCGATCGAACGGGACCCGGTCGCCCGACCGCTTGACCACCACCAACGGCACCTCTTCGAGACGCTCGAAGGTGGTGAAGCGCTGCCCGCAGGCCAGGCACTCGCGCCGGCGCCGGATGGTGACGCCGTCGTCGGCCTGGCGCGAATCGACGACCTTGTCGTCGAGGTGGGTACAGGCCGGGCAGCGCACGAGGCCGACGCTACCGGCCCGAGGGACCGCCCCCGCACCGCCAGGGCCTCAGCTCAGGCCACGGACATCGATGCGCTGCCCCGGCACGAGATCGGCACCCCCGGCCCGCTGGGCCAGGGCGTCGACCACCGGGCGAACGTCGCCGTCGGGGCGCAACGAGGCGGCGATGCTCCAGAGCGTGTCGCCGGGACGCACCACGACCTCGGTGGCGACGGAGGCGGCCGGGGCGGTGGCGACCGCCCCGGCGCCGTCGATGGCGGTCGGTGCCGGCCCGGGGGCGGCAGCACCGGCGCCGAGGAGGCTGGCCACGCCGACGAGGACGAGTGCGACCAACGCGGCGAGCACCAGGCCCGCCACCAGGACGAGTGGCTCGGGCCGGACGGTGCGGCGACGCTGGGCCCGCACGGCGGCCCGGCCACCGTCGAGGACGCGGAGCTGCGGCCGGGACGGGGCGACCCGGCCCCGGGGGGCGGGCTCGAGGTCGTGCCACGGTGCGGGGGTGCTGGTGGTGAGGACGGCGGTCATGGCGTTCAGTCTCCGCAAGGGGTGGGACAGTGCCGGCCGGGAGGTCCGGGCGGGGCGATGAGGTGGGGCGATGAGGTGGGGCGACGAGGCGGGGCGGGCCGACCGGGAGTGGGTCCGGGCCCAGGTGGGTCCCGGGGGTCCACCGCGTGGGTCCACCGGTGCCGAACGGCTGTTCGCTAGAGTGCGAGCGAACCACGAACAGCCGTTCGCCGTCAAGTGATTTTCGAACGGGTGTTTGCCTCACCACCTCGGCCGGGGTACCCTCGGCACGAACGAGCGTTCGTCGACACCAGTCGGTGCCGACCTCAGCCCACACCCGGGCCGACGGACCCGGGACCACCCCGCGGAGGGGACCATGTCAACCACCCGGCTCAGCAAGCGTCAGCAGCAGATCCTCGACGTCATCGAACAGCACATGTCCGAGCGGGGCTATCCCCCGTCGGTCCGCGAGATCGGCGATGCCGTGGGCCTGCTCTCCCCCTCGAGCGTGCACTCCCAGCTCAACACCCTGCAGCGCCTCGGCTACCTGCGGCGCGACCCCACCAAGCCGCGGGCCATCGAGGTCCGCTACGACCCCAACTCCGGCGCGTCCATGGAACGTCGCCCGGTGCGTCACGTCCCCCTGGTGGGCGACGTCGCCGCCGGCACCGACGTGCTGGCCGAAGAGAACGTCGAGGAGATCCTGCCGCTGCCCCAGGACTTCTGCGGCGACGGCGAGCTGTTCATGCTGCGGGTCCGCGGCGACTCGATGATCGACGCCGGCATCCTCGACGGCGACTTCATCGTGGCCCGCGCCCAGGAGACCGCCGAGAAGGGCGACATCGTCGTGGCCGGCATCCCCGGCGACGAGGCCACGGTCAAGACCTACACCCGCAAGGGCGACCTGGTCGTACTGGTGCCCGCCAACCCGTCGCTCGAACCCATGGAGTTCGAGCCCGACGACGTGGCCGTCTACGGCCGTGTCGTCACCGTGCTGCGCAAGCTCTGATCACCACGCCCAGCCGGTCGGGCCCGGCGTCGCTCAGGCGACGTCCGGGCCCCGGGTGACCAGGTCGTGGGTCGCCGTCCACACGGCATCGAGATGGCGCCGGTCGAGGTACTCGCCCTGGGTGTGGGCCACGGTGGAATCGCCCGGTCCGAAGTTGGCGGCCGGCACCCCCCGGGCCGCGAAGCGGGCCACGTCGGTCCATCCCAGCTTGGCCCGCACGGCCAGGTCGTTGCGCTCCACCAGGGTGGCGATGAGCGGGTGCGTGTGCGAGGGAGCTGCGCCCGACGCGCACTCGGTGCGCTCGACGGTGTCGCCGTCCGTGAGCCACGGGCCGAGCACCTCGCGCACGTGCGCCTCGGCCTCCTCCGCGCTGCGGTCGGGTGCGAAGCGGTGGTTGACCACCAGCTCCGCCTGGTCGGGAACGACGTTGCCGGCCACGCCGGCCTGCACCGAGACCGCCTGGAGCGCCTCGCGGAACTCGCAGCCGTCGATCACCGGGCGCCGCTCGACGTAGGCCTCGAGGTCGCCCAGCAGGCCGGCCAGGCGGTGGATGGCGTTGCGCCCCATCCACGGCCGAGCGGTGTGGGCCCGCGCCCCCCGCAGGGTGACGCGCAGGCGCATCGTGCCCTGGCAGCCGGCTTCGAGAGCGCCCTCGGTGGGCTCGCCGAGCAGGGCGGCGTCGGCCTCCAGCAGGTCGGGGCGTCGGTCGAAGAGCTCGCCCAGCCCGCTCTCGGCGGACCCGACCTCCTCGCGGGCGTAGAAGACGTAGGTGCAGTCGACCGCCGGCTCGCTCACCTCCAGCGCCAGCTGCAACATGACGGCCAGACCGCCCTTCATGTCGGCCGAGCCCACCCCGCTGAGGCGATCGCCGACGAGACGGGCCACGTCGTTGCCGTTGGCCGGCACGGTGTCGGTGTGCCCGGCGAGGGCCAGGCGCCACCGACGGCCGAGTCTGGTGCGAGCCACGAGGTTGTCACCGACGCGTGTGACCTCCAGGTGGGCGGCGGCCCGGAGCCGGTCCTCGAGCAGGTCGACCAGGGGAGCCTCCTCCCTCGACGGTGAGGCCACGTCGACCAGCTCGGCGGTGAGCGCGAGCAGATCGACCCCGGCACCGACGGTGAGGGGTGACGCGGTCATCTCAGGTGGCCGCGCCATGGGTGCGCAGCACGTCGTTGAGGGCGGCCTTGTCGTGGCGCTCGCCCTCGGACAGGCGCTTGATCACCAGCACGCACGGCAGACCGAACTCCCCGCCGGGGAAGGTGCGGCTGCGGGTGGCCGACACGGCGACGCACCAGGACGGCACCACGCCGCGGCTGAGCTCCTCGCCGGTCTCGGCGTCGATGACGGGGATGGACCCGGTGAGGATGCAGCCGGCACCGAGCACGGCCCCGTCGCCCACCCGGGCGCCCTCGGCGACGATGCAGCGGCTGCCGATGAGGCAGTCGTCGCCCACGATCACCGGTGCCGCCTGAGGCGGCTCGAGCACGCCCCCGATGCCCACACCCCCGGACAGATGCACGTTGGCGCCGATCTGGGCGCAAGAGCCGACGGTGGCCCAGGTGTCGACCATGGTGTTGGCCCCCACCCGGGCGCCGATGTTGGTGTAGCTCGGCATGAGCACCACCCCCCGGTCGAGGAAGGAGCCGTAGCGAGCCGAGGCACCGGGCACGACCCGCACCCCGGCGGCGGCGTAGTCGGACTTCAGCGGGATCTTGTCGGCGTACTCGAAGGGGCCGAGCTCGGTGGTGGCCATCTGCGACTGGCGGAAGTACAGCAGGATGGCGTGCTTGAGCCACTGGTGGACCACGGGTTCACCGGAGGCATCGAGTTCGGCGACACGGGCGTCACCCCGGTCGAGCCGGGCGATCGCCTCGCCGATGGCGGTGTTGGCGTCCTGGTCGTCGGGGGTGAGCTCGCTCCGGCGTTCCCAGAGCTCGTCGATGGTTGCAGCGAGATCGGCCATGGCGGCGCAGGCTACCTGCCCGCCGGTGGGCCTCCCGCCCCCGGATGGGCGTGATCAGCCCTGGGCGGGCGGCGGGCCCGGCGGGGGCGGCGGCGGCACCGAGCCGGGCGCAGGTGGCGGCGGGGTGGGCGCCGGCGGAGGCGGAGTCGGCGCCGCGGGTGGCGGCGGGGTGGGCGCCGGCGGGGGCGGAGTCGGGGCGGGGGGCGGAGTCGGGGCGGAGGGCGGAGTCGGCGCCGCGGGTGGCGACGGGGGCGGACCAGCCCCCGGGGCCGGCGCCGCGGGCGGCGGCGGGGTCGGGGCCTGGCCCGGCATCGGAGCCGGCGGCGGCATGGGGCCACCGGGCGCCGGCGGGTACCCACCGGGACCGCCGTAGGTGGCGGCCAGCTGCTTCTTCTTGCGACCCCGTCGCACCAGCGTGACGATGAGGATGATCACGGCGAGGAGGAAGCCGAGGGCCCCGACGACGATGCCACCGATGAACAGGCCCACGATGCGGCTGACGGGGATCTTGCCGATGCGCACCGATGTGTCGGGGGGGCCGTCGGTCTCGAAGAGGTAGACGCCCGCTTCTTCGATGTCGACGCTGCCGAGCGAGCTGAACTGGTCGCCGCCCGAGTCGGCCTCGTACTGGCCGAAGTCGGACTCGAGCGACAGGCTGCCGCCGTCGGGAGCGGTGATGCGCACGTCGACCTGGCCCAGGCCGATGTCGGTCGGGCTCCCGGCGAAGATCCAGTACTCACCCTCGCCCAGGCGCACCTCGGCGGTGTCGGGCACGTCGATCTCGGCGAAGCCGTCGATGGTGCTGGCGATCGTGCCGACCGAGACGACGATCATCGCCACGCCGCCGATCGCCGTGGCCAGGAAGATGAGCAGCGCCCACCAGAACCCTGCCTTGGGCAGCTTCGGTGGTTTCTGGCTCGGGGAACTCACGGGACTCGCCATGGGCTCACTATTGCCGACGCGCCGGCCCGCGCGCGGGAATTCGCTGGGCGGGGTCGGTGCGGGGTGGCTCAGCCGACACCACGGAGACGGCGGGCCAGCAACTCCAGGCGGTCGTCGGGTTGGACCGCGGCGATGCGCACGAAGCCCGCCCCCTGGGGTCCGTAGAACTCCCCCGGGCTGACCAGGGCGCCGCCCTCCGCGGCCAGCCGCCGGGCCAGCCCCCACGCGTCGCCGTCGGGTGCTGCCACCCAGAGGTAGAAGGCACCGTCGGGCCGCGCCGCAAGGATGTCGCGCTCGCACAGGGTGTCGGCCAGCAGGTCGAGGCGGGCCAGGTAGCGCCCGCACTGCTCGTCGACGTGCGCGTCGTCGCGCCACGCGGCCACGGCGGCGGCCTGCACCGGTCCGGGCACCATGAACCCGGCGTGCTTGCGGAGCTCGGACAGGTAGTGCACCAGCTCGGCGTCGCCGGCGTAGAACCCGGCCCTCACCCCCGCCAGGTTCGAGCGTTTCGACAGCGAGTGCACGGCCAGGACCCCGTCGGTGCCGTGCTCGAGGATGGTGCGGCGAGGGCCCTGCCACGTGAACTCCACGTAGCACTCGTCGCTGGCGACGGGGACGCCGTGCGCTCGCCCCCAGGCGGCCGCAGGCCCGAGGTCGGTCACCGCTCCGGTGGGGTTGCCGGGCACGTTGACCCACAGGCACAGGGCTCGAGAGGCGTCGTCGGCAGAGATGGCGTCGAGGTCGGGAGCGCCGTCGGGGCCCGGGGGGACGGGCACCGCTCGGGCCCCGGCCAGCGTGGCCCCCATGGCGTAGCTCGGGTAGCTGATGGCGGGGTACAGCACGGTGTCGCGCGAGGGATCGCGCAGGCGCAGCCAGTGGGGCAGGCCGGCGACGAACTCCTTGGTCCCGATGCAGGCCGCGAGCTCGTCGACCGCCACGGTCACGCCCAGGCGACGCTCCAGCCATCCGGCGGCCGCGTCCCGGTACGCCGGCGACCCGATCGAGGCCGGGTACCCCCGCTCGGTGCCCGACGAGGACAGCGCGTCGAGCACGAACGCCGGCGGCGCATCGCACGGGGTGCCGATGGAGAGGTCGACCACGCCGCCCTCGTGGGCGGCGGCCAGGGGCTCGAGCTCGCGCAGGCGGTCGTAGGGGTAGGGCGGGGGCACGAAGCCCGGCTGGTCACCTGGAGGCGTCATCGTCGGCCAGTCTCGCCGATCGGGTCGGCCTCATTCGACGACGAAGTCGCGCAGCCGGCTGGCCGACGCCTCGTCGAGGCGGGCCCGGACCGACATGCCCTCGTCGGTGGCGGTCTCGACCAGCACCTCCCCTTCGCGGTGCAACGAGGCCAGCACGTCGCCGCGCTCGAAGGGCACGACCAGCTCGACGACCTCTGCCAGGCCCCGGAGGCGATCGCCGATGGTGCGCAACAACACGTCGACGCCGTCGCCAGTGATGGCGCTGATGGCGACCGAGCCGGGGTGGGCGCGGGCCAGTCGCCGGGCGGCGACGGGGTCGAGGTCGGCCTTGTTGGCCACCACGAGCTGGGGCACCTCCCCGGCGCCGATCTCGTCGAGCACCGTGTTGACCGCGTCGATGTGGGTCTCGGGATCGGGGCCGGAGCCGTCGACGACGTGCACCAACAGGTCGGCGTCGACCACGACCTCGAGCGTGGACTTGAAGGCCTCCACGAGCTGGTGGGGCAGCTTGGTGATGAACCCGACCGTGTCGGTGACCAGAACCGCCTCGCCGCCGGGGAGCTGCAACCGGCGGGTGGTGGCGTCGAGGGTGGCGAAGAGGCGGTCCTCCACCAGCACGCCGGCGTCGGTGAGGCGGTTGAGCAACGTCGACTTGCCGGCGTTGGTGTACCCGACGATGGCGACGGTGCTCAGGCGGGATCGCTGGCGCGACTTGGCCTGGGTGGCGCGCACGCGTGAGACGTCGCGCAGCTCGGCTTCGAGCTTGTGCATGCGGCGCAGCAACCGGCGCCGATCGACCTCGAGCTGGGTCTCGCCGCCACCCTGGCGGGCGCCGATGCCGCCGCGCTGCTGCGACATCTGGGTGCCGCGACCTCGCAGGCGGGGCAGGCGGTAGCGGATCTGAGCCAGCTCGACCTGGGCCTTGCCCTCCTGGGAGTGGGCGTTCTGGCCGAAGATGTCGAGGATCACCGCGGTGCGGTCGATGGCGGTACGACCCAGCGCCTTCTCCAGGTTGCGCTGCTGAGCGGGGCTGAGCTCGTCGTCGAACACCACCGTGTCGGCATCGAGCTGCTCGCACAGGGCCCGGAGCTCCTCGACCTTTCCGGCACCGAGGAACGTGGCCGGATCGGGGGTCTGACGCCGTTGGACCATGGTGGCGGCGGCGTCGGCGCCGGCGGTGTCGACCAGCAGCGCCAGCTCGTCGAGGTGGCGTTCGGTGTCCTCTTCGGTCTCGGGTGGCCGGGTGACCCCCACGAGCACGATCTGCTCCCGGAACGCCCGGTCGATGAGCCCACCCGACTCACCACCGAAGTCGCCGAACGCCCCGCGGTGGCCCCCCGGCGCGCCGGTCGAAGCCGGGTCGCGGCGACGGCCGGTGCCGTCGTCACCCATCAGCGAGCTCGAGGGTGGCGACGTGCTGGGAGGGGCCGATCAGGAGCGGTTCGTCGCCGCCGAGCACGACGTCGGCGGTGCCGCCCGGCATGCTCACCTGGACCTGGGCACCCACGAGACCCCACCTGTGGGCGAGGTGGGCCGCGGCGGTGGCGCCTGTGCCGCACGCCGCGGTGGCACCGGCCCCGCGCTCCCAGACCAGCAGCTCGATGGTGTCCGTGCCGGGCTCCACGGTGATGTACTCGACGTTGACCCCCGCCGGGAAGCGCTGCTCGAACCAGGAGCCCTCTCCGGTGAGCTCGACGGACGCCAGGTCGTCGACCAGCACGACGAGGTGGGGGTTGCCCAGGTCGGCGGTGCCGTGCCGTCGCTCGCCGAGGCGCTCGGCCACCGACGCCGGCACCTCCGGCCCGGCGCCCACCGAGCCCATGGAGACGCTGACCGTGGCCACCCGGTGCTCGGCGTCGTCGTGCACAACGAGGTGACGGGGACCGCCCTCGGTGGCGACGAGGTAGTGCACCTCGTGCTCGTCGCGAGCCATGGCCATGGCGTGCCCGAGACAACGGATGCCGTTGCCGCTCATCTCGGCCCGGCTGCCGTCGGCGTTCCAGAGCTCCATGACCACGGCGATGCCCTCACCGTCGTCGGGGCGGGGGCGGCGCCCGACGATGAGGCCGTCGGCGCCCACCCCCCGACGGCGGTCGCAGAGCGCGCGGGCGCGGTCGGCGTCCACGTCGAGGGGGCCGTTGACCTCTTCGAGCGCGACGAGGAAGTCGTTGCCCAGTCCGTGGTGCTTGGTGAGCTGCATGATGGGTCTCAGTCTCTCAGCATCGACGCCAAAGCGGCGACGGCGTTCTCCTCGTCGGGGGGATCGATGCGCCCGGCTCCGCCGTGGGATGCGGGACCGAGGTCCAGCCACTCGATCCTCGGGTCGCGGCGGAACCAACGCTGCTGACGGCGAGCGAAGCGGCGCGTGCGGGTGACGGCGGTGGCGAGGGCCTCGTCGAGGGGGGTGCCGTGCTCGAGGTGGTCGAGGATCTCGGCGTAGCCCAACGCCTGGCGGGCCGTGGGCGACAGCCCCCCGGGGCGGGCGGTCAGGGCGACCACCTCCTCGAGGAACCCGTCGGCCATCTGGGTCTGGTAGCGGTGCTCGATGCGCGCGTCGAGCAGCGGCCGCTCGAGGCGGAGGCCGACGACCGGGAAGGGTGTCGGCGGGTACGACTCGAGACCGGGCCCGAACGACGAGAACGGACGTCCGGCGCCGAGCGTGACCTCGAGCGCCCGCACCACCCGACGCCGGTTGGTGGGCTCCATCCGGGCCGCGGCGAGGGGATCGAGGGCGCGGAGGCGCTCGTGGAGGCTGACGGTGTCGGTCTCGGCATCCAGCTCGGATCGGATCTCGGGGTAGCGCCCGGGGATCTGCAGGTCGTCCACGACGGCCTGCAAGTAGAGGCCCGTCCCGCCCACGAGCAGGCCCCGCCGGCCGCGGGCCTCGATGTCGGCGAGCACTGCGTAGGCGTCGGCCTTGAAGCGCGAGACCGTGTACTCCTCGTCGGGGTCGACCAGGTCGAGGAGGTGGTGGGGCACCTCGGCGCGCTCGGCAGCGGTGGGTTTGGCCGTACCGACGTCCATGCCCCGATACACCTGCATCGAGTCGACGGTGACGATCTCCACCTCGGGGTGGCGTCGGGCCACCTCGAGGGCCAGCGCGGACTTGCCCGAGGCCGTGGGCCCCACCAGCGCCAGGTGACGGCCACCCGGGCGATAGCCGGCGGGGGCATGGGGGGGCACGAGATCAGACGGAGACGACGGGGATGCGGGTGCGATGACGCGGTGCGGCCAGCACCTCGACGAGCTCGCCCCGCAGGAAGTGGGGCCCGGCCCCGACGACCAGCGTCTCGGCCAGGGTTCCGGCCCGCAGGGGTCGCTCGCTGGCGAAGTGCACGAGCTTGTTCTGGGTGGTGCGGCCGGTGAGCACCGAGGGGTCACGCTTGGAGGGGCCCTCGACCACGACCTCCTCGGTGCGACCGATGCGGGCCTGGTGCTTGGCCAGGGCCGAGCGCTCGACGACGACCCGGAGCCGGTCGAAGCGCTCACCCACCACCGCGGGGTCGACGAAGCGCTCGGTGAGCTCGGCGGCCTCGGTGCCGGGCCGCGGCGAGTAGATGAAGGTGTAGGCCGAGTCGTACTCGGCGGTGGCAGCCACCTCGAGCGTGGCCTCGAAGTCGGCGGCGGTCTCCCCCGGGAAGCCCACGATGATGTCGGTGGTGAGGGCCAGGTCGTCGATGGCCGCTCGGGCCGCCGCCACCTTCTCGAGGTAGCGCGCCCCCGTGTAGCCCCGATGCATGGCGGCCAGCACGTCGTCGCTCCCCGACTGCAGCGGGAGGTGGAGGTGGGGGCACACCTCGGGGTGGCCGGCCATGGCGGCGATGGTCTCGGGCCGGAGGTCCTTGGGGTGCGGGGAGGTGTAGCGGACCCGACGGATGCCGTCGACAGCGGCGACCGCACCCAGCAGGTCGGCGAAGAGCGGTCGGGGCCGGCGGGCCGGGTCGCCCGCCCACAGCGCGCCGGCCAGATCGGCATCGGTGCCCGAAGGGTCCTCGCGTCGCAGCGACGTGGTCAGGTCACGGCCGTAGGAGTTGACGTTCTGGCCGAGCAGCGTCACCTCGAGCACGCCGTCGGCGGCCAGTCGCTCCACCTCGGTGACCAGCTCGCCGAAGGGCCGGCTGATCTCGCGACCCCTGACCGAGGGGACGATGCAGAAGGCGCAGTTGTTGTCACAGCCGATCTGGATGGTGACCCAGGCGGCGTGGTCGACCTCGCGGCGGACCGGGAGGGCCGAGGGCCAGGCCTCGGCCTCGTCGAGCGCCT
Organism: Rhabdothermincola salaria; assembly: GCF_021246445.1. Classification (NCBI taxonomy): domain Bacteria; kingdom Bacillati; phylum Actinomycetota; class Acidimicrobiia; order Acidimicrobiales; family Iamiaceae; genus Rhabdothermincola; species Rhabdothermincola salaria. The sequence goes on from NZ_JAJQXW010000003.1 coordinate 77,865, forward strand.
CGTCCCAGATCTCGACCACCGGCCCCGACTCTCGGGCCTGGTGCAACAGATCGACCGCCCGGTGCACGTTGTGGGTGCCGAGGACCACGTCGACGTGGCCGGCCCGTTGGGCGATGAGGTCACGGTCCTTCTGGGCCAGGCAACCGCTGACCACGATCTCCATGCCGGGGCGGGCGGCCTTGGCCGACTTGAGGTGCCCGAGGGTGCCGTAGAGCTTGTTGTCGGCGTTCTCACGGATGCAGCAGGTGTTGAGCACCACCACGTCGGCATCGTCCGGGGATGCGGCCGGCACCAGCCCGTCGGCCTCGAGCAATCCCGCCAGACGCTCGGAGTCGTGCTCGTTCATCTGGCACCCGAAGGTGCGGATGGCATAGGTGCGGCCGTCGGTCACGGACGCCCAGGGTACCGGGCCCCCTCTCGGGGACCCAGACGGATGCGACGGCGACGACGGCCCCCGGTGGTGGTGTGTGGAGGGGACCGCCGTCACCGACGAACGGGGATCAGTCGTCGAGGCTGATCGGGAGATCGTCGAGCTCGGTCATCACGTCGGCGCCCTCTTCGTCGTCGACGGCACCGATGCCGACCTGGGTGAGGATGCGCTCGGAGATCTCGACCATGAGCTCGGGGTTCTCGTTGAGGAACGTCTTGGCGTTCTCCCGACCCTGGCCGAGCTGCTCGCCCTCGTACGTGTACCAGGCACCCGACTTCTTGACGATGCCCAGATCGACGCCGATGTCGAGCAGGGACCCCTCGCGGCTGATGCCCTTGCCGTACATGATGTCGAACTCGCACTGCTTGAAGGGCGGGGCGACCTTGTTCTTGACGACCTTCACCCGGGTGCGGTTGCCGACCACCTCGACGCCGTCCTTGATGGCCTCGATGCGGCGGATGTCGAGGCGGACCGACGAGTAGAACTTGAGCGCCCGTCCACCCGGGGTGGTCTCGGGCGAGCCGAACATCACGCCGATCTTCTCGCGCAGCTGGTTGATGAAGACGCAGACGGTGTTGGACTTGTTGAGGTTGGCGGTGAGCTTGCGCAGCGCCTGGCTCATCAGCCGGGCCTGCAGGCCCACGTGGCTGTCGCCCATCTCGCCTTCGATCTCGGCGCGGGGGGTGAGGGCCGCCACCGAATCGATGACGATGACGTCGAGAGCACCCGAGCGAACCAACATGTCGGTGATCTCGAGGGCCTGCTCGCCGGTGTCGGGCTGGGAGATGAGCAGCTCGTCGATGTCGACACCGATGTTCTTGGCGTAGACCGGGTCCATGGCGTGCTCGGCGTCGACGTAGGCGCAGATGCCCCCGTTGCGCTGAGCCTCGGCCACCACGTGCATGGCGAGGGTGGACTTGCCCGAGGACTCCGGGCCGTAGATCTCGGTGACGCGCCCACGGGGGAGCCCCCCGACACCGAGGGCCAGGTCGAGGGCGAGGGCGCCGGTCGACACCGTCTCGACCCCCATCGAGGTCTTGTCGCCCATCTTCATGACCGAACCCTTGCCGAACTGCTTCTCGATCTGGCCGAGGGCCATGTCGAGTGCCTTGTCTCGCTCCACCGTTGTCTCCTCGGGTCTCGTGGCGGTCTCGCCGTGTACGTCTCTTGCGTTGGGATGCGTCGTGCGTCGGATGCGACGGGAGGGCCGGGCGGGGTGGCCTCGGCGATGTGGTCACCCTACGAAGGGGGTGGGACAGTGCCGCCGAGCTCTCTGGCGCCGTGCGAACCACAGCAGTGTAAGTACGAACAGCCGTTCGGATCAAGGACCCTCGCACCGGAGACCGCGACGGACCGGCTCCACCCCTGCCTCGGACCCCGAGCCCCGCATCACCGGGTGCTGTCGCTACGGTGACGGGAGACGTCCCCCGCTCGCCTCCAGGAGTGCCGCCATGAGCCAGCCCCTCCCCGCCGACCCCACCGAGCGCGACGCCGAGCTGCGCCGTCGCCTCACCCCCGAGCAGTACCAGGTCACCCAGCAGCAGGGCACCGAGCGGGCGTTCACCGGCACCTACTGGGACTGCCACGACGAGGGCGTCTACCGCTGCATCGTCTGCGACACCCCGCTGTTCACCTCCGACACCAAGTTCGACTCCGGCACCGGGTGGCCCAGCTTCTGGACCGCGGTGGACGAGGGCGCGGTGGAGACCCGCACCGACAGCTCCCACGGCATGGTGCGCACCGAGGCCGTGTGCGCCACCTGCGGGGCCCACCTCGGTCACGTCTTCGACGACGGCCCGGCCCCCACCGGCCTGCGGTACTGCATGAACTCGGCCTCGCTGCGCCTCGACGCCGCCACCGGCACCGACGCCTGAACCTGACTCGGACGACCCCCCGGGCCCCGGTGTCCCGGCTCTTCGTGGCGGTCGACCCGCCCGACCAGGTGCGCCACGCCCTCACCGAGGTGGTGCCCCGACCCGAAGGCCCCGGGGTGCGCTGGGTCCCGCCCGACCAGTGGCACGTCACCCTGCGCTTCCTCGGTGAGGCCGACGAGCGCGCGGCGGTGGCGGCGCTGGCCCGGCTCCGGGCCCCGCGAGCGACGGCGACGATCGGGCCCAGAGTGTCCCGGCTCGGCCGCACCGTCGTGTGCCTGCCGGTTTCCGGTCTCGACGACTTGGCCGGCGCCGTCGAGGAGGCCACCATCCACGTCGGCGTTCCTCCGGACCATCGTTTCCGGGGCCACCTCACCCTGGCCCGGCTCAAGGCCCGGGCCGCGTGCGGGGTCACCGGCACCGCGGTGTCGGCCGCCTTCGAAGTGGGCGCGGTGCGCCTGTACCGCAGCACCCTGCACCCCGACGGGGCGCGCCACGAGCTGGTGGCCGAGGTGGCCCTCGGCGGGTGATCAGCGGGCGAGCAGGCGCCGCCTGAGGTGATCGAGCAGCGAGATGACCGTGTACTGGGCGACCTGGTCGCGTCCACCGGGAAGGCGCATCATGGCGGTCTCGGTGACACCGTCGAGGTGGCTGGCGATGAACACCGTCCCCGGTTGGACCCCCTCCTGGGCCGTCGGGCCGGCCACCCCGGTGGTGGCCAGGCCCACGTCGCTGCCCACCACCCGGCAGATGCCCTCGGCCATGGCGGCCGCGCACTCCTCGGTGACCACGGGACCCTCGGGGACACCGAGCAGGTCGAACTTCACGTCGCTGGCGTAGGCCACCACGCCCCCACGCACCACGTCGCTGGCTCCGGGGGCGGCGGTGAGGCGGGACGCCACCAAGCCCCCGGTGAGCGACTCGGCCACCCCCACGCTGAGTCCGGCCGTGCGCAGCAGGTCGTTGACGACCACCTCCATGGTGTCGTCGTCGGTGGAGAAGACGATGTCGCCCAGGACCTCGGTGAGCAGCTCGACCTCGCGCTCGAGCACGGCGTCGGCCTCCTCGCCGGTGTCGGCCTTGGCCGTGACCCGCACCTTGAGGCCCTCGATGCCGCTGGCCAGGAAGGCGATGGTGGCGTGGCCCTGCTGGTCGAGCTCGTCGATGCGCGGGGCGAGGATCTCGGCCAGACCCGACTCGGACTGGCCCCAGGTGCGCAGCGTGCGGCTGCGCAGCGCCCCGGTGTCGCCGGCGCGGCGGCGCAGCTCGGGCAGCACCGTGCCGGTGACCATCTCCTTCATCTCGTAGGGGACGCCGGGCACGGCGAAGACGACCTTGTCGCCCACGGGGCAGATGAGCCCGGGGGCGGTGCCGGGCTGCTGGGCGATGCGGGTGGCACCCACCGGCACCATGGCCTGGCGCAGGTTGTTGGCCGGCATGGTGCGCCCGTGGGATCCGAAGATCTCCATGAGCCGTTCGACGACCTCGGGGTCCTCCTCGAGGGGGACGCCCATGACCTCGGCGATCACGTCGCGGGTGATGTCGTCCTGGGTGGGGCCGAGGCCGCCGCAGACGATGACGGCGTCGCTGCGCTCGAGTGCGTCGCTGATCGCCGTGCGGATCCGGCCCCAGTTGTCGCCCACCTTGGTCTGCAGGTAGCTGTCGATGCCGGCCAGCGCCAGTTGCTCGCCGATCCACGACGAGTTGGTGTCCACGATCTGGCCCAGCAACAGCTCGGTGCCGACGGCCACGACTTCACAGTTCACCGGTAGGTCCTCCCCTGGTCCCCGAACCGGCGAATGTAGCGCCCACCCGACGGGCCCCGGCCCGTGCTCAGGGGGCCAGGTCGGAGCGGTCGCCGAGCGTGGTCGCCGCGCTGCGGCCGTCGAGGACGTACTGGGCCCCGCTGATCACGGCCAGGGCGGCGGCCAGGTACAGCAGGCCGTCGGCCAGCCAGGTGAGGTCGGTGAGCGGCGGCATGAGGACGGCCCCCACGGCGAGCGACTGCACGAGGGTCTTGGCCTTGGCGCTGCGCCGGGCGGGAACGGCCAGGCCCCGGCGACCCCAGTAGACCCGGTAGAGGCTGATGGCGACCTCGCGCACGGCGATGAGGGCGACCGGCCAGACGGGGAAGCGGTCGACCGCGACCAGCGAGAACATGGCCCCGAGCACCAGCACCTTGTCGGCCAGCGGGTCGAGGAAGGCGCCGCTGCGGGTGGTGCCGTAGCGGCGGGCCACCCACCCGTCGACGCCGTCGGTGAGCGACAGCACCGTCCACACGAACCAGACCAGCCAGCCGCTGGGGCGATCGCTGATCATGGCGAAGAGCAACGGTGACACCAAGAGACGCACCACGGTGACGGCGTTGGCCGGGGTGGCCAGCGCCGACGGGCCGAAGCCGGACTCGCCGGCGAGGGCGCCCACGCCCACCACCCGGTGCTCGCCGGAGCCCTCGTGCGCGTCCGTCTCGCGTCGGGGACCCTGCTCGCTCATCGCCGGGCCCCACCCACTGCGGGGACCGCCTCCACGGCGGCGAGGGGCTCGGCCACCAGGTCCGGTCCGAGGGCGTCGACCACCCGGACGGCCTCGACGGTGCCGACGGCCATGGTGTCGGGCACCACCACGATGCCGTCGATCTCCGGGGCTTCACGGTGCGAGCGGGCCTGGCCGGGAGCGTCCACGAGGACTTCGACCACCGACCCGATCAATTGGTCACGTCGAGCTGCGGTGATGTCGTCCTGACGCTCACGGAGCTCGGCCAGGCGCTCGGCCACGAGGCTCTCGGCCACCACGCCGTCGAGGCCGGCGGCGTGCGTTCCCTCTTCGCGGGAGTAGGCGAAGAAGCCGCACCAGTCGAGCTGGGCCTCTTCGACGAAGGCCAGCAGGGCGTCGTGGTCGTCCTCGGTCTCCCCCGGGTAGCCGACGATGAAGTTCGACCGGAAGGTGGCCTCCGGCTCGCGTGCGCGGATGTCGGCGATGCGGCGCAGGAAGCGCTCCCCGTCGCCCCATCGGCGCATCCGCCGCATGAGCGGAGGTGAGACGTGCTGCAGGGAGAGGTCGAAGTACGGCACCCCGGTGCGACCCACTGCGTCGATGAGCTCGTCGGTGAGGTCGGAGGGGTACAGGTAGAGCAGCCGGGTGCGGTCGACCCGGGCCGCCACCGCGTCGACGAGCGCCACGATGGAGCGCTCGCCGACACCCTGGTCGCGGCCGTAGGCGGCCAGGTCCTGGGCCACCAGCACGATCTCCCGGGCGCCGAGGGCGTCGACCTCGGCGAGGACGTCGTCCATGGCCCGGGACCGCTGCTTGCCCCGGAACGACGGGATGGCGCAGAACCCGCAGGCCCGATCGCACCCCTCGGCCACCTTGACGTACGCCCACGGGGCCGACGAAGGGGGGCGGGGCAGGTTGAGCAGATCGAAGGTGGGCAGCGGGGCGGCTCCGGGGTCGGTGTCGGAGGGCTTGCGACCCAGGGTGACCGGCACGCCGAAGCCCACGACGGCGTCGGCCTCGGGGAGGGCCTCGGCCAGCTCGGTGCCGTAGCGCTCGGCCATGCACCCGGTGACGACGAGGCGGGCGCCGTCGCGCCGCACGTCGTCGAGGCCGAGGATGGTGTCGACGGATTCCTGGCGGGCATCCTCGACGAAGGCACAGGTGTTGACCACGACGACGTCGGCGTCGTCCGGCCCGGAGGCCGGCTGGTAGCCGTCGGCGAGGAACGTGCCCGCCAACTTGTCGGAGTCGACGTGGTTCTTCGGGCACCCGAGAGTCTCGATCCAGAAGCGCCCGGCCATGGGAGCCCATGCTAGGCCGCGCCCGGTGGCACCCCTCACGGCCGCCGGCCCGACGTCAGCGGCGGTCGAGGGACCCGGTGAGCAGGGCGAGGGCGAGCGCGGTGAGCGACATGCCCTCGGTGACCCGCCCGTCGGTGAGGGCGGTGCGCACCTCCGCCGTCGGGACCCACTCGACCCGTTCGGACTCCCCCGGGTCGGTGGGCTCTCCCCGACGGTCCGCTCCGGCGGCCACGAAGAGGTGGAAGGTCTGGTCCACTGCGCCGGCCATGGGGTGGTAGCTGGTGAGCGGTCGCAGCGCCCGGGGGGCCCACCCGGTCTCCTCGAGCGCCTCGCGCTCGGCGCCCGCTCGGGGCGTCTCGCCCGGGTCGAGGTTGCCGGCGGGGATCTCCCAGCCCCACGAGTCGGTGATGAAGCGATGTCGCCACAGCAACAGCACACGGTCGGTGTCGACGTCGTGGATCACCGTCCCCGCCGCGTGGTTGGGCAGGCGCAGGACGTGGTGGTCGAAGCGGGGACCGCCCGGCACCTCGACGTCGACCAGTCGGAGGCTCATCCAGTCGCTCTCGTAGAGCGAGCGCTCGCCGTGCACGTCCCACCGCATCCGCCGCACGGTACCGGCCCGGCCAGCCGTGGTGACCGAGGGTGCTCAGCTCGCCAGGGGCGTGCCCGGCCGGGGCCACGGCAGCACCATCACGACCCCGGTGCCCGACCCGGTGCAGAAGGCCCCGAGGCCGTCGAGGGTGAAGCACACGTTGGTGATCAGGGGATCGGGCAGGGCGATGAAGGCGGCCTCCCGCGACGACGGGTCGACCACGGTGAGCCCGCCGGCGGCCAGCGTGCCCACCACCACCGCTCCGGCAGCGTCGACGGCGAGGGAGTCGAACAGGTGCCCTTCGGGGGCGTCGAACAGCAGCCGGCCGCCGTGGGGCCCCACCCCGTCGTCGTGGCGCCCGAGGGAGCCGGGTGCCACCACCGGCCAGGCCCAGAGGCGGCCCGTGTGGGTCTCGGCCGCGTAGAGCTCGTCGCCCGCCGGGGACAGGCCGATGCCGTTGGCCGCATCGAGGCCCACGACCGCGCCGCGCAGGTCGCCGCCGTCGGTCGTCCCGTACAGCACCGACGGGAGGTGGGCGTTGCCCGAGCCCTCCTCCTGGCGGACCCCGTGGTCGGTGAACCACACCCCGCCGTGGCCGTCGAGCACGAGGTCGTTGGGGGCCTGGAGGCGCTCGTCGAGGCGATCCCACACGGTGGTGACCGACCCGGTGGCGAGGTCCACCCGGTCGATGCTGCCGCCGGTCCAGGTCGCCGGGGTCGGGCCGGGCACGACCATCCCGTCGATGTCGTGCCACGCGAAGAAGCCGCCGTTGTTGCACAACAGGAGCCCCTCGCCGCACGAAGCGGCTCCGTTGGGACCCCCGGGCACGTCGGCCACCCGGGTGGTGGTGCCGTCGGCGCCGACGCGGGTCACGCACTCCCCCGCGACCTCCACGACGAAGAGCGATCCGTCGTCGAGCGCCACGGGGCCTTCGGGGAACCGCAGCCCGGTGGCGAGGATGACGGCGTCAGCGGCGACGGGGAGGTTCTCGGCCATGCCGCGGTCTACCACCGAGGGCGCAGGCCGTGTCGGACGGAGGCGACGCCGGGGGTCAGGCGTCACCGCCGAGGAGCTCATCGAGCTCCTCCGGCGTCATGAGCACCGCCCGGGCCTTGGAGCCCTCCGACGGTCCGACCACACCCCGCTGCTCGAGGAGGTCCATGAGGCGACCGGCGCGGGCGAAGCCCACCCGCAGCTTGCGCTGCAGCATGGAGGTGGAGCCGAGCTGCGAGCGCACGATGAGCTCCATGGCCTGGCGCACCAGCTCCTCGTCGTCGTCGTCGCCGCTGCCCCCGCCGCTGCCGGTGGTGGCTCCCGGCGACCCCGACGAGCTCTCGTCGTTGCCCTGCACGGCATCGTCGTCGTAGCTGACCTCGGGCGACTGGCGACGCCAGTAGGCCACCACGTTGCGGACCTCGGCCTCGGTGACCCACGCCCCCTGGATGCGCTGGGCCACGCTCGAGGTGGGGCCGAGCAGGAGCATGTCGCCCTTGCCCAGGAGCTTCTCGGCGCCGGCCTGGTCGAGGATCACCCGACTGTCGGCCAGGCTGGCCACGGCGAAGGCCAGACGGGCGGGCACGTTGGCCTTGATGACGCCGGTGATGACGTTCACCGACGGCCGCTGGGTGGCGATCACGAGGTGGATGCCCACGGCGCGGGCCATCGCCGCGATGCGCTGGATCGACTCCTCCACGTCGCGGGCCGCCACCATCATGAGGTCGGCCAGCTCGTCGACCACCACGAGGATGTAGGGCAGGCGGTGGTATTCGCGCCCCTCGAGGGGGTCGTCGACGACGTCGCCGCGGTCGTAGGCCGCGTTGTAGCCGTTGATGTCGCGGAAGCCGACCTCGCTGAGCAGGTCGTAGCGGCGTTCCATCTCCTTGACCGCCCAGGAGAGGGCGTTGGCGGCCTTCTTGGGGTTGGTGACGACCTGGGTGAGCAGGTGGGGAAGTCGGTTGTACTGCCCCATCTCCACCCGCTTGGGGTCCACCAGGATGAGGCGCACCTGGTCGGGGGTCGAGCGCATGAGGATGGACGTGAGCAGCGAGTTGAGGCTCGAGGACTTGCCCGCGCCGGTGGCCCCGGCGATGAGGATGTGGGGCATCTTGGCCAGGTCGGCCATCACCGAGCGGCCGTTGATGTCGCGCCCGATGGCGACCTCGAGGGGGTTGGTGGCCGCCTTGGCCTCGGGGGAGGCCAGGATGTCGCCGACCGCCACCAGCTGGCGGTTGTCGTTGGGCACCTCCACGCCGATGGCCTGCTTGCCGGGGATCGGGGCCAGGATGCGCACGTCGGCGGCCGCCATGGCGTAGGCGATGTCCTTGTGCAGGCTGGTGACCCGGGCGACCTTCACCCCGGGGGCGAGCTCGAGCTCGTAGCGGGTGACGGTGGGGCCGACCACCATGCCGACCAGGCGGGTCTCCACCCCGTGCTCGGCGAGGGCGCTCTCGAGCGTGCGACCGCGCTCCTCGACCAGGGCCCGGTCGACCTCCTGGCGTTCGGAGCGATCGAGGAGCTTCATCGGGGGGAGCTTCCAGGGGTTCGGGCGCACGGCCGGCCCCACGGGCATGGCCAGCTGCTCCACCTCGGTCGGCACCTCTTCGGCGGTGGGGACGTGCAGGACCGGGCCGTCGGCGTCGTCGCTGTGCGCGTCGGGATCGAGGATGGCGTCGAGCTCCTCGGGATCGACCAGGTCCCCGAGCAGCTCGTCGTCCTCCCCGGCGATGAAGACCTGCAGGCCGCCGGGGTCGTCGGCCGGCGCGTCGGGGTCGGTCTCGTCGCCCGTGGGGTCTGCGTTCCTGCGGCGGCGCCGCCGGGGCGGCTCGTCGTCGTCGAGGGCACCGTCGAAGAGGGCGGGACGATCGTCGGTGAGGTCCACGACCGCGTCGTCGGAGCCCAGCTCGAAGAGCGAGTCGACGCCGCGCCGCACCACGTGGCGCACCGGCTTCACCGACTCGGCGGTCTTGTTGGCGGCGGTGCGGATGGGCATGCCCGTGAGCACCACCAACCCGATGATGCCCACGGCGACGAGGACGAGCGCGGCCCCCCACAGCGACAGGAGGGCCTCGAGGGGACCGCCGACCAGCATGCCGAGGTGGCCGCCCGCATCGATGACGTCGTCGAGGGGGTCGCCGAGCTCGGGGCTCCCCTGGGTCAGGTGCAACAAGCCGGCGGCGGCGACCACGATGACCGCGGACCCGACGGCCATGCGGGCCCGTCGCCACCGCACCGGATCGTCGTCGTCGCGCGGCCCGCGCACCAACAAGGCGCCGCCCACGAGCAGGGCGACCGGCGCCAGCAGGCGCAGGTCGCCCACCAGCGCGCCGAAGGCGTCGGACAGGCCCCGGCCCACCGGACCGGCGAGGTCGGCGTACACGCCGAGGGCGGTGAGCAGGCCGAGGGCGATGAGGGCCACGCCCCACACGTCGTGGCCGTGGCCGTCGAACGCCCGCCGCAGGGGGTTCGGGCCCGGGCGGCGCGCCGCAGTGGACGGACGGCCCTTGGGCGCGGCGGCACCCTTGGTGGTCTTGGTGGTCTTGGTCGTGCGACGAGACGACCCCGAACCGCGGCTGGACGCAGTGGAGGAGGTGCGGCCCGAACTCGACCGGCTCGTCTTGGATCCTTGTTTCGTGGCCACAGGCGTGCGCGTTCCGTTCGGGGCCCCACTCCGCGCGCCAGAGGTGAGGTTACCGGCCTCGTCGGCCGCGGGCGCGGACCGTGAACGATTCCCGAGGAGGTGTCCGCTCGGGTACCTCGGGCCCGGTGACGCCCCGGTAGCGTGCCGGTGACCACCAGGGGGGATCGACCATGCCGAGACGGGGACCGACGCGAGTGGCGCGCCTGCTGGGGGCAGCCGTGGCGCTGACCCTGGTGATGGGCGCATGCTCGTCCGACGACGACGACGCCACCACCACCACCGACGACCCGGGCACCACCGCCGCAGCCACGACGCCGTCCACCCTCGCACCGCCCGACGGGCTGCCGGCGTTCTACGGGGTGCCCGATCCCCTTCCGGCCGGGGAACCGGGTGACCTGATCGCCGCCGAGCGCCTCGAGGTCCCGGAGATCGACGGCACCACCTGGCGGGTGATGTACCACTCCGAGTCCACCCGCGGCGACGACATCGCCGTCACCGGGATGGTGATGGCTCCCGAAGGCCCGGCACCCGACGGCGGGTGGCCGATCATCAGCTGGGCCCACGGCACCACCGGCATCGCCGACCAGTGCGCCCCCTCGCTGGAGCCGGCGGACCTGGCCGTGCTGGCCAACCCCCTACTCGAGCGGGGCTACGTCGTCACCGCCACCGACTACGAGGGGATGGGCACGCCGGGCCGGCACCCCTACATCGCCGGCGAGAGCGAAGCCCGGGGCACCATCGACATCGTCCGGGCCGCCGAGGACCTCGATGCCGACCTCGACCTCAGCGACCGCTACCTGGTGTGGGGCCACTCCCAGGGCGGCCACGCCGCCATGTTCACCCTCGAGATCGGTGAGCAGTGGGCGCCCGAGCTCGAGCAGGTCGGGGTGGTGGCCGGTGCCCCGCCGTCGCAGCTGCTGCTCATCAACGCCGCCCTGCAGACCAGCCCCTTCCGCTACTACATCGCCATGGCCGCGGCCGGCCTCAACGCCGCCTATGGCGACGAGGCGGCACCGCTCGACGAGGTCCTCACCCCCGAAGGCCTCGAGTTCCTCGACAACGTCGACGAGGGCTGCACCGCCGAGCTCCGCGAGGCCGCAGCCGGCATCGAGGACTTCGCCGCCCTCCAGCTGGCCGATCCCGCCGACGTCCCCGCCTGGAACGAGCTCCTCGTCGCCAACGACCCCGGGTCCTTCGACACCGCCCGAGACGCCCCGCTGCTCATCATCCAAGGTGGCGAGGACGAGCAGATCCCGGTGGCCTCCAGCGCCTTGTTGTTCGACCAGCTGTGCGAGATCGGCCAGGTCGTGCAGCGGTGGGTGTACCCGGGCCAGAGCCACGCCGGTGTCGTCCTGCCGTCGTCGGGGGACATGTTGCGCTGGATCGACGACCGCTTCGCCGGCGAGCCGGCCCCGGACCCCTACCAGCCGGTCGGTCCGCCCGTGCCGGAGACCCAGAGCTGCCCTCCGGTCTGACCACCCGAGAGCCACGGTCACGGTCCGGTTGGTCCCGGTCGTAGCCGGTCTGCCTAGACCTGGGCGTCGTCGTGCTGCGGCGCCTCTCGTGCTTCGGTGCGGGAGCGTTCCTGTGCCCCTGTACGCCTGTGCCCGTCAGGCCGGAAGGGGGCCGTGGTCGCGGCAGTCGGCGTCCCATCCGGCCGGGTGGACCTTCACCCGCAGACGACGCCCACAGGTGGGGCAGAAGCGGGGCGGGTCGAGGGCGCGCCGGCACGGACGGGCGGGATGGGTGGCCAGGCTCGCGCCACACCAGATGCAGAACCCGGCGACGTCCACGGGCGGACCAGGCTCAGATGGCCTTGGAGAGCGCCCCGATGGGCATGGCGAGGTCCTCGAGCATCTGGAGGTCCTCGTCGGGCGAGCGGCCCAGGGTGGTGAGGTAGTTGCCCACGATCAAGGCGTTGATGCCGGCGGTGAGGCCGAGGGCCTGCAGCTCGCGGAGGGTGACCTCGCGGCCGCCGGCGTAGCGCAGGATGACCGACGGCAGACCCAGGCGGAACAGGGCGATCCAGCGCAGCGCCTCGAGGGGCTCGACGAGCGGCCGCCCGGCGAACGGGGTGCCGGGACGGGGGTTCAAGAAGTTGAGCGGGACCTCGGCCGGCTCGACGGCGCGGAGCTGGCCGATGAGCTCGAGGCGCTGCTCGACGGACTCGCCCATGCCCAGCAGCACGCCACAGCACAGCTCCATGCCCTCGTTGCGCACGAGCTGGCAGGTGTCGAACCGCTCGGCCCACGAGTGGGTGGTGACGACCTCGGGGAAGAACGACTCGGCGGTCTCGAGGTTGTGGTTGTAGCGGTGCACGCCACCGTCGGCGAAGCGCTTGGCCTGCTCGGGGGTGAGCACCCCGGCGCTGACCGCCACGTTGAGGCCCGTCTCCTCCTGCACCAGCGGCACCAGCTCGAGCACTCGCTGCATGGTGCGTTCGTCAGGACCACGGATGGCCAGCACGATGCAGAACTCGCTGGCGCCGAGGGCCGCGGTCTCGCGGGCGGCGGCCAGCACGTCGGTCGTGTCGAGGAACGGGGTGGCCTGGACGGCGGACTCGAACTTGGAGGACTGGCTGCAGAAGTGGCAGTCCTCGGGGCAGCCGCCCGTCTTGGCCGACAGGATGCCTTCCACCTCGACGGTGTCGCCGCACCACGCCAGGCGCACCTCGTGGGCGAGGGCGGCCAGGGCGGGCACCGACGCGTCGGGGACGTCGGCCAACGCCGAGAGCTCGTCGTGGGTGAGCTGGCGGCGTTCGTCGAGCAGGGCCGCCTCGGCGCCTCGGATGGCCCGGCGGGCCTCCTCGGGGCTGAGCCGGGGCCGCTCGGGCTCGGTGCTGCGGGGGTTGGACGAGAGGGCGACGGGCACGTCGGGCATAGGGCCGTGAGGCTATCGGCCGTCCCGGGTGCACCGGAAAACGTCCCCCGGCACGAGCGGTTCGCAGCCGGCGCAGGAGCCGGTGGTCACGCCTTGTAGAGCCGCCGGTGGACCTCGAGGGCCCGGGCTTCGAGGCCCTCGGGCGTGGGGCCCAACGGGGGTCGGCACTCCCCGGCCGGCAGGCCGAGCGCCCGCAACATGGCCTTGGTCGGCACCGGGTTGGGCGCGTCGTCGCCGGTCTCGTAGGCGTAGCTCTCGACCATACGGGCGTTCAGCTCGGTGGCCCGGGCGACATCGCCCTTGGCGTAGGCGGCGAACATGTCGGCCATGACCGGGGCGCACCAGTGGGTGGCCACCCCGATGACCCCGACCGCACCGACCGCCAGCAGCGGCAGGGTGAGCGGGTCGTCGCCGCTGTAGACCTCGAAGCCGTCGGGCGCCTGGGCGATCAGACGGGCGGTCTCGCCGGGGTTCCCGGCGGCGTCCTTCACCCCGAGGATGTTGGGCACCTCACGGGCCAACCGCAACAGCACCTCGGTGCTGACCTTGCGGCCGGTGCGCACCGGGATGTCGTAGATCACCATCGGGAGCTCGGTGCAGGAGGCCACGTGGCGGAAGTGGGCCTCGATACCGGCCTGCGACGGGCGGTTGTAGTACGGGGTGACCACGAGGACGCCGTCCATGCCCGCACCGGCTGCCCGGGCGGTGAGCTCACCTGCGTGGCGGGTGTCGTTGGTGCCGCTGCCCACCATGATGGGGACGTCGACGGCCTCGCGCACCGTGTGCCACAGGGCGACCTGCTCGGCATCGTCGAGGCACGACACCTCACCGGTGGTGCCGCTCACCACGAGCGCGTCGTTGCCCTGCTCGACCAGGTGGCGGGCCAGCACGGCGGCGCCGTCGTGGTCGACCGCACCGGTCTCGTCGAACGGTGTGATCATGGCGGTGATCACCGGACCGAAGCGTGGCATGGCGCCGAATGTACCAGTGCCACCGACGGCCCCGGAGCGGGTTCACACGATCGTGACCTGGGAGAACGACGCCGCTAGGCCGGGCGGACCTCGCTGGTGGCGAGGGCGAAGTCCTCGTACTCCTCGCCGGTGTCGACGAGGTTCTCGAACTCGATCACGCCGAGCTCGGTAAACTTGGTGCGCAGCCAACCGTCGCCGGCGTCGAGCAGGCCGAGCTTGCGACAGTTGGGCACGATCTTGGAGAACAGCATCTGCTGGAACAGCAGCTGGTCGGGCCCGCGCATGGCCACCGAGACGGCCTCCTTGACGTCGACGCCCATGCGCTCCCAGACCTCTTGTTGCAAGAAGCGGTCGCGCATGCGCACGGCGGCCTCGTACGCGAACTCCTGGCGCTCACGGATCTCGGCGGCGTCGAGCTCGGCGTAGTACTCCTTGAGCGACAGCACCCCGAAGGCCACGTGCCGGGCCTCGTCGCTCATGACGTAGCGCAGCAGCTGCTTGAGCAGCGGTTCGGTGGTCATCTGGTGCATGAAGCCGAACGCGGCGAGGGCCAGGCCCTCCACCATGATCTGCATCCCCAGGTACGTCATGTCCCATCGGGGGTCGGCGACGATGTCGTCGAGCAGGAGCCGCAGGTGGGCGTTGACCGGGTAGCTGCCCGAGAGCTTCTCGTTCAGGTACTTGGCGAACACCTCGACGTGGCGGGCCTCGTCCATGACCTGGGTGGCGGCGTAGTACTTGGCGTCGATCCAGGGCACCGTCTCGACGATCTTGGCGGTGCAGATCAGCGCGCCCTGCTCGCCGTGCATGAACTGGCTCAGGATCCAGTTCTGGGACTGGATGCCGAGCTCGGTCCACTCCTTGTCGCCCCACGACTCGAAGAAGGTCCCGGAGACGTCGAGGTTGGCGCCCCGGTTGTTGGCCGCGGCGTTGGCCACGACGACGGCCTCCTGGTCGACGTCGAGCTCCCAGGGCAGGTCGGTCTCACCGTTCCACTGCGAGCTCTTGGCCTTCTCGTAGAGCTTCTCCAGCGCCGGCCGGGCGCCCTTCTCGTAGTCCCAGGTGAAGATGGACTCGGCGTTGTTGGCCACGGTGTGCGCCACCGCGTCGACGTCATCGTTGGTGATGCCGAGGATGGCGTCGAGGTCGTCGACCTCGGTCCGGCCGATGAGGCGTTCGGTGCTGGTCATGGGGATCTCCTGGCGAGCGGACTCGAGCGGGTCACGGCGGTGAGAGCGAAGCGGACGGCGTAGGGAGGGCTCATGCGAGGGCTCCGGCGCGGACGCCGGGCACGAGGTACGCGTCGACGAGGTGGCGCACGCACGCCGGGTCGGTGAGGTCGAACCGGGTGCTGGGTTGGTGGAGGTGGCCGAGCACGATGCGCGCCGCCCACTCCCCCACGGCCTCGGCGTCGTCGGGGCCCACGAAGCGGGCGAGGTGGTCACGGCCCCATGCCGCCACCCGGGCGTAGAGAGGGGCGGCGCCGTCGAAGGAGATGTAGGGCAGGACGGATCCGGGGTCCTCGACGAGGGAACGCTGCAGCACCGGGTGCACCGCCAAGGCGGAGGCGGCGGCGTGCACGGCCTCGGCCACCGCGGTGGGCAGGTCGGCCGCGGCGTCGACGGTGTCGGCGAGGCCCTCGAGCAGCGCTTCCACCTCGGCGTGGACCATGGCCAGCAGCAGCCCGCGTCGTCCGCCGGGGAACAGCCGGTAGATGCTGGCCCGCCCGCAGCCCGCCGCCACCGCGATGTCGTCGACAGTGGTGTCGCGCAGGCCCTTGGCCCCGATGCAGTCGCGGGCGGCGAGCAGGACCCGCTCCTCGAGGGTCGTGCCGAAGACGTCGACGGTGGGGGCGACCGGGTTCGGAGCAGGCGCTGTGACATCCATCGCACGTGAGACACTATGCCCATCGATGTCTCAGAGCAAGACATCGCTGCCCGATCTGTCTCAGGGGTCGGCCGGAGCCGACCTGCGCCCGGGGCGCGGGACCCCGCGAGCCCGGACCCCCGGAGCCCGGTGGACAGGAGAGGACGACTACGCCGGGACGGCTCGCACGCCGGCGAGGAACTGCGACTCGACCAGGCGACCCACCGCGGCCGGGTCGTCGAGGTCCCAGCGTCCGGGGCTGCCGAGGTAGGAGAGGTAGAGGCGGGCCAGGTGCTCGGCCGCCTCGGGGACGTCGCAGTCGGCACGCACGACCCCGTCGCGGCGGGCTCGGTCGAGGAGCGCACCGAGGTAGTCGACGATGGCACCCAGCACCAACGAGGTGGCCACGGACAGCTCGGAGAGCACCGCTTCGGGTTCGGTGCGCAGCAGCCGCTGCAGGAGCGCGTGCTGGTCGAGCGCCCGGTGCCCCACGACCAGACCGGTGGAGAGCTTCGATGCCAGGTCGGGCTCGTCGGCCACCGCCGACTCGATCCGGGCGAAGAACCGGGCGACCTCCCAGGTCACCGTCTCGGTGATCAGCTGCTGGCGGCCCCCCGGGAAGACCCGATACAGCGTGGCGCGTGACGACCCGGCGGCGCGGGCCACGTCCTCGACGGACGTGGCGTCGAGGCCGGCCACATCGACACAGTCGACGGCGGCCCGGTAGAAGCGGATCCGCCGTTCGTCGGGCCGGTCCCTCCCGGACCCGTCCGCCGGGGTCGTCGGGGCCATCAGCCGGCCGGGCCTGCCCGACGGGCACCGGCAGCCGTCGGAGCCGCGCCGGCGACGGGCCTGGCGTGGTCGACTGCAGCGGCCACCGGGCTGGCGCCCGGGGTCGGGTCGCCCCCTGGACCATGGCCACCCGGTCCCCCGTCGTCTCCGGGATCGGTGTCGTCCTCCGAGCGGCGAGCCGCGGCCCGGTTGCGCGCCACCCGTCGCAGCAGCAACGGGTACACCACGACCGTGAGCGCGGCGAAGATGAACCACTGCCCGGCGTACCCGAGGTGCGGTCCTTCGTCGAGCTGCGGAGCGGGCACCGGCACCGGCACCGACTCGGGCTGGGGCGGCTCCTGGGCCCGCAGGTCCAGGTAGAGGGGCAGCAGGGCCACGTCGACCTGCTGGTCGAGACGGGCCACGTCGACCCTCGACAGGGTGCGCAGCACCCCCTCGGCGGGGTCCTCGGGGCTCGACACGATGCCCCCGGTGTCGCGCACCTGGGGTGGGCGCACGAGGCCGGTGACGGTGACGGGCCCGGCCGGTGGGGCGAAGCGGTCCCAGGGGCCGTCGGGCTGGACGTCGAAGGGGACCCAGCCCCGGTTGACCACCACGGCCGTGCCGTCGGCCTGCACCAGGGGCGTCAACACCCAGTACCCGGGTGCTCCCTCGTAGGTGCGGTTCCGCACCAGCACCTGACCGTCGACGAGGTAGGTGCCGGTGACGGTCGCCGTGCGGTACTGCACGGCATCCACGTCGTCGGCCGACGCCGACGTCCCCTCGGGGACCAGCTCGGTGACCGGCGCCGGGCGCTCCTCCTGAGCGGCCACGACCAGGCGGTTGGCAGCGCGCCGTTCGTCGAGGCGGTCGAGCTGCCAGATGCCGGCGGCCACCATGGCGACCACGCAGGCGGCGACGAAGAGGTGCGACAGGATCCAGCGGGGGGACACCAGGAACCGGTACACACCGCCAGGCTATGGCTCACGGTACGGGCTCCACGAACCCGGACCCCGGGGCCCGACCCGAATCAGCTGGTGGGCAGCTCGTGGTCGGCGAAGCGGTCACGCAGGTCGCGCTTGGAGAACTTGCCCACCGAGGTCTTGGGGACCTCGTCGATGAAGACCACGTCGTCGGGCAGCCACCACTTGGCCACCTTGCCGTCGAGGAAGCCGAGCAGCTCGTCCTTGGTGACGCTCTCGTCCGGCTTCACCACCACGCAGGCCAGCGGACGCTCGCCCCACTTGGGATGACGGACCCCGATGACGGCTGCTTCGGCCACCGACGGGTGACCCATGATCTCGTTCTCGAGCTCGACCGACGAGATCCACTCGCCGCCCGACTTCACCACGTCCTTGGTGCGGTCGACGATGCGCAGGTACCCCTCGGTGTCGCAGGTGACCACGTCGCCGGTCCGGAGCCACCCGTCGTCGGTGAAGGAGTCCCCGGAGCGATCGTCGTCGTAGTACTCGCGGGCGATCCAGGGCCCGGCCACCTGCAGCTCGCCCCGGCTGACGCCGTCCCACGGCACGGCCTCGCCGGTGGCCTGGTCGACCACCCGGAAGTCGACACCCGGGGCGATCAGCCCGATGCTGGCTCGCAGGTCGGCCTTGGCGTCCTCGGTGAGGTGGTCGAGGGTCGACTTGATGCGACAGATCGAGGCCACCGGACTCGTCTCGGTCATGCCCCACGCCTGGAGGATGGGCATCCCCAGCTTGGCCCGGTAGGCCTCGGAGAGGACCTTGGGCACGGCCGAGCCGCCGCACGGGATGGCCCGCAGGCTGGAGACGTCGTGGCCGTCGACGGCATCGAGCACCCCCATCCAGATGGTGGGCACCCCGGCGGCCACCGTGACGCGCTGGGTCTCGATGAGGCGGACCAGCGCAGCCGGCGAGAGGTCCGGGCCCGGCATCACCAGGTCGGCGCCGCTGGCCACGCCGGCATGGGCCAGCCCCCATGCGTTGGCGTGGAACATGGGCACCACGGGCATGATCGTGTCGCGCTCGCAGGCCCCCAGGCTGTCGGCCATCATCACACCCGCGGTGTGCAGCCACGTCGAGCGGTGGCTGTAGACGACGCCCTTGGGGTTGCCCGTCGTGCCGCTCGTGTAGCACATCGACGCGGCCTGGTTCTCGTCGTCGACGTGGAACTCCGCCGGGCTGGCGGCGCCGAGCAGGTCCTCGTAGTCGTGGAGGCTCACGCCCTTGGTGTCGGCCGGGAGCTCGCCCACGCCGTCGTCCATGACCACGAGGTGGCGCACGGTGGTGAAGGTGTCGACGAGCGGCCACAAGAGCCCCAGGAGGGACCGGTCGACGAAGATGACCTCGTCCTCGGCGTGGTTCACGATGTAGGTGACCTGCTCGGGGAAGAGGCGGATGTTGAGGGTGTGCACCACCCGTCCGCTGCAGGGCACCCCGAAGTAGAGCTCGAGGTGGCGCGCCGTGTTCCAGGCGAACGTGCCCACTCGGCCGTCGGCGCTGATCCCGAGGTCGTCGAGGACCCCACCGAGACGGCGGGTGCGCTCGGCCCACTGCCCGTACGACACCCGGTCGATGCCGGTGGCGGTGGCGGTGACCACCTCCTTGTCGCGAAAGAGCTTCTCGGCGCGATCGAAGAAGTGGGTGAGCACGAGCGGTCGGTCCTGCATCAAGCCCAACATGGCGACCCTCCGTTCCGGAACCGCGCGTCTCGGACCGCGGTTCGATGAGTCGAGCGTACGTGAAAGGATCTCGGCCTGGCCGAGAAGTCCGCTCCTCCCTCCGAGGCCCCCCTGCGACGGGGGCGCCTGGCGTTGCTGCTCGGCCCCGTCGCGGTCATGGTCGTGATGACCCAGCTGGCGGATGCCTTCTGGCCCAGCCTCGTCGATCGGGCGCCGGAGCTGTTGATCGCCCTCAGCGCCCGCAACCGCTACCTGGTGCTGGTGGCCGGGCGCATCGACGAGTGGGCCTACTTCCTCATAGGCACGATCCGGCTCATGGCCCCGGATCCGTTCCTCTTCGCCCTGGGGTGGTTCTACGGCCCGGCCGCGCTGCGCTGGATGGAGACGCGCACCCCCACCGTCGGTTCCATCATGCGCACGGTGGAGAAGCTGTTCGTGCGCTTCGGTCATCCCCTCGTGGTGATCATCCCCAACAACTACGTGTGCATCATCGCCGGAGCCGCAGGCATGTCGCCGTGGCTGTTCGGGTTCTTGAACCTCACCGGCACGGTGGGCCGGCTGGTGGTCATCCGCATCGTCGGCGACGTCTTCTCGGGACCCATCGACACGGTGCTGGGCTGGATCGGCGACTACCGCATCCCGCTGCTCGTCATCTCGATCACCATCGTGGCGATCGGCGCGGCCGCCGAGGCCCGCCGGGGCCGCAGGGAGCTCGCCGCCCTGCACCTGCTCGAGGCCCAAGGACCCGGCGCCGAGCCCGAGGACGAGCCGTCCGCCGCCGACGCCGAGCCCCCTCCGCCGGGCTCGACGGTCGACCCCGAGGCGATGGGCGACCTCGACGCCGGCCACGACTCGCTGGGTGCCACCGGCTCCGGGACCCCGGGCGACGACGGGCCGGGGACCCCGGGCGACGTCGATGCCGGCCCCGAACGCCCTTGAGGGTCAGACGTACTCGGGCCTGACGTCGGTCCAGAACCCGAACGCGGCGATGCCGACGAGCAGCAGGCCCGACGCCACGGTGATGGCGCGATGACGGCGGGTCAGGAAGCGGGTGATCTGGTGCTGCGCGGGCGCGGCCAGCAACGGCAACAGCACGAGAGGCCAACCGAACCCGAGGGCGAACCACAGGAAGTAGAGGAGGGAGTCGACCAGCGCGCCGCTCCCGCTGACGCTGCCGACGACGAAGGCCGACACGATGAGAGGCCCCGTGCACGGAAGGGTGAGCGGAGCGAGCAGCATCCCGTACACGTAGGCGGTGGCCGCCGGGCTCCGCAGGATCGGCACCTGGGTCCCGGACAGGCGGGCGAACGGGTTGCGGCCCACCAGCATGGCGATGCCGAGGACGAGCACCAGGCCGTACATGACCGGGAGCAACCAGCCGAGGACGTCGGCCACGCTGCGTTGGATCTGGTGGAAGAGGAAGCCCAACGCCACCATCACCGTGACGATCCCGGCCAGCACCAGCAGGCCCATCCACTTCACCGTGCGGGCGGCCCTCGGGTCCCGGCGCTGGTTGGCCAACAGCACGAAGAGCCCCGGGTACAGCGGGAGCATGCAGACGTTGCCGAGGATGGCGGCGTTGCCGAGGGAGAACGCCTCGAGGAACTGGTCCATCGGGTCGTCGAGGGCGGTCGCTCAGACGGCCGAGCGCAGGGCGTCGACGATGTCGGCCTCGCCGATGCTCCCGGTGCTCATCTCGCCGGCGGCGCCCGACGGGCCGATCACCACGTGCGGGGTGCTCGGCGGGTTGACGGCGCTGTTGCCGAAGGCCTCGACGAACGCCGCCAGCAGCTCAGGGGTCATGACGGCGAAACGCATGTCGGTGAACCCGTTGTCCTCGGCGTAGTCGGCCACCTCCGCGGGCGACAGCGACGTCTCCACGCTGAGCACCACGAACACCGCTTCGTCACCCAGGGAGGCAGCCGCCGCCTGCGTGGTGCCCAGCTGCGACCGGCAGGTCGAGCACCAGGTGGCGAAGTTCTCGACGAACACCGGGGTGCCGGCGAAGTCGCCCAGGGTGAACGTCGCACCGTCGACGTCGGTGATCTCGATGGTCTGCCACGGCTCCAGCTCGGCCATCGGGGTGCCCGCCGTGGTCGGCGACGTGGGGTCGGCCCCGGTCGCCCCCGCCGCGGTGGTCGTGCTCGGCGCCGCGGTGGTGTCGGACGCCGGGGTGTCGGACCCGGCGTCGTCGGTCGACCCGCCGCACGCCGCCCCCACCAGGACGACCACCACGGCCACCGCGGCGACCAGCGCGCCTCGGTCGGTGCGACGGTTCGAGCGGTTCGCGGAACGCTGGTCGGTCATGGACCCCAGGAGACCACACGCGCGGCCCGCGGCGACCGGCGGGCGGGCAGAGTTTCGCGAAAGTTTCGTGGATGACGGCCCGCGAGGGCTGACTCAGCGATCCTGGTCGAGCTTGAACACCCGCAGCGCGTTCTCGCGCAGGAACTTGGGCCACACGTCGTCGTTGAACGGCACGTTCGGCATCTCGCGGAACTGGCGCTCGAGGGACAGCCCCGCGGGGAAGTACCCGCAGTACATGATCTTGTCGGCGCCACGGGTGTTGGCGTAGCGGATGATGTCCTTGGGGTAGTGCTTGGGCGCGAAGGCGCTGGTCATGTAGTGCAGCCCGGGCCACTTGAGCATCAGCTTCACCGCCAGCTCGGTCCAGGGCTCCCCGCCGTGCATCATCACCATGGTGAGCTCGGGGAAGTCGTAGAGCACCTCGTCGAACTGCTCGACGTGCTGGGGCCAGCTGGGCATGCGCGGCCCGACGATGCCGCCGTTGATGCAGATCGGGATGTCGAGCTCGCAGCAGGTGGCGTAGATCGGGTACATCAACTTGTCGCCCACACCGACCTGGGGGACCATCCCCGACGGGAAGGTCATGGCGGCGACCACGTTGTGCTCGGCCTTGAGCTGCTTGAGGCGCCGCACGGTGTCCATGCCCTTGTTGGGGTCGGCCTGGGCCATGAGGTGGAACCGGCCCGGGTGCTCGGCCTTGGCCCGGATCGAGTGATCGTTGATCCCGGTCATGCACTGCTCGATGCCGAACGCGTCCATCTTCTCGACGATCCACTGCACCGGGTCGGTGCCCGGATCCACGACGTCGGGCACGTCCTTGAACATGTACTGCGCCGGGAACTCGAACTCCTCGAGGGACTGGCGGTCCTTGAGGTTGGCCTTGAAGAAGTCGTAGGCCGCCTTCTTCTCCTCGACGCTGGTGTACGGGAACCCCATCCCGAGGTCGATGATCCCGATGTCGGTCGGCATGGCCATGAGTGCGTGTGTCCCCCTGTGGTGGCGCTCCCCCATGGGCGCCGGTAGCGACGAACCTACCGCCGATCGCCGAGCCGCTCGAACGCCCTCGCCGCGGGCGGCTGGGCCGCACGCGAGCGGTGCTCTACAGATCCAGGAGGGCGTCGAGGCCGACGGTGACCCCGGGACAGCCCGCCACCGCCTTGACCGCGATCAGCACACCGGGCATGAACGAGGCCCGGTCGTAGGAGTCGTGGCGGATGCTGAGGGTCTGGCCGGTGGTGCCCAGCACCACCTCCTGGTGGGCGACCATCCCCCGCAGGCGCAGCGAGTGCACCCGGATGTCGCCGGGGCCGGCGCCGCCGCGAGCGCCCTCGAGCACCTCGGTGGTGGTGGGGTCGGGGGCCCACTCGGCCGACGCCGCCGCCATGCGCTCGGCGGTGAGCATGGCCGTGCCCGACGGAGCGTCGAGCTTCTCGTCGTGGTGCAGCTCGATGATCTCGGCGGTCTCGAAGTAGGGGGCGGCCAGCTCGGCGAAGCGCATCATCAGCACCGCGCCGATGGCGAAGTTGGGGGCGATGACGCAGTTCGAGCGGCTGAACGCGTGGGCGAAGCTCTCGTAGTCGGCGTCGGTGAAGCCGGTGGTGCCGGTGACGGCGTGGATGCCGTGGTCGGCGAGCCATCGCAGGTTCTGGCGTCCGGCGCTGACGTGGGTGAAGTCGACGGCGACGTCGACCTTGGCATCGACGAACACGTCGGCGCCCATCGCCACCTGCCACGGCAGGTCCACGCCCGCCACCTGGCGCAGGTCGAGGCCCGCATGGTGCGGGTCGACGGCCGCCACCAGCTCGAGCGCGGGGTCGGCGGCCACGGCCTGGCAGACGGTGCGACCCATCCGCCCTCCTGCCCCGAACACCCCGACACGCAGCGTCACAGCGCGCAATCTACGGGCGTCCGGTCGCCCGGCGCCACCTGATGGGGTGGGCGCCGACGCGACAGAGGGTCGATGGACCCGGTCGTCGGACCCATCGACCGACAGCCCGCGGCGCGGTTCAGGGACCGGCGACGAAGTCGGTGAGGACCGCCTCGTCGCCACCGAAGGGCCCGACCACGGCCACCGAGCGGGGGGCCGTGAGCACCCGGGCGAGGACCCGCTGGACGTCGTCGACGGTGACCTCGCGGTAGCGACGCAGGTGCTCGTCGACGGCGACGATCTCGTCGCGGGCCATGACGGCGTTGCCGAGGCGGGCCATGCGGCTGCCCGAGTCCTCGAGTCCGAGCACCATCGAGCCCTCGATGCAGCCCAGGGCCACCTCGTGCTCCACCTCGGTGATGCCGTGATCGACGAGGTCGCCCAACACGCCCTCGACGACGCTCAGGAGCTCGTCGAGCCGTTCGGGGCTGGTGCCGGCATAGACCGAGAGGCTGCCGGCGTCGCCGTAGGACGACGGTGCCGAGAACACGGTGTAGGCCAGGCCCCGCTCCTCGCGGACCTCCTGGAAGAGGCGACTGGAGAGCCCGCCCCCGAGGACGTGGTTGGCCACGGCGAGGGCGTAGCGGTCGTCGTCGCCGTAGGGCAGCCCTCGCCAGCCGATGGCCACGTGGGCCTGCTCGGTCGGGCGGTGCAGCACGCTGAGGGGCACCAGATCCGAGCCGGGCGCGGACCGCGCTGGAGTCCGCCCGGCGGGCCCGTCGCCGAACAGGCCGACGACGGCATCGAGGACCTCGGCGTGGTGCAGGTCGCCGGCGGCGGCCACCACCAGGTTGGCCGGCCGGTACCACCCGCCGTGGAAGTCGACGATGGCGTCGCGCGACATGGACTCGACGGTGTCGCGCGTGCCGAGCGTCTCGCGCCCCAGCGGATGGGCCGGGAAGAGGCTCTCGTAGAGCGCGGTGAAGACCTGGTCGTCGGGGGTGTCCTCGCTCATGAGGATCTCCTCGACGATCACGTCGCGCTCGGCGTCGATCTCGTCGGGCCGGAAGGCCGGTTCGCTGACCACGTCGGCCAGCAGGTCGAGGCCGGTGCGGAGGTGCCGAGCGGGCAGCCGCGTGTAGTAGGCGGTGTGCTCGCGGGTCGTGTAGGCGTTCAGCTCGCCGCCTGCGGCGTCGACGGTGCGGGCGATGTCGCGCGCCGAACGCTCGTCGGTGCCCTTGAACAGGAGGTGCTCGAGGAAGTGCGACACCCCGGCGATGGCCGGGGCTTCGTCACGGCTGCCGACGCCGAACCACAGGCCGGCCGAGACCGACCGTGCGTCGGGCATGCGCTCGGTGACGACGCGCACGCCCGACGGCAGGTCGGTCCGTTCGATCTCCGGGGCACCGTCGGGCGCACCGGGGACGCGGGGATCAGCGGCGACGACCGCCACCTCCGCCGCCACGACGGCCACGGCCACCGCCGCCACCGCCGCTGTTGCGGCGCTCCTCGGCGGTGTCGGGACCGAGGTCGCCGAGCTCGCTGCGGACCTCGTCGTCGAAGGAGTCCTCGAACGAGACGTACTCGCGCTCGGCACCGCTGTCGGCCGGGGCCGACTCGGCCGGGGCCGGTGCCCCACCGGCGTCGGACGCCTCGGCAGCACCGCCGCCGGACTCGCCACCCTCGATCGGGGTGGCCAGCGACAGCGACACCTTGCCGTTGGGGTCGACGTCGTCGACCTTGACCTCGACGGTGTCGCCGAGGTCGAGGACGTCCTCGACCTTGTCGATGCGCTTGCCGCCGCCGATCTTGGAGATGTGCAGCAGGCCGTCGCGGCCGGGGAGGATGTTGACGAACGCGCCGAACTTGGTGACGTTGACGACCCGACCGGTGTAGGTCTGGCCGACGTCGGCGGTGGGCGGGTTGAGGATGAGGCGGATCTGGCGCTCGGCCTCGGCCACGGCACCGTTGTCGGTGGAGCCGATGCTCACCCGGCCGACCGAACCGTCGTCGTCGACGCTGATGTCGGCGCCGGTCTCCTGCTGGATGGCGTTGATGACCTTGCCCTTGGGACCGATGACCTCACCGATCTTGTCCATGGGGATCTCGAAGCTGATGATCTTCGGGGCGGTCGCGCCGACCTCGTCGCGACCCTCGGCGAGGGTGGCGTTCATGACGGCCAGGATCTCGAGGCGGGCTTCCTTGGCCTGCTGGAGGGCCTGGGCCAGCACGTCGGCGGGGATGCCGTCGATCTTGGTGTCGAGCTGCAGGGCGGTGACGAACTCCGAGGTGCCGGCGACCTTGAAGTCCATGTCGCCGAAGGCGTCCTCGGCGCCGAGGATGTCGGTGAGGGTGGTGTACTTGCCGTCGGCGTACACCAGGCCCATGGCGATGCCGGCCACGGCGGCCCGCAGGGGCACGCCGGCGTCCATCATCGACAGCGACGAACCGCAGACCGACGCCATCGAGGTGGAGCCGTTGGAGCTCAGCACGTCGGAGACGGTGCGGATGGTGTAGGCGAACTCCTCGGGGGTGGGCAGCACCGGGACGAGGGCCCGCTCGGCGAGGATGCCATGGCCGATCTCGCGGCGCTTGGGGCCCCGCATGAAGCCGGTCTCACCGGTGGAGTACGGCGGGAAGTTGTAGTGGTGCATGTACCGCTTGCGGTCCACGGTGCCCAGGGCGTCGATGAACTGCTCCATGCGGGGCATGCCCAGGGTGGCCACGTTGAGCACCTGGGTCTCGCCGCGCTGGAACAGGCCCGAGCCGTGCACGGACGGCAGCACGCCGACCTCGGCCGACAGCGGGCGGATGTCCTTGGGGCCTCGGCCGTCGATGCGCACGCCCTCGTTGACGATGCGGCTGCGGACCACGGCCTTGGTGACCGAGCGGAAGGCAGCCTTGATCTGCTTCTCGGCCCCGTCGACCTCGGCGAAGCGCGGGCCCAGCTCGGCGACGATCTCGTCGCGCAGGGCGCCCTCGGCGGCCTGGCGCTCGGCCTTGTCGGAGATCTCCTGGGTGGCGACGATGCGGTCGCGCTGCTCGTCGACCGCGGCGTACACCTCGTCGGTGTAGTCGGAGGCGACGTTGTAGGGCATCGGGTCCTTGACCCCGGCCTCGGCCATGAGCTGGCGTTGGGCGTCGATGGAGGCCTTGATGTAGCGCTCGGCCGTCTGCAGGCCGTCGGCCACCACGGCCTCGTCGACCTTGGGGGCGCCGTCTTCGAAGGCGGGCCACGAGGCCTCGGTGCCACCGGCCTCGACCATGGAGATGGCCACGCCGCCGTCGTCGAGGGCCCGTCCGGCCACGACCATCTCGAAGGTGGACTCCTCGCCCTCTTCGTAGGTGGGGAAGGGGATCCAGGTGCCGTCGGCGGTGTAGGCCAGGCGCACGGCGCCGATGGGGCCGTCGAAGGGGATGCCCGACAGCATGAGGGCGGCCGAGGCGCCGTTGATGGCCACCACGTCGTGGGGGTTCACGAGGTCGGCGGCGAGGGTGGTGCCCACCACGTGGACCTCGTTGCGGAAGCCGTCGGGGAAGCACGGGCGCAGCGGACGGTCGATCAGGCGGCAGGTGAGGATGGCCTGGTCGGGGGCCTTGCCCTCGCGACGGAAGAACGAGCCGGGGATCTTGCCGGCGGCGTACATGCGCTCTTCGATATCGACGGTGAGCGGGAAGAAGTCGGCGCCCTCGCGGGCGGACTTCGAGGCGGTGGCGGTGACGAGCACGACGGTGTCGCCAAGCTGGACGGTGACGGCACCGTCGGCCTGACCGGCGAGCTTGCCGGTGCTGAAGTTGATGGTCTTGTCGTCGACGGGAGCGTCGACGGAGATGGCGTCTGCCATGTGTTCCTCCTGGAACTCTTCTTGCGGGCATCGGGCCCGCATGTCTCGGAGGCGGTGGCGGCACCAGTTCCCAGTGGTGAACGGCGGAGCGGGTGCGACCCGCCGCTCACCACCGGCAACTGAGGTCGTCCGACCGCCGGGGTGTCCCACCACGATGCCAGGCACCGGGGCGGAAACGGCGGAGGGCGACCGCTGGGGTCGCCCTCCGAGAACTCTGAGCTAGCGGCGCAGGCCGAGCTTGGCGATGATGGCGCGGTAGCGCTCGACGTCGTTCTTCTTGACGTAGTCGAGCAGGCGACGCCGTTGACCCACGAGCATCAACAGGCCTCGACGGCTGTGATGGTCCTTCTTGTGGGACTTGAGGTGTTCGGTGAGATGGATGATCCGATCGGTGAGCAGCGCGATCTGCACTTCGGGAGAACCGGTGTCGGTCTCGTGCAGCCGGTGCTCGGCGATGGTGTCGGCCTTGGGGGCCAGGTTGGCGGGATCCTGGGACAAAGTGTGGTTTCCTCGGCTGTGGGTGTGGGACCCGGCTCCATGGCTCGCTGAGCGCGTGGCGCCGGCGGTCTCGAGGTGAGACACCGGCGGGAGGCGTCTGGCGCAGCCCGGGGCGGATGGCGTCGACCGGGTCGGTCGGCGACCCATCAACGCTACCAGCGATCCTGCCCGAACCCCAAGGGCGGGTGACGGGGCCCGGGTCGGCCGACCGGATCGTCGCCGTCGTCGGGTCGGTAGCATGAGAGGGCGCCGACCGGGGGGTCTGCGGCCACCACAGGGGGAGTTCCACCGATGTCCGACACCACCACGCGTCCCGAACCCGTCCGCCTCGACGACCTCGCCGCACCGCGGTTCTCGCCGGAGGCCCGGGCCATCGTGGACGGCGCCGCCGCCTTCGCCGATGCCGTGCAGCTCGACGCCGCCGCGCTGATGGACCAGGCGTGCGAGGCCACCGGCCTCGACGACTTCGGGCCCATGGACTTCGTGGAGCGCCTCGAGCTGTTGGTGTGGTGCCTCGAGCACGAGGGGCAGCGTTCGCCGATGGGCAAGGTGTCCGCCGCCTCCCAGCTGGGCCAGCTGCTCCAGAACCGACTCCTGCTCCAACATCTGCTGACCCGGCACCCCGAGATCCACGACGTCGAGATCGCGGCGCCGATGATCATCGCCGGGCTGCCCCGCACCGGCACCACCCACCTGCACAACCTCATCTCGGCCGATCCTGCGCTGCGCAGCCTCCCCTACTGGGAGTCGCTGCAGCCGGTGCCCTTCCCGGCCGAGGCCGAGCTGGCCGGCACCCCCGACGACCCCCGCCTGGCTCGCACCGAGGGGGCGCTGTCGATGCTCGACGTGATCATGCCCCACTTCCGGCGCATGCACGACATGACCACCTGGCACGTGCACGAGGAGATCCAGATCCTGGCCATGGACTTCTCGACGATGCTCTTCGAGACCATGGCGCCGATGCCCACGTGGCGCGACTACTACCTGGCCCACGATCAGCGACCCCACTACGAGTACATGAAGACGGTGCTCAAGGCCTGCCAGTTCCTGCGCGGTGGCGACCGGTGGATCCTCAAGTCCCCCCAGCACCTCGAGCAGTTCGGGCCCCTCATCGACACCTTCGGCGACGCCACCGTGCTGGTCACCCACCGCGACCCGGTCTCGGTGATGATCTCGATGGGCACGATGCTGGCCTACTCGGCGCGCACCTCCCAGGAGCCCGTCGACCCGAAGGCCATCGCCGGCTACTGGGCCGACCGCCTCGAGACGATGCTCAACGCCGCCCTGCGCGACCGCGACCTGCTCCCCGCCGAGCAGTCGATGGACGTGCGCTTCGACGAGTTCATGGCCGACGACCTCGGCATGGTGCGCCGCATCTACGACCTGGCCGACCAGCCCATGCCGCCCGAGTCCGAGGCCGCGCTGGCCGACTACGTGGCCACCCACCAGCGCGACCGCTACGGCAAGGTGATCTACGAACCCGAGGTCCTGGGCATCGACGTCGCCGCCCGGCGCACGGCCATGCGTGCCTACAGCGAACGCTTCGCCATCCCCGACGAGCCCTGGTAGCCCCCGCAAGGGCGCTCAGCTGGGCGCGCCTGCCAGCGTCGTCCAGCGGTCGTGCCGCTCAGAGGGCGGCGAGGAGGGTGCGGGCCTGGTCGACGTCGCGCCCCATCTGCTCGACGAGGGCGTCGACGGAGTCGAACTTCACCTCGTCGCGCAGCCACTGCACGAACTGCACCCGGGCCGACTGGCCGTAGAGGTCGCCGTCGAAGTCGATGAGGTGGGCCTCGAGCACCGAGGCCTCGGCGTCCTCGTAGAAGGTGGGCCGCCGCCCGAGGGAGATGGCCGCCGGACGGCGCATGCCGTCGGCGCCCAGGTACCAGCCGGCATAGATGCCGTCACGGGGCAGGCAGATGGCCTCGGGCACGCCCACGTTGGCGGTGCGGTAGCCCAGCTCGCGGGCGCGGCCGTCGCCGCGACCGACGACGCCGCGCACCTCGTGGTGCCGGCCGAGCATGGCGGCGGCGCCGTCGAGGTCGCCGTCGCGCAGCGCGGCCCGGATGCGGGTGGAGGACACCGGCGTGGCGCTGGCCTGGCCGTCGAGCCCGATCAGGTCGTGGCCCACCACCTCGAAGCCCAGGTCGGAGCCCATGGCCCGCAGCAGGTTCACGTCGCCGGAGCGACGGTGCCCGAAGTGGAAGTCCTCCCCCACGGCCACCAACCGGGCGTTGAGGCAACCGGCCAGGACCTCGTTCACGAACTCGTCGGCCGGTTCCTTGGAGCGCACCTCGTCGAAGTGCACGACGAGGGTGTAGTCGACCCCGCAGTCGGCCAGCAGCTCGAGCTTCTGATCGAGGTCGGTGAGCAGCAGAGGGGCCGAGTCGGGTCGCACCACGCTGGCCGGGTGGCGGTCGAAGGTGACGACCGCCGTCTTGAGGCCCCGCTCCCGGGCCCGGTCCTTGAGCGTCGCGATGACGGCCCGGTGCCCCAGGTGCACGCCGTCGTAGGCGCCGATGGTGAGGGCGGTGCCCTCGGGCGGACGGGGGCAGACAGCGATGTCGCTCAGGACCTCCATGGCGACGCGAACCTACCCGGGCTCGGCCCGGGGAGCCGAAGCCGGGCCGGGACCCTCGACGGGGGCGACCACCACCTCGGGCTTCACGGTGCCGGCCCGATGCGCCACGTAGACGGCCAGCAGACGACCATCGGCGTCGAGCACCCGCCAGGGCCCCTCGCCCTCGAAGCCGTCGGCCGGGAGCACCTTGCCGTGGCCCACATCGACCCGGGCCTCGTCGTCGACCACGACCGCCGGGAGGTCGCGGAGCGCCTCGGCGGGCGACACCAGCACGTCGGGGCCGATCTCGCCGAGGGGTCGGGCCTCGGCCTCGGTGAACGAGCCGCTGCGGGTGCGGCGCAGGTCTCGGAGGTGGGCGCCGCCGCCGAGCGCAGCACCGAGGTCGGCGGCGAGGGCGCGCACGTAGGTGCCCGAGGAGCACTCGACCTCGGCGCGATAGCGGAGGGGTTCGCCCGGCACCGGGGACACCTCGAAGCGGTACACGGTGACCGGACGGGCGGCCCGCTCGACCTCCTTGCCCTCGCGGGCCAGCTCGTGCAGACGACGCCCGTCGACCTTCACCGCCGAGACCATCGGCGGCACCTGCATGATGTCGCCGGTCAGCCCGGCGGCGGCGGCCGCCACCTGGTCGGGGGTGACCTCCATGGCGTGGGTGGCGGTGACCTCGCCGGAGTCGTCGAGCGTGCTGGTCTCGACCCCCAGCACGATTTCGCAGGTGTAGGCCTTGGGCAGGGCCGTCAGGTAGCGCAGCAGGCGCGTCACCCGCCCCACGCCCAGCAGCAGCACGCCGGTGGCGTCGGGATCGAGGGTGCCGGAGTGGCCCACCTTGCGGGTGCCGAGCAGACCGCGGCTCTTGGCCACCACGTCGTGGGAGGTCCAGCCCGCCTCCTTGTCGACCACGACCAGCCCGTCGGGTCCGTCGCCCGACCGGCGACGGCTCACGAGGGGGTGCCGGGCCCGGCCTCGTCGGCCGGGGTGCCCGGTCCGGACGTGTCGCCGGCCGGGGTGCCCGGTCCGGACGTGTCGCCGGCCGGGGCGCCGTCGTCCGCCGAGGCGTCGTCCGCGGCGATCGGGCCCACCTCGGCCAGCAGCTCCTCGATGCGGGCTCCGCTGCGCACGGCGGCATCGGGGGCGAAGGTCAGCTCGGGGGTGCGCTTGATGCGGGCCTGGCGGGCGATGGCCCCCTTGAGGCGCCACTTCACCTCGCCGAGGGCCTCGAGGATCTCCTCGTCGCCTTCCTCGCCCTGCAGGGAGTCGAAGAAGACCATGGCCTGGCGCAGGTCGCCGTCGATGTCGACCGCGGTGATGCTCAACAGGTCGAGGCGTTCGTCGTCGATCTTCTCGAGCTCGTCGGCGAGGATCTCGCGCAACAGCTCGTTGAGCCGCGCCGTGCGCGGGTACTGGCGGGGTCCTCCCCGGTTCGGGCGCGGGCTCATCGGTCCACCTCCGTCCAGTGGCGATCGGTCGCCACCACGTCGATCTCCGGGAACGACCACACGAACCGCTCGACGGCGTCGAGCACCTCGGTGCACTGTCCCGGACTGGATGCGGCCACCGCGAAGCCCAGCTCGGCTCGTTGGTGGTCGTCGTTGCGGCCCGTCTCGGCGGCACTCACCCCGTGGCGGCGGCGGGCGCCCTCGACGATCGTGCGGACCACCGAGCGCTTGTCCTTGAGGGACTCGGCGTTCGGGATCCGCAGATCGACAGCGAGGGCCAGGACGTGCAGCGCCACCCGGGTGAGGGTACCGCTGCGGTGTCGGCTACGAGCGGGGGATCTCCCGCTCCTCGAAGGTCTCGATGACGTCGCCGGGCTTGAGGTCCTGGAAGTCGGTGAGGCCGATGCCGCACTCGAAGCCGCTGGCGACCTCGCGCACGTCGTCCTTGAAGCGCCGCAGCGATGCGATGGCGCCCTTCCAGATGATGGTGCCCTCGCGGAGGAACCGGACCTTGGAGCCACGGGTGATGACCCCGTTGGTGACGTAGCAGCCGGCGATGGCACCGACCTTGGGCACCCGGAAGATCTCGCGGACCTCGGCGTCGCCGGTGACGACCTCTTCGTACTCGGGAGCGAGCATGCCGAGCATGGCGCTCTCGATGTCCTCGAGGACCTTGTAGATGATCTCGTAGTTGCGGATCTCGACGCCCTCGGCATCGGCGAGCTCGCGGGCCTTGCGGTCCGGGCGCACGTTGAAGCCGATGATGGTGGCGTTGGACGCCGCCGCCAACTGGATGTCGGACTGGGTGATGCCACCCACCTCGCGGTGCACGAACGAGAGCTTCACGTCCGGGCGTTCGAGCTTCTTGAGGCTCTCGGTGAGCGCCTCGAGCGAGCCGTTCACGTCGGCCTTGAGCACGAGGTTCAGCGTGGCCGCCTCGCCCGTCTGGATCTGGGCGAAGATGTCCTCGAGCTTGGCGCCGCCGCTCATGGCGTGCGCCTCGCGCCCGATGGAGGCCACCCGCATCCAGTGCTCGCGGGTGGCGGCCACCTTGCTGGCGGTCTTCTCGTCCGGGGCGATCACGAAGCGATCGCCGGAGACGCAGACGTCGGACAGGCCCAGGACCTGGACCGGGGCCGACGGGCCCGCTTCCTTGACCTGGTTGCCCTTGTCGTCGATGAGGGCCCGCACCCGGCCCCAGGCGGCACCGGCCACCATGGGATCGCCGACCCGGAGGGTGCCGTACTGCACGAGCACGGTGGCCACCGGGCCACGCCCGATGTCGAGGTTGGACTCGAGGACCACGCCACGGGCCCGGCCCTCCTCGGTGGCGCGCAGATCCTCGAGCTCGGCCAGCACGACGAGGTTCTCGAGCAGGTCGTCGATGCCCAGGTTCTGCAGGGCGGAGACCTCGACCATGACCGTGTCGCCACCCCAGGTCTCGGGCACGAGATCGTGCTCGGAGAGCTGCTGCATGACGCGGTTGGGGTCGGCGTTCTCGCGGTCGACCTTGTTGATCGCCACCACGATGGGCACCTCGGCGGCCTTGGCGTGGTTGAGCGCCTCGATGGTCTGAGGCATCACGCCGTCGTCGGCGGCCACCACCAAGATGACGATGTCGGTGGCCTCGGCGCCCCGGGCGCGCATGGCGGTGAACGCCTCGTGGCCAGGGGTGTCGAGGAAGGTGATGGGCCGGCCCTCGTGGACGACCTGGTAGGCGCCGATGTGCTGGGTGATGCCACCCGCCTCGCCGGCGACCACGTTGGCGTTGCGGATCTGGTCGAGCAGCTTGGTCTTGCCGTGGTCGACGTGGCCCATCACGGTGATGACCGGAGGACGCACCGGCCACGACTCGTAGGTCTCGTCATCGACGTCGTCGTCGACGTCGAGCAGCTTCTGCAGTTCGACCTCTTGCTCCTCGCCGGGGTTGACGAGGCGGATCTCGGCGCCCACGTCGGCGGCGAACAGCTCGATCATGTCGTCGCTGAGCGAGTGGGTGGCCGTGACCATCTCGCCTTGCTGCATGAGGAAGCGGACGACGTCGGCGGCGGTGCGGTTCAGCTTGGGACCGAGCTCCTGGGGCGTGGAGGCCCGCTCGACCACGACCTCGCCGGTGGGGACCGGTGCGGTGGCCGGGGTGTAGCTCGGCGCATCGATGGGCTGCAGCTCGTCACGGTTGCGACGACGACGACCCTTGCGGCGCGGTGGGCGACGACCCTGACCGGGACCACCGGGGCGACCGCCACCGGGACGGCCACCAGGGCCACCGCCGGGACGACCACCAGGACCGCCACCGGGGCCGCCCATGCCGCCGGGACGACCACCGGGACCGCCACCGCCCATGGGACGACCGCTGGGACCGCCGGGACCACCGCCGGGGCGAGGACCGCCACCGGGGCGGCCGCCGGGACCACCGGGACCGCCCGCCGGAGCACGGCGCATGCCGGGCGGCGGCGGGATGGGCTTGCCGGTTGAGGACACCGGAGGGCGACCGGGAGGCGGCGGGATGGGCTTGCCCGATGCCGACGTCGGAGGCTTGGCCGGCGCGTCGGACGCCGGCTGCGCGCCGGCGGCCGGGGCCTGAGGCGGACGAGGTGTGGTGGGCCGGTCGATGGGCGGCACCGACGGGCCCCGGTCGGCGGGGGGACGCTCGGGCGCCGGGCGCGGAGGGGGCGGCGGGGTCTCGTCGCGGCGTGGCGGGGGCTGGTGGGCGCCACCCGAGGAGATGACCCGCCGGGGCGGCGCAGGAGGGGCAGGCGGCGTGGGGGCCTCGGCGGCCGGCGCGGGCGCAGCCGGCGTCTCGGGGGCGGGTGCCTCGGGGGCGGGGGCCTCGGCAGCCGGGGCCTCGGGGGCGGGTGCCTCGGGGGCGGGGGCCTCGGCAGCCGGGGCCTCGGGGGGCGCAGCCGAGGGCGCGTCGCTCTCGGAGACCTTCTCGGTCGTCTCGGCGGGCGCCCGCGTCTCGGCCGCGGCCTCCTCGACCTTGGCGTCCTTGTCGGCCTTCGGCGCCGCCTCGGAGGCGTCCTCGGCCGGCGCCTTGGCCGCCTTCTTCTTGGCGGCCGGCTTCTTGGCCGACGGCTCCTCGGGCTGGGTCTCGCGGATGAGGCCTTCTCGTTCGGCCTTGCGCCGGACGCGATCGGCCTGGGGCTCGACCACGCTGCTCGAATGGCTCTTGACCCCGATGCCGAGCGCGACGCAGAGGTCGAGCGTCTCCTTGTTGGTCAGCCCGAGCTCACGGGCCAGCTCGTAGACGCGGATGTTTCCTGGCAACCTCGACCTCAGTCCTCGCAGCAAATGAGACGCACCGCATGGAGCGTCACGGCGCTCGGCTGGGCCGAGCGGCCATCTATCCTCGCGCAGGCCGGCGGGTCCGTACGAACGGACCGCTTCGCGATGGCAGTCTCAGCCCCCCGAGCGGGGCCTAACCGACGCTATCGGCCTCGCTGGTGGCTTCCTCCGCCGGAGCCTCGACACCGGCCTCGTCGGCCCCGTCACCGGCCTCGCCGGCGGGCGCGACGGCGTCGGCGGCTTCGGGCTCGTCGGGGGTCTCGGGCTCGCCGACGGCCTCCGCGGTCGTGTCGGTGGCCTCCGGCGCCTCGGCCTCGTCGCCGGCCTCGGCCGCGGCCTCGGCGGCCGCGTCCTCGGCCGAGCGCTGGGCGTAGGCCTCGGCCGAGAGCACCTCGCCGCCTTCGGCCGGCTGCCACACCTGCTCGCCGGTCTCGGGGTCGACGACCCACTCGCCCTCGGCCCAGTCCTGGTCGGCGTAGGCCTCTTCCTCGGCCAGCTGCGTCTCGCTCTTGATGTCGACGCGCCAGCCGGTGAGGCGGGCAGCCAGGCGGGCGTTCTGGCCCTCCTTGCCGATGGCCAGCGACAGCTGGTAGTCGGGCACGATGACCTCGGCGGTGCCGGTGTCCTCGTGGATCCGCACCTCCTTGACCTTGGCCGGCGAGAGGGCCTTCATGACGAAGTCGGCCGGGTCGTCGGAGAAGGGGACGATGTCGATCTTCTCGCCCCGCAGCTCGTTGACGACCATGCGCACGCGGGCGCCGCGAGCGCCGACGCAGGCCCCGACGGGATCGACGTTGGCGTCGTTGGACCACACGGCGATCTTGGTGCGTGCCCCTGGCTCACGGGCGCAGGCCTTGATCTCCACCACGCCGTCGGCGATCTCGGGGACCTCGAGCTCGAAGAGCCGCTTGATGAGCCCCGGGTGGGTGCGGCTGGTGACGATCTGGGGGCCCTTGGCCGTCTTGCGCACCTCGACGATGTAGGCCTTGACCCGGCTGCCGGGCTCGGGGCGCTCGTAGGGCACCTGCTCGGCCTGGGGCATGAGCGCCTCGACGCGTCCGAGGTCGAGCAGGGTGTAGCGGGCATCGGTCTGTTGGATGATGCCGGTGACGATGTCGCCCTCGCGGCCGGCGTACTCCTCGTACTTCATCTCCCGCTCGGCCTCGCGGATGCGCTGGCTCATGACCTGCTTCATGGTCTGGGCCGCGACCCGGCCCCACACCTCGGGCGGCGGGGTGACGTCGAACTCGGTGCCCACGGGCACGCCGTCCTCGTCGAGCTCCTGGGCCATGACCCGGATCTCGCCGGAGTCGGGGTCGATGACCACCCAGGCGTACTCCTGGGCGTCGGGAAGGCGCTTGTAGGCGGACTCGAAGGCGTCGGCGAGCGCGCCGAAGAGGGTGTCGACCGAGATGCCCCGGTCGGTGGCGAGGGCCTGGAGGGCCTCCATGAGGTCGGGGTTGTTCATCACTCCGGGACCGTCTCCTGCGTGGTGGATGAGGTGGACGTCGGCGACGACGATCCACGGGACTTCGCCTTGGCCGCCTTGGCGGCCTTCTTGCCCTTGCCCGACGTGGCCTGGGGGGCGGCTTTGGTGTTCTTGGGGCCCTTGGGACCACCGGGCTTGGGGGCGGGGCCCCAGTCGAAGACCGTGCGGGCCTTCTCGATGTCGGGGTAGTCGAGGCGGATCTGCTCGCCCGCCGGCTCGTCGAGGGCGACGACGACGCCCGTGGCGTCGGCCGAGGCCAGGGTGCCGGCGAAGCGCCGGCCGCGGGCGAAGCCGGGGACCGTCTTCACCGAGACCTGGCGGCCCACGGCCCAGGCGTAGTGCCCGGGGGTGCGTAGCGTGCGCTCGAGGCCGGGGCTCGACACCTCGAGGGTGTACTGCCCGTTGATGGGGTCGTGCTCGTCGAGGGCCCGCGACAGCGCCCGGGTGACCGAGGCGATGGCCTGCATGTCGAGGCCACCGGGACGGTCGACGGTGACCCGGAGGACGGGCCCGGCCTGCTCGAGGTCGAACAGCTCCACGTCCTCCGCGGCCACGACGGGCTCCACGACGGCACGCACCCTCTCGGACACGCTCATGGCTCGACCTCCTCTCGACTGCTCGACGACGGGATGCGACCGGGGCCCCGAACGAGAGAAGGCGTGGGCAGCGCCCACGCCTTCGGTCGGAGAAACGATCGAATGCAGCGCCCAGTATAGCCCCCGAGCCCGGTGACGACCCCGTCGGTGAGGTGGTGCGGCGCCTCAGTAGGCCCGGGCGACGATGGCCACGGCGTCGGGATCGTCGTCGGTGCGGGGCAGGCTGCCATCGGGCATCACCAGACACCGAACCGTGACGCCCTGCTGGGCCAGCTCCCCTTCGCCGTCGGTGCCGAGGGCCGACCACGCGATGCGTGCCCAACCGGTGGCGGCCGCCTCGGCGGCCTCGGCGATGGTGGACACCTCGGCGGTGTGGGCGTCGCGGCGCTCGATGGCCTCGGCCAGCAGCGTGGCCTGGCCCTCGTCGAGGGCGGCACGCACGCCGGCGACGATGCCGTCGAGCGGCGTGGCGTCCTTGGTACCGGAGATGCGCCGGGCCACGGTGACCACGCCCTCGGCCAGGTCGCGGGGGCCCAACTCGAGTCGGACGGGCACGCCCTTGAGCTCCCAGTCGGTG
The DNA here is from genome assembly GCF_021246445.1 of Rhabdothermincola salaria. Taxonomy (NCBI): domain Bacteria; kingdom Bacillati; phylum Actinomycetota; class Acidimicrobiia; order Acidimicrobiales; family Iamiaceae; genus Rhabdothermincola; species Rhabdothermincola salaria. The sequence continues at coordinate 115,814 of NZ_JAJQXW010000003.1, forward strand.
GCCCGGCGCCCCATCGAGGTCTCGACGCGCACGTCGAGCTCGACCCGCAGCCCGGCATCGGTGAGCTCGGCGGCCAGCGCCCGGCAGCGCTCGACGACGGCGTCGTCGTCGCGCACAGCCAGGACCACGACCTGCACGGGCGCCAACGCCGGCGGCACGCGCAGGCCGGCGTCGTCGCCGTGGCCCATGATCAGGCCGCCCACCATGCGGGTGGACACCCCCCAGGAGGTGGTCCAGGCCAGCTGCTGGGTGCCCTCGGCGTCGAGGTAGGCGATGTCGAAGGCCTTGGCGAAGTTCTGGCCGAGCTCGTGGCTGGTCCCCATCTGCAGCGCCTTGCCGTCGCCCATCATGGCCTCGCACGTCATGGTGTTGGTGGCCCCGGCGAAGCGCTCCTTCTTGGTCTTGCGCCCGACTACGACCGGCAGGGCGAGCACGTCGCGCATGAAGCCTTCGTAGACGTCGTGCAGGATGCGTTCGGCGTAGGCCCGGCCGTCGTCCTCGCTGACGTGGGCGGTGTGGCCCTCCTGCCAGAGGAATTCGCTGGTGCGCAGGAACACGCGGGGGCGCAGCTCCCAGCGCACCACGTTGGCCCACTGGTTGAGCAACAGGGGCAGGTCGCGGTAGCTCTGCACCCACTTGGCCATGAACTCGCCGATGACCGTCTCGGAGGTGGGGCGGACCACGACGGGCTCGTCGAGGTCCTTGCCCCCGGCGTGGGTGACCACCGCCAGTTCGGGGCTGAAGCCCTCGACGTGCTCGGCCTCGCGGGTGAGGTAGCTCTCGGGGATGAACAGCGGGAAGTAGGCGTTCTTGGCCCCGGCGGCCTTGATGCGCCGGTCGACCTCGGCCTGCATCTGCTCCCAGATGGCGTAGCCGTAGGGGCGGATGACCATGGTGCCGCGCACGGGACCGTTGTCGGCCAGCTCCGCCTTGGCGACGACGTCTTGGTACCAGCGAGGGAAGTCCTCGGCCTGGGGGGTGAGCACAGGTGCCTTGGCCATAGGGCGCCGATGCTACGACAGGGTGACCCGGGCCCCTTTCAGGGGTTCGGGCGATCGGGCCCGTCGCCCCCGCGGCCGTCGTCCCGGTCGGCGTCGGGCGGGGCGGCCGAACCGGGGTCCTCGAGGCGGCGGATCTCGGTGATGCGCTCGCCGGCGTGGTTCACGTCGTCGCCCTTGTCGTCGAGCAGCTTGGCCCGGTCGGCTTCGGCCTCGGCCGCGGCGCTGTCGTCCTTGCGGCGCAACGCCTCTTCCACGCCGCCTTCGGCGATGATGCCGGCCCATTCGACCAGGGCCTCGACCATCCCGGCCTCGGGCACGACCTTGACGACCTCGCCCTTGACGAACAGGTGCCCCCGCTTGCGACCGGCGGCGATGCCGAGGTCGGCTTCGCGGGCTTCGCCCGGACCGTTGACCACGCAGCCCATGACCGCCACCTGGATGGGGATGTTCATGCCGTCGAGGGCGGCCTGGGCCTTCTCGGCCACCTCGATGACGTCGACCTCGGCCCGGCCGCACGACGGGCAGGCAATGAGGTCGAGGCCCCGGCGCTCGCGCAGCCCGAGGCTCTCGAGCAGCCAACGCCCGGCCCGGACTTCCTCGACCGGGTCGGCGGTGAGCGAGTAGCGGATGGTGTCGCCGATGCCCTCGGCCAGCAGGGTGGCCATGCCGGCGGTGGCCTTGACCAGCCCCGCCGGGGGCGGACCGGCCTCGGTGACCCCGAGGTGCAGGGGGAAGTCGACCGTGTCGGCCAGCAGCCGGTAGGCGTCGATCATGAGGGCCACGTTGGAGGCCTTCACCGAGATCTTGACGTCGTCGAAGCCGACCTCCTCGAAGTAGGCCAACTCGCGCTGGGCGGACTCGACCATGGCCTCGGCCGTGACCCGGCCGCCGTACTTCTCGTAGAGCTCGGGGTCGAGCGACCCGCCGTTGACCCCGATGCGGATGGGGAGGCCTCGGTCCTTGGCCTCGGCCGCGACGGTCTTGATGTGCTCGGGCCGTCGGATGTTGCCGGGGTTCAGACGCAGGCCCTGGACGCCGGCCTCCATGGCCTCGAGCGCGCGGCGGTACTGGTGGTGGATGTCGGCGATGATGGGCAACGGCGAACGCGGCACGATCTGGGCCAGGCCCTCGGCCGCCTCGACCTCGTTGCACGTGCAGCGCACGATGTCGCATCCGGCGCCGGCGAGGGCGTAGATCTGCTGCAAGGTGCCCTCGACGTCGGCGGTCTTGGTGGTGGTCATCGACTGCACCGTGATCGGGGCACCACCGCCGACGGGGACCTTGCCCACGTGGAGCTGCCGGGTGCGCCGTCGCTCGTACCGGGTCTGGGGGGAGAGGTCGCTCACGGCACCGACCCTACGGGCCGAACGGGTTCTCGGCGGGGTTCACGATGTCGAGGTACAGCGACGACAAGCCGAGCCCGATGAAGAGGAACACCACCACGTAGGTGACCGGCATCAGCTTGGCCATGTCGGCGCGGTAGGGGCGCCCGGCGATGCGGCTGCGGATGCCCTCGTAGATGGCGACCGTGGCGTGCCCGCCGTCGAAGGGCAACAACGGCAGCAGGTTGATGAGGCCGAGGAAGATGTTGACGGTGATGAGCAGGAAGAGGAACGTGACCGCTCCCCCACCGTCGGCCGCCTGGGATCCCAGGCGGATGACCCCCAGGATCGACAGCACCCGATCCTCGTCGCCCGCCGAGGAGGACGACACGGCTTCGGGGGCCGGCGCATCGGGGTCGAGGGGGGTGAGCTCGGCCGTGGAGGCGGGCGAGGCCGGCGACTCCTCCGCGGTGAAGAGGTCGGCGTAGCGACTGAGGCCCTCGGGGGAGAAGAACCGGCCGAGACCCTGCACGGAGGCGACGGTGATCTCACCGAAGGTGCTTGCCGCGTCGCCGCTGGCGGCCACGACGTTCTCGCGCACCCGGGGGCTCTCGGGGCCCACCCCGAGCAGACCCCGATCGCCGTCGTCGGGCAGGGTGACCGGAGCCTCGACCTCGGCGGCGTACAGGAAGCCGTCGCGGTCGAACTCCACGCGCACGGGACCGTCGGCGGCCGCCAGGGCGGCGCGGAGCTCGCCGTAGTCGGCGACCTCGGTGTCGCCCACCCGGGTGACCATGTCGCCGCTCTGGAGCTGCCCGAGAGCCGCCGCGCCGGGGGCGGTGAGCTCCCAACCGATGTCGGCGGTGAGCGGCACGAGCTCGCCATCGCGCTCGACCACCAGGGTGACCTCGGAGCCGGCGCTCGGACGCACGAGGGAGCCGAACTCGTCGAAGTCGCCCACGGGTCGGCCGTCGAACTCGACGATGCGGTCGCCCTCCTGGACCCCGGCGACGGCTGCGGCGGACCCCTCGAGCACTCGGCTCACCTGCCACTGGTCGGGCTGGGGGGCGCCGAAGCCGGCGAAGATCACGACCAGCAGCAGCAGGCCGATGAGCAGGTTCATGGCCGGCCCGGCCAACACCACCGGCAGTCGCTTGAGGAAGGGCTTGTTGCGGTAGGTGCGCTCCTCGTCGGCCGGGTCGACCTCCTCGAGGGCGTGCATCCCGATGATGCGCACGTAGGCCCCCGCCGGGATCGCCTTGAGGCCGTACTCGGTCTCGCCTCGGTGGAACGACCAGATGCGCGGGCCGAAGCCGATGAAGAACTCGGTGACCTTCATGCCCGCCCACTTGGCCACCAGGTAGTGGCCCATCTCGTGGAGGAACACCGACACCACGATGGCCAGCACCATCAACAGCACGGGCCAGCCGGCGAAGAGGCCGAGGGCGACGACCGAGGCGATCAGCATCCCGAGGCGGACCCGGTGGTCGGCGAGGGGCGACGGCCCGGCGGCAGGGTCGGAACCCGGGTCGCCCTGACCGCCAGGGCCACCCTCGCCCCCGGGCGGCGGTGGCGGGTCGGCCGGTCGGCCGTGCTGGGGCCAGGGTCGGGGATCGGTCCCCGCGTCGGGGGCCGAGGGGCGGAGGGTGTCGCTCACGAGCGTGCTCCGGTGACGTCGAGGGGCGATCGGTCGAGCAGGTCGGTGGCCACCCGCCGGGCGGTGCGATCGGCGTCGACGACCGCGTCGGCGTCGGTGGCGGGGGCGTCGTCGTGGTGGTCGAGCGTGGACGCGATGACGGCGGCGATGTCGGCCCAGCGGATCCGTCCGGCGAGGAAGGCCTCCACGGCCACCTCGTTGGCGGCGTTGAGCCAGGCCGGGGCGGTGCCGCCCCGCCGACCGGCGGCGTAGGCCAGGTCGAGGCAGCCGAACGCGGCCCGATCGGGGGGCTCGAAGTCGAGGCGACCGAGGGTGGTCCAGTCGATGCGACCGAACGGGGTGGCGATGCGGTCGGGCCAGGCCAGCGCATAGCCGATGGGCAGGCGCATGTCGGGGGCCGAGAGCTGGGCGATGGTCGACGCGTCGGTGAACTCCACCATGGAGTGCACGATCGACTGCGGGTGCACCACCACGTCGATCTGGTCGTAGCCCAGCCCGACGCCGGCGTCGCCCGCCGGTGCGCCGAAGAGCTCGTGGGCCTCGATGACCTCGAGACCCTTGTTCATGAGGGTGGAGGAGTCCACCGTGATCTTCGGACCCATCGACCAGGTGGGATGGGCGAGGGCCTCGTCGACGGTGACGGCCGCCAGGTCGTCGGCCGACCGACCCCGGAACGGTCCGCCGCTGGCGGTGAGCAACAGGCGCGCCACCCGGCGGGGGTCGTCGTTGGCCCGCAGGCACTGGTGCAGGGCGCCGTGCTCGCTGTCGACGGGCACCAGCTCGGCGCCGGGGGTGCGGCGGGCCTGCTGCACGACCGGCCCGGCGGCGATGAGCGACTCCTTGTTGGCCAGGGCCAGACGGCGCCCGGCCCGCAGGGTGGCCAGGGTGACGCCGAGGCCGGCGAAGCCCACCACGCCGTTGACCACCACGTCGGCATCGGCGGCCAGGCTGGCCATGGCCTCGGGACCGCCGCGGACCTCACACTGCGGCAGGGCCTCGGCGATCACGGCTGCGGCGGACGGGTCGCTGACGGCCACGATCCGAGGCCGCACGGCCCGGGCCTGCTCGACCAGGACCTGGGGGTCGCGGCCGGTGGCCCCGATGGCGACGACCTCGAAGCGCTCGGGTTCGGCCGCCACCACGTCGAGGGTCTGCGTGCCGATGGAACCGGTGGAGCCGGCCAGAGCGACCCGGGTGGCGGTCATGGTCCGAGCCTACCGAGGGCCCGGCGCCGTGGGACCTCAGGCCAGGCCGAAGGCCCGCACCAGGTAGTAGGCGGTGGGCAGGACGAACAGCATGCCGTCGAAGCGGTCGAGGAGACCGCCGTGCTCGGGCAGCAACGACCCCATGTCCTTGATGCCCAGGTCCCGTTTGAACAGCGACTCCGCCAGGTCGCCGAGCGGGGCGGCCAGCGCGGTGACGAGCCCGAAGACCAGCGCCTGGCCGGCACTGAGCGGACCGACGCCGAGCACGACGGCGACGAGGAACACCGCCACCAGCGTGCCGAGGATCCCCCCCACGAGACCTTCGACGGTCTTGTGGGGCGAGGCCGCCACCAGCGGGGTGCGGCCCATGGACCGTCCGACGAAGAACCCACCCACGTCGGCCGCGACCGCGGCGATCACCGTGACGAGCAGGATCGAGACGCCCTCGACCGGGATCCGCAAGATCAGCGCGGCATAGGCACCGAGCACGCCGACCCACACGACGCCCACCATGGTGACGCCCAGGTTGGCGGTGGGCCGCGCCCGTCCGCCCACGCCGAGCAGGTACCACAGCACCCCGACCACGAGGGACAGGAACAGCACCAGCGGCATGGCTCCCTCGCCCCGCCAGTAGGTGGCGGCCGGGAGCACCGCCACCGCCACCAGGCCGAGCAGGGTGGCCGGTCGGAAGCCCCCGCGCTGCACGGCCTGGAAGTACTCGGCGCCGGCGAGGGCGACCACCACGGTGACCACGACCATGGCCGCCGCCGGACCGATCCAGAAGGCGATGAGGGCGACGACGGCGATGGCCACGCCGACGATGGCGGCCTGGCGGACGTTGCGCCCGGCGGGCGGCTCGTCGCCGGTGGGCTCCGGGCGCCGCCGCCGAGGGCGCGGCGCGGCGGGGTCGTCGTCGGGGGCGACGGTGTCGGCCGGAGGCGCCGGGGGGCGCGGTCGGGCCGGGCGCGGCTCGCGCGAACGGCGCGGGGCGGCCGAGGCCGCGGCCGGTGGCGGCGGAGGGAGGTCGGCGCGCGGCGTGTCCGCGCCCTCGAGGCCCAGCGCGCCGGTGATGGCGGCCTCCGCCACGTCGCCGGGATCGGGGACGTCGACGTCGTCACGTCGTCCTCGACCTCGCCGGCCGCGCCCCCGGCCGCGTCGAGCGTCGGCCTCGGCGGCGAGGTCGACGTCGTCGAAGTTCAAGAAGGCCTCGTCGGAGGTCCGCTCGCTGGTGTCGAGGGCCCCCAGGCGGTGGTCGTCGTCGTCCTCGGGCACGTTGGCCAGGTCGGCCATGAGGTCGCCGTGGTCGGTGGTGTCGTGCTCGCCGCGCCAGCGCGTGGAGCCGGCGGCGTACTGCGACCAGCGAGCCTCCTCGTCGGGATCGCTCGGGGCCTCGTCGCCCACGACCACACGCGGTACCTGACCGGTGGCCGGCTCGGTCCAGTGGGGCAGGAGCGACTCGCCGGTGGGTGGCCCGAGGTCGAGCACCGGTTCGGACGACTCGCCCACCACGACCCGGGTGACGTCGGACGATCCGTAGGCCGGCGGCCCGGTGAGCGGGTCGCCGTGGGGCGGGGCATCGTCGGCGGGCGGGGCCGACGGACGGGGTGCGGGCGCGGGGCGCTCGTCGCCGGAGTCCTCGGGGAACGGCGCCGCCGCCGCCGGGGCGGGCGGCTCGGGTGGCACCTGTGACTCGGGCGGGGCCGGGGGCTCGGGGCGCGGCGGGACCGATCCCTCCGCCCGCCGGGGCTCCACCGGGGCCACCCGGGGACGCTCGATGTCGCGGGCGTCGGAGGTCCCCGCGAGGGGGAACCGGATCGCCGGCTGCACGTCGTCGGGTGGCGGCGGCGGACGATCGCCGTACTTCTGGCCCTGACCACGGCGCCGGGCCACGCCTCCGCGCTCGGCCGCCTGCTCGATCTCCTCGGCGGAGATGATGCGCACGCCCTCGGCCGGGTCGGCCGTGGGGTCGGTCGTGGGTGACTCTTCGGAGCCGGGGAACCCCTCGTCGGACGTCATCAGTCCTCCAGCAGCTCGGTTTCCTTGACGGCCAGGGCCTTGTCGATCTCGGCCTCCTGGGCGTGGATGATCTTGTCCAGCTCCTTCTCGGCCCGGGCCAGCTCGTCGCCGGACAGGTCTCCGTCCTTCTCCAGGGCGTCGAGCTCGTGGCGGGTCTGGCGTCGCACCTGGCGCAGGGCGATGCGGCCCTCCTCGGCCATGTGCTTGACGACCTTCACCAGCTCCTTGCGCCGGTCCTGGGTGAGCGGCGGGAACGACAGCCGGATGGAGTGGCCGTCGTTGCTCGGGTTCAACCCGAGGTCGGAGTGCTGGATCGCCTTCTCGATGGCCCCCATGGCGCCCTTGTCGAACGGGGTGATGATCAGCTGGCGGGCCTCGGGCACCGAGAACCCGGCGAGCTGCTGCATCGGGACCTCGGAGCCGTAGTAGTCGACCACGATGCGCTCGACGAGCGCCGGCGCCGCCCGGCCGGTGCGGATGCTCGAGAACTCCGACTTGGCGTGGGTCACCGCCTTCTTCATCTTCTCGAGGCCTTCGGCCAGGGCCAGGTCGGCCATCTCGCTCGTCATCTGGGGGACTCCTTCACGTCGGCCTCGCCGGGCGGTGCGGTCGCGGCGAACAGCGAACCCGGGTACGCCCGGCGCACCTCCGCCAGCGGGGCGGGGTGCCTCGGATGGTGGCGGGCCCACGGCCCGACCGGATGACAGCGACGCTACCCCTTCGACGCCGCGCCCGGCATCCATGCCGCCGGGGCCGGCGCCACCGGGGTCAGCGCACGAGGGTGCCCACCGGGCGGCCCTCGAGCAGTGCTCGCACGTTGCCGTCGCCGGTGAGGTCGAACATCACGATGGGCAGGTCGTTGTCCATGCACAAGGTGATGGCCGTTGAATCCATGGCCCGCAGGCCCTGGTTGAGCACGTCGAGGTAGGTGACCTCGGTGAGCTTGGTCGCGTCGGGGTTGGTGCGGGGATCGTCGGTGTAGATGCCGTCGGTGCCCGAGTGGGTGCCCTTCAGCAGCACGCCCGCCTCGATCTCGACCGCCCGCAACGCCGCCGTGGTGTCGGTGGTGAAGAACGGGTTGCCGGTGCCGCCGGCGAAGATGACGACGCGGCCCTTCTCGAGGTGGCGGATGGCTCGTCGCCGGATGTACGGCTCGGCCACCTGGGCCATGTGGATGGCCGACTGGACCCGGGTGGGCTGGCCGAGCTGCTCGAGGGTGTCCTGCAGGGCCAGGGCGTTGATGACCGTGGCCAACATGCCCATGTAGTCGGCCTGGGCGCGATCCATGCCCGCGCCGGCGCCCGACATGCCCCGCCAGATGTTGCCGCCTCCGACCACGATCGCCATCTCGATGCCGAGGTCGTCGCGGACCTCGACGATCTCACGAGCGATCCGTTGGACGACGGCGCCGTCGATGCCGTAGCCGGCCTCGCCGGCGAACGCCTCACCGGACACCTTGAGCAGCACGCGCGCCCACCGGGCGCGAGGGGTGTCCGGGGAGGCGGCGTCGACCATCAGGCCCCGATGAAGACCTGGGCGAAGCGCACCACGGTGGCGTCGCCCAACAGCTGGGTGATCGTCTGCTTCTCGTCGCGCACGAAGCCCTGCTCGAGCAGGACCCGCTCCTTGTACCAGCCGCCCATGCGACCGTCCACGATCTTGGGCCAGGCCTGCTCGGGCTTGCCTTCGGCCTTGGTGATGTCGAGCAGCGCCTGGCGCTCGCGCTCGGCTTCGTCGGCCGGGACCTCGTCGCGGCTGAGGAACTGCGGCTTGGTGAAGGCGATGTGCACGGCGATGTCGTGGGCCAGCTCCTTGGTGCCGCCCTGCAGCTCGACGAGGACGCCGTTGACACCCCGGCCGTCCTGGATGTGGAGGTAGGAGTCGAGGACGTTGCCCTCGGCGGCATCGAAGCGGACGACCTTGCCCAGCTCGATGTTCTCCTTCTTGGCGATCTTGAGGGCGTCGAGCTCCTCGGCCAGGTCGGCCACGCCGTCGGTGCCCTTGGCGACCACCCGCTCGGCCAGCTCCTGCACGAGGGAGGTGAAGTCGTCGGCCTTGGCCGAGAAGTCGGTCTCGCTCTTGAGCTCGACGAGGGCACCCACCTGGCCGTCGACCACGGCGGCCACGGAGCCCTGGGTGTTCTCGCGATCGCCGAGCTTGGCCACCTTGGCCAGGCCCTTCTCGCGCAGCCACTGGGCCGCTTCGGTGGCGTCGCCGCCGTTCTCCTGCAACGCCTTCTTGGCGTCCATCATGCCGGCGCCGGTGGCCTGGCGCAGGGCCTGGACGTCCTTGGCGGTGAACTCTGACATCTTCAGGACTCCTGGGGGGTGGAGGTCTCGGTGGAGGTCTCGGTGGAGGTCTCGGCGGCGGCCTGACCGGCAGCCTCGGCGTCGGCCTCGAGGTTCTCGACGTTCTCGGGGGTGAGGCCGGCCTCGGTGGACTGGTCGACGGCGAGGGCCTCGGTCTCCTCCGCGGACTGCGCCGGCTCGGCCTGCTCGGCGGCGATGCGGGCATCGCGGGCGGCAGCGGCCTCGGCGGCCTGGCGGCGGGCCTCGGCCTGGGCGGCCTCGTGGGCGGCTTCCTGCTCGGGGCTGCGCTCCGGCACGGCGGGCGCGGCCTCGGCGACGGCGCCCCGCTTGTTGGAGGCGATGAAGCGACCCTCCTCGACGGCGTCGGCGACCACGCGGGCCATGAGGTTGGCCGAGCGGATGGCGTCGTCGTTGCCGGGGATCACGTACTGGATGATGTCGGGGTCGCAGTTGGTGTCGACCACAGCGACGATCGGCAGACCGAGCTTGTTGGCCTCGGTGACAGCGATGTCTTCCTTCTTGGTGTCGAGGATGAACACCGCGTCGGGCAGGCGCTCCATGTTGCGGATGCCGCCGAGGTTGCGCTCGAGCTTCTCGAGCTCCCGGCTGATGAGGAGGGCTTCCTTCTTGGGCATGGCCTCGAACTCACCGGAGTCCCGCATGCGCTGGTACTCCTTCATCTTGGCCACGCGCTTGGAGATCGTCTGGAAGTTGGTGAGCATCCCGCCGAGCCAGCGCTCGTTCACGTAGGGCATGCCGCACTTCTCGGCGTAGGACTGCACCGGGTCCTGGGCCTGCTTCTTGGTGCCCACGAAGAGCACGGTGCCACCGTCGGCGACGAGGTCGCGGACGTAGCCGTAGGCAGTCTCGATCCGACCGAGCGTCTGCTGGAGATCGATGATGTAGATGCCGTTGCGCTCACCGTGGATGAAGCGCTTCATCTTGGGGTTCCAGCGGCGGGTCTGGTGTCCGAAGTGGACGCCGGCCTCGAGCAGTTGGCGCATGGTGACGACGGGGGCCATGGTTGTCTCCTCCAGCGGTTGGGCGGACGGGTCGCGTCGGCGCCCCGGGAGGGGCGACCGCGGATCGACGGACCCGGGAACTCAGGTGGGGGGCGACCGGCCCCGCGACGGGACCCGGCGGACGCGCCGGGCCGACTCACGAGTCTACGGACCACCCGGCCGCGCGGCCAACCGGCTGTCCTCGCCGGTCATGTCCCCGCCCCGGCCCAGGCCGCGAGGGCGTCACCGGCCACCCGCTGGGTTCCGCCGATCACGGTGGGAGCCACCCGGTCGGCCACGTGGTCGGCGAAGGTCTCACAGGTCGGCGCCGCCCCGGCCAGGGCGAGGGAGACCTCCCGCAGGGCGGCCGGGTCCGTGGTGAGGGCGCCGTGGGCACCGAACGAGAGCCCGGGGTCGACGATGACGGAGCGGTCGGCGGCGCCGTCCGCGGTGCGGTTGGCCGGAACGGTGAGATCGAAGCGAGCCCCGACGGTGGTGAAGCGCACGTGGTCGGGCAGCGGCTCGTTGCGCACCGAGGCCAGCACCGGGGAGCTGGTGGCCAGCTGGGCGATGGCCGGGCGGCGGGGATCGAGCGGAGCCATGAACCCGGCATCGACGGCCTCGTGCAGGATGCCGTCGCCGACGAGCGTCGCTTCGAGGCCCACCACGGCCTCGGCCAGGTCGGCGCCCTGGTGGGGCGAGCCCAGGGTGACGAGGTTCTGGACCTGCTCGGGGAGGCGGTCGCCGTCGGCGGCCCGGTCGAGGGCCAACCGGGCCACCACCCCGCCCTGGGAGTGAGCCAGCACGTCGATGGGGACACCCGGCTCGCGCCGCGCCACCTCGCCGACGAGGTCGGCCAGCTCGTCGGCCGAGACCACCAGAGGCTGCTGGGAGTCCACGCCGTCGAAGGGGCGCACGTCGATGCCGGCCAACCCCGGGTCCCCGGGTCGGTGCGGATGGCCCTGGTCGGGCGCCCGCCCACCCGTGTAGGCGAAGCGGACCACGTCGTCCGGTGCGTAGCCGAGGGCTTCCGTGGGCAGCTCGAAGGCGGAGTTGCCCTCGCTGGCGGTCCCCAGGCCGCTCACCACCACCGCGATGCGCCGTCCCTGCACCGAGGGCACCGCCACCCCGGGCGCGGTGCAGTCCAGGCGGTGCCGCAGGTAGTCGACGCCGGTGTGGGCCAGCCACCACGACGCATCGAAGACCGACGGCACCAGGTCGACGGCGTCGCCGAACGCACCGACCGCGCCGGCTCCTGCGTCCCAGACCACCCGCAGGAGGTGACGGCGCTCCACCAGGGGGTCGGCGCCCTCCCCCGTGCCGGGCACGAGCACCGGTCGGTGCGACAGCTCGCCGCCGAGGAGGTCCTCGGGGTCCAGGTAGTTGCCGTGGCCGTCGCGCACCCCGAAGTGCAGGGAGTCGCCGGCCATCCCCACCTGGTCACCGGCGCGCACCTCGGCCCCGGTGACGACCGAGGTCGCCGCCAGGAACGAGTAGCTGGTGCGCAGGCCATCGGGGTGCGCCACCGTGACGTGGAGCGAACCGGCCACGTCGCCCGCGAAGAGCACCGTGCCCCCGGCGGCGGCGTGCACCGGCGTCCCCGGTGCGGTGGCGTAGTCGACACCCCGGTTCCCGGGCTGCCACCGCTCGGCCGGGAGGTCGAAGCGCTCCACGATCGGGCCCTCGACGGGAGGCGAGTAGCGCTCTCGGGCGCCCTGGGCGCTGACGGGAGCCACCAGGACCACGGTGGACCAGAGCGAGACGGACAGGAGGAGCACGCCGATGGTGCGTGCGGTGGTACGGGGCACGAGCCCTCCCCAGGGCGCGACGGGTCACCTGGGGGAAGGAGGACGGCGCAGGCAGCGCCGGGACAGCGGGTCGCGTCGAACGACCGAGCGGGCGCCGTCGGCGCCGATCACCCGAGGGTCAGCCGGTGGGTGGGCCCGGCACGACGAGGGTGCTCAGACCGGTTCGCGCTCGGTGGCCTGGATCCGCGACCGCAGCTGGAGCACGGCCTTGGTGTGGATCTGGCAGACGCGGCTCTCGGTGACCCCGAGGACCCGACCGATCTCGGCCAGGGTGAGGCCCTCGTAGTAGTAGAGGGTGAGGACCAGCTTCTCGCGCTCGGGCATGCCGTTGACGGCCTCGGCGAGGATCTCCTTCATCTCCACCACCTCGAAGGTGGCGACCGGCCCCTCGGTGCGGTCCGGGACGGTGTCGCCGAGCGTCATCGACTCGCCCCGCTCGCCGCCGCCCATGACCTCGTCGAGCGCGGCCAGGCCGATGAAGGAGATCTGCGACAACGTGGTCTGCAGCTGGTCGTCGGTGAGGTCGAGCTCGACGGCGATCTCGGCCTCAGTGGGGGTGCGGCGCAGCTCGTTCTCGAGCTTGGCGTAGGCCTGCTCGAGCGCGCGGGCCTTGGCTCGCACCGAGCGGGGCACCCAGTCGATGGAGCGCAGCTCGTCGAGGATGGCGCCGCGGATGCGCGAGATGGCGTAGGTCTCGAACTTGAAGCCCCGTTCGAGGTCGAACTTCTCGATGGCGTCGATGAGGCCGAACATGCCGTAGCTGACGAGGTCGGCCTGTTCGACGTTCTGGGGCAGACCGACCGCCACCCGGCTGGCCACGTACTTCACCAGCGGGGCATAGATCAGGATCAACCGGTCGCGATCGGCGCGATCACCGCTGTCTTTGTACTCGGCCCAGAGCTGTGCGGTCTGCGCGGCCTGTTCGTCGTCCACAGCCATTCCTACGCTCGGGGGTGGGTGGCGTCGAGCACCGACCGGAGCCGCTGCTTGCTGACATGGGTGTAGTGCTGGGTGGTCCCCAGGTCGGCGTGCCCCAACAACTCCTGCACCGTTCGTACGTCGGCACCTCCGTCGAGGAGATGAGTGGCGAAGGTGTGGCGCAGGGCGTGGGGGTGTGTGGGGGCGGCGGCGCGGCGGTCGAGCAGGCGGCGCACGTCGCGGGGCCCGAGGCGCTGACCCCGGCGGTTGAGGAACACGGCGTCGACCGGCGTGTCGGCCGTGCTCAGCATCCGGCGTCCGTGCCCGAGCCAGTCGCGCAGGGCTTCGACCGCCGGTGCGCTGAGGGGCACCACCCGCTGCTTGTCCCCCTTGCCGAGGACTGTGAGGCGCCGGCGCTCGATGTCGATGTCGGCGGGCCGCAGGCTGCACACTTCGGCCACCCGCAGACCGCTGCCGTAGAGCAGCTCGAGCACGGCGTCGTCGCGGCTGCGCACGGCGGGGGGATCGTCGGCGATGGTGGCCGGCGGGTCGTCGAGCAGGGCGCTGAGCTCGTCGTCGCGCAGCACCCGGGGGAGCCGACCCGACCCGCCGGGAGCGCTCAGCCCCAAGGCCGGATCGGCGGCGAGACGGCCCGTGCGGGTCAGCCAGGCGAAGTACCGGCGTAGCGAGGATGCCTTGCGCGCCACCGTGCGTCGGGCGTAGCGGCGGGTGCCGAGGTGGGCCAGGTAGCGACGCAGAGTGGTGCGGCGCACCTCGCCCGGACTGGTGAGGGGGAGGCGCCCGGCCCAGGCCACGAACGCCTCCAGATCACCCTGGTAGGCCCGCACGGTGGCGGGCGCGACGCCGGTGAGAGAGGCGGTGAAGGCCTCGAGTTCCCAAGCGCCACTTTCCGAGTGCACCCGAGCACTGTAACCGCGCACCGCGCTCAACTCCCTAGGTCGTTCGGCCTACGCGCCCGGTCCGGCGGTCCCGATCGGCCCCACCGGGGTCGCGACCAAGCCGCTCGACCCAACCCGCCGAGGTGGTGACCCAGCCCCCGTCCTCGAGCTGTTCGACCGCCACCACCACGGCGCCCAGGGCCAGGCCGGTGGCCAGGACGAGCTGCTCGACGGCCACCGGTTGCCAGGGCAGGGCGGCCAGGACGCGCTCGGCATCACCGGTCGGGGCGGTGCGCCGCTCCGCGGCCGGGCGGTGCCGAACGCCCTCGACCCCGAGGGCCAACAGCACGTCGGCAGCCTGGCGGGCGGGGCCGCATCCGTCGAAGAGCAGCTGGTTGGTGCCCGCGCTGCTCGGTGCGGTGACCGGACCGGGCACGGCCAGGACGGTCCGGCCCCGGCGACCGGCCTCGACGGCGGTGCCCATGGCCCCACCGGTGGCGTGGGACTCGACCACCACGACGACGTCGGCGAGGGCGGCGATGAGGCGGTTGCGGGCCGGGAACTGCCACGCCGCCGAGGGCGCACCCAGCGGGTACTCGCTCAACAGGAGCCCCCGTTCGCCGACGGCCCGCCACAATCCGCCATGGGCGCGGGGGTACACCCGGTCGAGGCCGGAGCCGACCACCCCGATGGGCGGGGCGCCCTCGATGGCGAGCACCCCGGCGTGGGCCGCGCCATCGATGCCGAGCGCCAGCCCCGAGACCACCGCCACCCCCGCCTCGGCCAACTCGCGGCCCAGGGCGTGGGCCACGTCGAGGCCGTAGCGGGTGGCGTCGCGGGTGCCCACCACCGCGGCGCGCATCCCGGCCAGGTGATCGAGGTCGCCGCGCCAGAACAGCACCACGGGTGGGTCGTCGTCGGTCGCCAGCACGGCCGGGAACGCGGGCGAGTCGCAGGTGACCACCCCGACCGCCGCCCGACGATGCGCGTCCCAGAGGGCGTCGGGGTCGAGCTGGCCGGCTCGCCGGGCCCATCGCTCGATCACCTCGGCGCGCTCGTGGCGGCCGGGCTGGACCACCAACGAGGGGTCGACCCGGCCGGATCTCACGGCCGTCCAGGCCCCTTCGGGCCCGTACCGGTCGAGGAGCCGGCGCAGGCGCCCCGGTCCGATGGAGGGCAGGGCGGCCAGGGCCACCACGTAGCGGGTCTCGGGTCGTCGGGCCACGTCAGCTGGCCCGACGCTGCGCCAGGAACGACGGCTCCTGGCGCAGGTGGAGGGCCACGGCCACATGGGCATCGGCCAGCGGGGGGTCGTCGCCGGCGAGGTCGGCGACGGTCAGCGCCACCCGCCAGACGCGGCGCAGCCCACGAGCGCTCAACCGGCCGGTGGCGAGCGCCCGCTCGACCATGCGGGTGGCCGCCGGGGCGAGCGGCGCCAGCTCGTCGAGGGCTCGACCGGAGAGCTCGGCGTTGGCCACCACGCCACGGGCCTGCGCCCGTCGGCGTGCTGCCCGGACCCGTTGGGCGACGGTGGCCGTGGTGTCGCCACCGGCACCGTGGAGCAGCTGGGTGGGATCGGGCCGGAAGATGTCGACGCGCAGGTCGAAGCGGTCGAGGAGGGGGCCCGACACCCGCCGGCGGTAGCGCTCGAGGGCCCGATCGCTGCACCGACAGCCAGCCGGCCCCATGCCCTCGCCGCACGGGCAGGGGTTCATGGCCGCCAACAACAAGAAGCGGGCCGCCACCGTGACGCGGTGATCGGCCCGGGCGATGCGCACGACGCCCTCCTCGAGCGGCTGGCGCAACGCGTCGAGGACGGCGAGGGGGAACTCTCCCAGCTCGTCGAGGAAGAGCACCCCGCCGTGGGCGAGGCTGATCTCGCCGGGGCGCAGGTGCCCGGCGCCGCCGCCGATGACCGCCACGGCCGACGCCCCGTGGTGCGGGGCCCGCAGCGGCGGTCGCCGCACCAGCCCGCCGGGAAAGGGCAGACCGGCGGCGGAGTGGATGCGCGTGGTCTCGAAGGCGGTGACGTCGTCGAGATCGGGCAGCAACCCGGGCAACCGCTGGGCCAGCATCGTCTTGCCGGCCCCGGGAGGGCCAGTCATCAAGAGGTGGTGACCGCCCGCGGCGGCCAGCTCGAGAGCCTGACGGCCGAGCGGATGGCCCCGCACCTCGGCCAGGTCGACCGCGGCGCCGGGGGGAGGGGACGGCGGCGGGTCGGGCAAGGGTGGCCAGGGCGCGCCCTGCACCAGCGTCTCGACCAACCGGGTGAGGGTGGCGGCGGTGCGCACCACGTGGCGCCCGACGACCTCGGCCTCGGCCACCGAGGCCGGGGGCACCACCACCTCGGCGACGTCGACCGCGTCGACCAGCGACAGCATGCCGGGCACGTGGCGCAGGGTGCCGTCGAGGCCCAGCTCGCCGAGGAAGGCCCGACCCTCGACCACGTCGGCCGGGATCTGGCCGGTGGCGACCAGGATCGCCACCGCGATGGCCAGGTCGAGGCCGGCCCCGGCCTTGCGCACCGTGGTGGGGGCGAGGTTCACGGTGGTGCGGCGGTCGGGCCAGGCGAGGTCGCTGGACAAGATGGCCGCCCGGGTGCGGTCGCGGGCTTCGCGCACGGACGTGTCGGGCAGGCCGACGACGCTGAAGCTCGGCAGACCGTTGCCGACGTGGACCTCGACGAGGACGGGGAGCCCGTCGACCCCCGAGAGGGTGGCGGACGCGACGGTGGCGAGCATGGTCGCCCTCCAGAGCAGGCCGGCACCCGAGGTGCCGGGGGGACAGGAGGGCGGCCACCGAGGCGGGCCGCCGAGCGCTCCGCTGACGCTAGGTCAGGCCGGCTCCGACCACAATGGCCGGCTACAGCACCTCGCGGGTGTAGAGGGCGACGGCTTCGAGCTGGGCGTCGGTGAGACGTCCTTCGAACCCCGGCATGCCCCCCTGGCCGTCGGCGATCACGGCGATCTGGTCGGCGATGTCGGGGTAGTTCTCGACGACCTGGCCGTCGGAGAGCTTCGACCCGAACCCGCCGCCGCCGGCGCGGCCGTGGCAGCCGGCGCACTGGGAGCTGAAGATCTGCTGGCCCTCGAGCAGCACCGGGTCGGTGGGTGCCGCCGGGGTGTCCTCCGACGAGCACCCGGCCAGGCCCACGGCCACCGCCCCCACGAGCACCAACGACACGGTCAGGGGACGCCACCAGCTCATGGGCGGCACGGTACCCCGCCGCCCACGCGCCTCCCCAACCGGCCCGGCGCGCCCGGCGAGCGCCGGCCCGGACCGGTCGATGCGCCCGGACCGAGGCCGAGGGGCGATACTGGCTCGGTGGGCATGAACCCGTTCCGACCCCATCGCCGTTCCCCCGCCGACTACGTGATGGTGGCCGCCGCCATCGCCGTGTGCGTGGCCCTCGTCCTGTGGGCCCTGTTCGGCTGATGGAGCTGGTCTTCGTCCGCCACGGCCAACCGGAGTGGGATCGCGACGGGCTCGCCGTCGACGATCCCGTGCTGACCGAGGTGGGCCTGACCCAGGCCCGGCACCTCGGTTCGGCCTTCACCGGCCGCCCCGTCGACCGCCTGCTCGTCTCCCCCCTCGTGCGGGCCCGTCAGACGGCGATGCCCGTCGCCGAGGCCCTGCAGATGGAGCCCGAGGTCCTCGACTGGTTGCCGGAGATCGCCGCTCCCGTCTGGCAGGGCACACCGTCGGACCTGGTGCAGCAGGCGTTCGCCGAGAGCCGGGCCCGCCCGCTCGACGAGCAGTGGGACGGCCTGCCCGGCGGCGAGAGCTTCCGGGACTTCCACCAGCGCATCACCGGAGGCCTCGACGGCCTGCTCGGCGAGCTCGGGGTCCGTCGCCTCACCGAGTTCCCGCCCGTGTGGCAGCTCGACGATCCGGGTCCCCGGGTGGTGATCGTGGCCCACGCCGGCACCAACGCGGTGTGCCTCGGGCACCTGCTGGGCATCGAACCGGTGCCCTGGGAGTGGGAGCGCTTCGTCTCGTTCCACGCGTCGGTCAGCATCGTGCGGCCCGTGTCCATCAGCGGTGTGCACTCGTTCAGCCTCTTCCGGTTCTCCGACACCGCCCACCTGCCCGAGCACCTCCACACGAGGTGACGCCCCAGGGGTGGCCTCGCCCCGAACCTCCGGACCGCAGCCGACGGCCGGAGCGAACGACCGGGCTCAGAAGGCGGATTCGATGACGTCGACGCGTCCGGCGACGACGCAGGCGACGTCGAAGCGCAGGCTGCCCCTCGCGGTGCCGGTCTGCTCGAGCCAGCGCAGGGCGAGGGTGCGCAGGCGGAGCTGCTTGGTGCGCGTGACCGACTCGGCCGGGGTGCCGTAGGCGTTGGAGCTGCGGGTCTTGACCTCGCAGAACACGACGGTGCGACCCTTGCGCAGGACCAGGTCGAGCTCTCCCTCCCGGCAACGCCAGTTGCGGGCCACGACCTGGTAGCCGTGCTCCTCGTACCACCGTGCGGCCAGGGCTTCGCCGCGTGCCCCGAGGGCACGGCGGCCGGCGGTCACCCGTGGAGCCCGTTCACCGCAGCTCCAGCTCGGCGGGCGGGAGCTCCTCGATGTTGACGTCCTTGAACGTGACGACGCGCACGTGGGTGACGAACCGGTTCTGGCGGTACATGTCCCACACCCACGCATCGGAGAGGTCGAGCTCGACGCGGGTGCGACCGCTGTCGGCGACGACCTGCTGGGTGACCTCGTTGGCCAGGTAGAAGCGCCGCTCGGTCTCGACGACGTACCGGAACATCGGGCAGACGTCCTTGTACTCGCGGTAGAGCTGCAACTCGACGTCGGACTCGTAGTCCTCGAGATCCTCGGTGCTCACCTGTGTCCTCCTACGACCCCGGGCTCGGGGACCGTGGGGGTGCCGGCAGGGGGCCGTCGACGACGGCCCGATGGGCAACGACGGCGCCCAGAGGCGTCAGTCGCGCTTCTCCTTGATCTTGGCGGCCTTCCCGACGCGATCGCGCAGGTAGTACAGCTTGGCCCGGCGCACGTCGCCGCGCGAGACGACCTCGATCTTCTGCACGATCGGGGAGTGGACGGGGAAGGTGCGCTCGACACCCACGCCGAAGCTGACCTTGCGCACGGTGAACGTCTCGCGCACACCGTCGCCCTGGCGACGGATGACCGCCCCCTGGAAGACCTGGACCCGCTCGCGGGTGCCCTCGACCACGCGGACGTGGACCTTCAGGGTGTCGCCGGGCGCGAAGTCGGGGATGTCGTCGCGGAGGCTCTGGAGATCGACGAGGTCGGTGGCGTTCATCGCAGCGTTTCCTGGCGTGCAAGCCGATCGGCCCGGGTGGCTCGAACGGACGTCGTGGCGGACCCCAGCAAGTGGATCCGAGGGACCCTGAAGGATAGGCCGCTCGTCCGAGAAGCAGCAAAGCCGCCGGTCGCAGCGGGCCCGCTGCCGGCCCGGTGCCCGCTCACGGCTCGCCCGGCGAGGCCTCGGACTCGTGGCGGAACCACTCGAGCAGGGCGGCCTCGTCGTCGGTGAGGCCGCCGCGGGCCGCGATGAGGTCGGGTCGGTGCTCGAGGGTCCGCGCCAGCGAGGCGGCCCGACGCCAGCGGGCGACCCTGGCGTGATCGCCCGAGCGCAGCACGGCGGGGACCCCCAGATCACGGAAGACGGCGGGCTTGGTGAACTGCGGATACTCGAGCAAGCCGTCGCTGAACGACTCGTCGCCCCCGGAGGCAGCGTTGCCCATGACCCCGGGCACCAGCCGGCCGACCGCCTCGAGCACCACCATGGCCGCCACCTCGCCGCCCCCGAGGACGTAGTCGCCGATGGACAGCTCGCCGTCGCAGAGGTGGGTGCGCACCCGGTCGTCGACGCCCTCGTAGCGGCCGCACAGCAGCGAGAACCCGCCCGAGGCCGCCAGCTCCGCCGCGAGGGGCTGGTCGAGACGTCGGCCCCCGGGGCCGAGGAGGAACAGGGGCCGGGGCGGGTCGACGGCTTCGACCGAGGCGAAGATCGGCTCGGGGCGCAGCACCATGCCGGCCCCACCCCCGAACGGGGTGTCGTCGACGGTGCGGTGCACGTCGGTCGTGTGCTCGCGCAGGTCGTGGGTGCGCACGTCGAGCAGCCCCCGCGCCCGGGCCCGGCCGAGCAGGCTCTCGGCCGCGAAGGCCTCGACCATCTCGGGGAAGATCGTGAACACGTCGACCCGGCAGGCGTCGGCCATCGACAGGGTCCTAGCCGTCGAGGAGGTCGAAGAGCCCGGCCGGCACGTCGACGACGACGCGACCGGCAGGCGTGTGCTCGACCACGAAGGTCAGCGGCACCAGGGCCCCCGTGTCGAGCACCAGCAGGTCGCTCGCCGGGTTCTCCTGCACGGCCTCGACCCGGCCCCGGGACGTGCCGTCGGCCTCGACGACCTCGGCACCGACGAGCTCGTGCACCCACAGGGCGTCGGGGTCGGTGTCGGCGATGGACTCGGCCCGCAGCACGGCACCCACGATGGCATCGGTGTCCTCGCGCCGCGAGAACCCGTCGAACGCCACGATCCAGCGATGGTGGTGCGGGGTGGAGGAGACCACCACGACCTCACGGTCGCCGGCCACCAGCCGTGCCCCCTCGGCCACCCGCGCCTTCTCGGTGGTCGTCAGCGTGACGACCACCTCACCGCGCAGGCCATGGGGCTTGTCGACCTTGCCCACCTCGAGGAGGGTCATCGGGCCGCTCGCCTCAGTCAACGAACTCCACGTCGAGCTCGAGGCCGTCGCGGACGGCAGCCGCGCGCACGACGGTGCGGATCGACTGCGCGACCCGGCCCCGCTTGCCGATGACCCGGCCCATGTCGCCGTCGCCGACGTGCACGTTCAGCGCGGGGCGCCGGCCACGGTCGTCGAGCTCGACGGAGACGGCGTCGGGGTCCTCGACCAGCGCCTTGACGACGTACTCGAGCACCGTGCGGGCGGTGGTGGCGTCGACCGCGCCGTCGTCGGCTCCGGACTCGGTGGTGTCGGTGGTGTCGGCCTCGCTCACGACGCGGTGCCGGCGAAGTCGTCCATCGCCCCGGAGATCTTGAGGAGCTTGGCCACGGCCTCGGTGGGCTGGGCGCCCTTCTTCAGCCAGGCGACGGCCTTGTCGTTGTCGACGGTGATGGCCGACGGCTCCCGGCGGGGGTCGTAGTGACCCAGGATCTCGATGAACCGGCCGTTGCGAGGTGACCGCGCATCAGCGGCCACGATGCGATACGTCGGCTGCTTGGTCTTTCCCATCCGCATGAGGCGGAGCTTTACCACGGCGTTCTTCTCTCTACTCGTTGTCGTCGACGGCGACGGGGTACCCGGCGCACGGTGCCCGGGCACGGCGCACAGGAGACGGACAATGGTGTGGCACGCGCCCGGTGCGGGGCAAGTCCGTCGGCCGAGACTAGCTGGATCAGCCCTTCTTGCGGCGCGGCGGACCGGCACCGAGGTCGGGGAGGCCCCCTCCCCCGCCGGGCCCGCCGAGGCCCGGGAAGGCGCCGCCGCCCTGCTGCAGCGACGCCGGATCGAGGTCGGGGAGGCGCAGCGGGGCCTTCGTCTTGGGGGCCACCCGGCCGCCGCTGGTGCGGCCACCGGGGCCCTTGCCCTTCTTGCCCTTGGCCGCCTTGCGGCGGGACTTGGCCACCTTCTTCGAGCCCATGCCTCCCATGCGCTTCATCATCTTGGAGACCTCCTTGAACTGCTTGACCAGCTCGGAGACCTGATGGGGGTCGGTGCCCGACCCCCGGGCGATGCGCTCGCGCCGCGAGGCGTCGATGAGGTCGGGGTCGACCCGCTCGGTGGTGGTCATGGACCGGATGATCGCCTCGATGCGGGCGATCTCACGGTCGTCGATCTCGGCGTTGCGGACCTCCTTGGGCACCCCCGGCATCATCCCGAGCAGACCGGACAGCGGGCCCATCTTCTTGAGCTGCTGCATCTGGTCGAGGAAGTCGTCGAAGGTGAACTGCCCCTCGAGGAGCTTGGTCGCCGCCTCCTCGGCCTGGTCCTGCTCGAAGACCTCCTCGGCCTTCTCGATCAGGGTGAGCATGTCGCCCATCCCGAGGATCCGACCGGCGAGGCGGTCGGGGTGGAAGAGGTCGAAGTCCTTGATCTTCTCGCCGGTGGAGGCGAAGGCGATGGGCCGCCCCACCACCTCCTTGACGCTGAGGGCGGCACCGCCGCGGGCGTCGCCGTCGAGCTTGGTGAGGATGACGCCGTCGAGCTCCAGCGTGGCGTGGAACGCCTCGGCGGTGGCCACCGCGTCCTGGCCGGTCATGGCGTCGATGACGAGGAACGTGTAGTCCGGGCTCACGGCCCCGGAGATGCGCCGCACCTCGTCCATGAGGTCGGCGTCGATGGCGAGGCGCCCGGCGGTGTCGACGATGACCACGTCGCGACCGGTGCGGCGGGCTTCGGCCACCGCGCCGCTGGCGACGGCGACCGGATCGGTGTCCTCGCTCCAGACCGGGACCTCGATCTGGCGCCCGAGCGTGCGCAGCTGCTCGACGGCCGCGGGGCGCTGCAGGTCGGCGCCGACCAACAGCGGGTGGCGTCCCTGGCGCTTGAACCAGCTGGCCAGCTTGGCCGAGTTGGTGGTCTTGCCCGAGCCCTGCAGGCCGGCCATGAGCACGACGGTGGGCGGCTTGGAGCTGAAGGTGATCTTGATGGTCTCGCCGCCGAGGGTGGCGGTGAGCTCCTCGTTGACGATCTTGACGACCTGCTGGCCCGGGTTCAGCGCCCCGGAGAGCTCCTCGCCCACGCAGCGCTCGCGCACCCGCTCGACGAAGCCCTTGACCACGGTGAAGTTGACGTCGGCCTCGAGCAGGGCCCGCCGGATCTCCCGCAGGGCCTCGTCGACGTCGGCCTCGGTGAGCCGCCCCTTGCTGCGGAGACGCCCGAGGACCCCTTCGAAGCGGTCCGAGAGGGTCTCGAACATCAGGCGTCGCCGCTGGTGTCGGAGGCATCGTCGCCGGCGGTCTCGCCGAGCACGTGGGAGACCTCGGCGTCGAGGGCGGCGGTCTCCGGGTCGAGCTCGGTGTCGCCGGCCTCGACCTCGTCGACGGTGACCGTCTCGGTGACCACGGTGCCGTCGGCGGTCTCCTCGGTGACGACGACGTCGTCGATCACCATGGTGCCGTCGGCGGTCTCGGCGACCACGACGGTCTCGTCGACGCTGACCGAGCCGACCTGGTCGGAGCGGTCGCGGGACGGGCTCCACGCCGACCCGGAGGCGTCGTCGCCCGACGGCGTCGAGGGCCCGAGCCGCCGGCCGATGGCGATGCCGCCGGCGACACCCAGGGCCAACACCACGAGGGCCTTCAGCCCGAGGGCCCGACCGGCGACGACGCTGCCCTTCACGGGCAGCGCGCCGGCCTTGTAGCCGGTCTTGAAGGTGAAGCCCACGGTGGCCAGCACCAGCTTCACGGGGAGCACGACCAGACGGACGAGCACCTTGACGGGGACGGTGATGAGCTTCACGAGAACAGTGCCTCCACGAATTCGTCGGCATCGAAGGGAACCAGGTCGTCGGCACCCTCACCGAGACCCACCAGCTTGACCGGGATTCCTAGCTGTGTCTGGATGGCCACGACGATCCCGCCCTTGGCCGAGCCGTCGAGCTTGGTGAGGACCACGCCGGTGACCTCGACGGCCTCGGTGAACTGGCTGGCCTGCACCAACCCGTTCTGGCCGGTCGTGGCGTCGAGCACCAGCAACACCTCGGTCACGGTACCGGCACCCTTGTCGGACACCCGACGGACCTTGCGCAGCTCGTCCATGAGGTTGACCTTGGTGTGCAACCGTCCGGCGGTGTCGGCCAGCACCAGGTCGGCGTCTCGGGCGGCGGCGGCCTCGACGGCGTCGAAGATGACGGCGCTGGGGTCGCCCCCCTCGCTGCCTCGGACCAGGTGGGCGCCCGAGCGTTCGGCCCACATGCCGAGCTGCTCGGCCGCCGCGGCCCGGAAGGTGTCGCCGGCGGCCATGACCACGCTGTGGCCGGCGTCGGCCTCGCGCTTGCCCAGCTTGCCGATGGTGGTGGTCTTGCCCACCCCGTTCACCCCGACGAAGAGCCACACGGTGGGGCCGGCGCCGTCGGCGAGGGCCAGATCGAGCTCGAACCCGCCGAGGCGGGCCTTCAGCTCGGCCTTGAGGGCCTCGAGGAGCTGGGCGCCGTCGGTGAGGCCTTGGGCCTTCACCTGGGTCCGCAGGTGGTCGAGGAGATCCTGGGTGGCCTCGACGCCCACGTCGGCGCGGATGAGGGCCTCCTCGAGCTCGTCCCAGGTGTCCTCGTCGATCTTGGTGCGACCGGTGAGCGACCCGACGTAGCCCGAGAGCAGGCCCCGGGCCTTGCCCAGCCGGTCGCGGAAGCGGGGCCGGACGACCTCGGGCGGTTCGACGAGCGCGGCCGCCGCAGCTGCCTCGGCCTCGGCGATGACGGCCGCTTCGTCCTCGGTGACGGTGTCCGGTGCCGGGGGTTCGTCGACCACCGGCCCGGCCGAGTCGGTCGGGGGCTCCTCGACCAGCGTGCCGGTCGCCGCCTCGGGCGGCACGGCCCGCCGTGGCGGCGGCTCTTCGAGGGTGGACTGATCGCGGCGCCGGCTCCGCACGAGGGCGAAGCCGGTACCGAACAGCACGCCGAGGACGGCGATGGCGACGAGGATGACGACGAGTTCCATGACCGGGCCAGCCTACTGACGGCCCGCGGGACCCGACGCGGGCCGGGTCGGCCCCGGACCCGTCGCCGGGGTCAGCCCCCGAGCGTCCCGAGGGTGACGTCGACGGTGAGGGTCTCGCCCCCACGCTCGAGGGTCACGGTCACCTCGTCACCGGGGGTGTAGGCGCTGATGACGCCCCGGAGCTGGTCGAACGACCGGATCTCCTCGTCGTCGACGGCGACGATGTTGTCGTCGGCCCGGATCCCGGCGGCCTCGGCCGGGCCACCCGGGGTGACGCTCTGCACGTAGGCCCCGGCATCGCCCGACGGGGTGGCGCTGGGCCCGGTGAGGCCCAGACCGGCCTTGGCCGTCGACTCGCCGGCGACGATCTTGGCGGCGACGTCGAGGACCGTGTCGACGGGGATGGCGAAGCCGATCCCGTTGTTCTCGCCGGACTGGCTGAAGATGGCGGTGTTGATGCCGATCAGGGCTCCGTTGCGGTCGACCAGCGCCCCGCCGGAGTTGCCCGGGTTGATGGACGCATCGGTCTGGATCATGTTCACGGCGATGCCCATGTTGTTGTCGACGGGGCGGTCGACGGCGGACACGATCCCGGCGGTCACCGTCTGGTCGAGGCCGAACGGGCTGCCGAGCGCCACCGCGGACTGGCCGACCACCGGCTCGGTCTCGGCGATGGCGACGGCGGGCAGGTCGTCGGCGTTCACCCGGACCACCGCGACGTCGGTCCCGGTGTCGGCACCCAGCACCCGGCCCTCGAGCGCTCGGCCGTCGGCGGCGCGCACGGTGACGGTGGAGGCGGAACCGACGACGTGGGCGTTGGTGAGGATCAGCCCGTCGCGGTAGACCACCCCGGAGCCGAGGCCGTTGCTCGGCTCGATCTGCACGACCGAGGGCCCCACTGCGGCGGCGACCGCAGCGAGCGGCTCGACGTCGGGATCGATGGTGACGTCGGGGACGGTGGCCACGGGAGCCGGGTTGCGCACCACCGGTGTGGCGGCGTCGTCCTCGGTGAGGGCCGCCACCCCGACGCCGGCGAGCACGAGGACGCCCGCACCGAGGGTGGCCCCGACGGCCCGAGCCAGCCGACGCGGACGGCGCGGCGGGGTGGGTTCACCCGGTGCCGGCCACGTGGTCGGCGGGTGGGGCGGCGGTGGGGGTGGCGGGATGGCGCCGTAGGCCGACGCCGCATCGGCGGGGCCCGCCGGCGGCGCCGGCTCGGACCAGGGCGGCAGCACGACACGAGTGGGTTCGACGTTCGTCGGCCACGCGGGGTTGGGCGGCGCCGGAGGTCCTTCAGCCGAAGGGCCCCGACCGGCCGGCTCGCCACCCGCAGGCTCCTCCAACGTGGGGGCGCTGCTCGGATCGCTCCCTGGGAAGGGCGAGCCGGGGCCCGGGGCGACGGGAGGCTCGGTAGGGGGGTTCTGGTCCCAGGTCATCGGAGGTGCTCCTCGGGTTCGCAGGGGATGCGAGGGGTCGGACAGCGGCACGCTTGCGCCGGCAAGGACAACCTACGGAGCCCTCCGCAAAGCCCGGCGAAAGCCGGGCGAAGGATGGGTGAAAGTGGTGGGTGAGCGCGAGGTCAGACCCCGGGGATGGGCGTCGGCGTCGAGAGCGCCGGCAGCCACAGGGCGAAGGCCGCGCCGGCGCCTGGCTCCGACGCCAGCTTCACCTCGCCGCCGTGGGCCTCGGCGGTCTGGCGCACGATCGTGAGCCCCAGCCCGCTGCGACCCTGCTCCCGCCCCTCCTTGGGGTCCCCCCGCCAGAAGCGCTGGAAGACCCGGTCGTGGTCAGCGGGATCGATGCCGGGTCCCTCGTCCTCCACCGACAGCCACACCCATGGCCCCTCCCGACCGGCCCGCACCCGGATGGTGGAGCCCACCGGCGAGTGGCGCACGGCGTTGGCCAGCAGGTTGGCCAACGCCTGGCGCAGGGCCAGGCGGTCGCCGAGCACCCACAGCCCGGGGTCGGCGCTCTGGGCCAGGTGCAGCCCGCGAGACTGGGCGAAGGCCTCGAACTCGTCCGAGGCATCGGCCACGAGCAGCCCGGCATCGACCGGCTCCCGTTCGAGTGACAGGGTGCCCTTGCGGGCGTACACCAACAGATCGTCGACCAGGCGCGACATCCGCTCGGTCGAGCGCTCGACGACCTCGGCGGTGCGCCGCAGGTCGTCGGCCCCGGCATCGGGGTCGGCCAGGGTCACCTCGAGGTTCGTGCGGATGACCGCGAGCGGATTTCGCAGCTCGTGGCTGGCCTCGTGGATGAACTGTCGTTGCCCCTCGAAGGCGTCGTCGATGCGTCCGAGCATCTCGTCGAAGGTGTCGGCCAGTCGCCTGAGCTCGTCGTCGGGCCCACCGAGGTCGATGCGACGGGACAGGTCGCTGGCCTGGATCTCACGGACGGTCGCGGTGATCTGGCCGATGGGGCGCAGCATGCGCCCGCTCACCAGCCAGCCGACCGCCAGGCTCACGAAGAAGAGACCGAGCAGGGCCCCGAAGGACCAGACCCGCAGCGTCTCCAGAGCGCGCTCGTAGGCCCGGTTCTCGATGAGGGCCACCTCGTCGAGGCGCAGCAGGGGCGGCCGGCCGGGAAGCTCGAAGATGGTGCCCACGGTCTGGTTCTCGAGCGTGTAGCGCAGGCCCATGTAGATCGACGCGACCACCAGTGCGGCCAGCCCGAACACGACGGTGGAGTACACGAGCGTGAGCCGGAATCGGACCGAGCCGGCCCAGGGCGGCAGCCGGTCGGCCAGGCGCACGCCACGCGAGTGGAGCCGGGTGCGGACCTCGACCTGCGGGTGCTCGCCGGTGACCGGCGGGGTCGAGGCCGCCGGAGGGGTGCCCGGCGGGGGGCCCACCGACGTGCTCATCCGTCGGCTTCCAACAGGCGGTAGCCGCGCCCGATCACGGTCTCGATGGCCGACGGCTCACCGTCCGCCATGAGCTTGCGGCGCAGGGTCCCCACCGTGACCCGCACCGTGTTGGTGAACGGGTCGGCATGCTCGTCCCACACGTGCTCGAGCAGCACCTCCTGGGACAGCACCTCCCCGGGCCGGCTCATGAAGTAGCGCAGCAGGGCGAACTCCTTGGCCGTGAGATCGAGGCGACGATCGCCCCGACGCGCCTCGTGCCGGGCGTCGTCGAGGAAGAGGTCGCGCACCGTGAAGACCGACGACGAGGCGGGGCTGTCGCGGCGCAGCAACGACCTCACCCTCGCGGTGAGCTCGGGGAAGGCGAAGGGCTTCACCAGGTAGTCGTCGGCGCCGTCGTCGAGCCCGGCGACGCGGTCCTCGAGGCTGTCGCGCGCCGTCAGCATCAGGACCCGGGGTTGGGGGTCGAGCGGCTCGGCCCGCAGCCGGCGACAGACCTCCCGACCGTCGGTGCCCGGCATGGTGAGGTCGAGGCAGACGAGGTCGTAGCCGTTCACCATGGCCTTGGCCAGGGCGTCCTCGCCGTCGTGGGCGACGTCGACCGCGTAGCCCTCGCGACGCAGACCCCGCGCCACGGCCTCGGCCAGCTCCACCTCGTCGTCGACCACCAGGATTCGCACGCCGCCAACGGTAGAGCCCCGGGGGACCGGCGCGACCTCATGGTCGCCCCCATGCCCTCCGGCGGCACGAGGCCCTTTACGGTGGCCTTCACGGGCCCGTGATCCTCTCCCCCGGTGACCAGCCCGACCACGTCCGTCCCCCTCGCCGAACCGGAGCCCCCCATGAGCCACGTCGAGCCCGAGGCCCTGACCCCCGTCGAGGCGGCCACCCTGCTCGAGCGGGCGTTGTTCGAGGTGAAGAAGGTGATCGTGGGGCAGGACCGGGGCATCGAGCGGCTCTTCGTGGGGCTGCTGGCCCGGGGCCACGTCCTGCTCGAGGGGGTCCCCGGGTTGGCCAAGACCCTCGCCGTGGAGACGCTGTCCACGGTGATCGGCGGGTCCTACAACCGCCTGCAGTTCACCCCCGACCTGTTGCCCGCCGACCTGGTGGGCACCCGCATCTTCCGGGCGTCGAGCGAGCAGTTCGACATCGAGTGGGGCCCGGTGTTCGCCAACATCGTGCTGGCCGACGAGATCAACCGGGCCCCGGCCAAGGTGCAGTCGGCGCTGCTGGAGGTGATGGCGGAGCACCAGGTCTCGATCGCCGGGTCGACCCGGGCGGTGCCCGAGCCCTTCCTGGTGCTGGCCACGCAGAACCCGATCGAGAGCGAGGGGGTCTACCCGCTCCCGGAGGCCCAACGCGATCGGTTCCTGATGAAGATCGTGCTCGGCTACCCGACGGCGGCCGAAGAGGCCCAGATCGTGGCCCGCATGGGGGTGCGTCCGCCCGAGGCCGAGCAGGCGATGAGCCTCGAGCAGCTGGTCGCCCTCCAGTCCGCCGCCGACGCGGTCCAGGTGCCGCCCGGGGTGGCCGACTACGCCGTGCGCCTGGTGCTCTCGACCCGAGAGCCAGCCGCCCACGGCCTCCCCGAGCTCACCGAGCTCATCTCCTGGGGCGCCAGCCCCAGAGCCACCCTCGGCCTGGTGGCCGGCGGTCGGGCCTTGGCCCTGCTGCGGGGCCGCAGCTACGTGCTGCCCCAGGACGTGTTCGACGTCGCCCCCGACGTGCTGCGCCACCGGCTGGTGCCGTCCTACGAGGCGCTCGCCCAGGGCCTGTCGGTCGAGCAGATCCTCGCCCGGGTGCTGTCCACCATCCCCGCCCCTTCGGTCTCGCCGTCCCAGGACCCGACGTCGACTCTTCGCCCGTGAACCGCCCCCTCCCCTCCGGGCCGCCGTCGACCGCTCCACCTCTCGAGGATCGCCCCCTGATGGTCGGAGGCGGACGCACCCCGGATGCCCCGTCCATCGCCACCACCCCGGCCTCGGAGGTCCTGCGCCGTCTCGAGCTGGCCGTGACCCGCCGCCTCGACGGGCTGCTCCAGGGCGACCACCGAGGCCTCACACCCGGCCACGGCACCGAGCAGGGCGAGGTGCGCGGCTACCAGCCCGGCGACGACGTGCGCCGCATCGACTGGAACGTCACCGCCCGCCTCCGCGAGACCCACGTGCGCGACACCGTCGCCGACCGCGAGCTCGAGACCTGGGTGCTGGTCGACACCTCGGCCAGCCTGGCGTTCGGCTCGGCCCGGGCCGAGAAGCGCGACCTGGCCCTGGCCGCCGTCGCCGCCGTCGGGTTCCTCACCCTGCGCACCGGCAACCGCATCGGCGCCGTCACCACCGACGGCGCCGGGACCCACGTCACGGTGCCCGCCCGGGGCGGACGGGTGCACGGTCAGGCCCTCCTGCGCCAGGTCCTGGGCGCGTTCGGACAGCCCCGGCCCGGGGCCGCCGACCTGGGCCCGGCGATGCGACGCCTGGGCGGTCTGGCCCGCCGTCGGGGACTGGTCGTCGTCGTCTCCGACTTCCTCGACCCAGGCGAGTGGACGGCCCCGTTGCGCTCGCTGGCCATGCGCCACGACGTCCTCGGGATCGAGATCGTCGACCCGTTGGAGGTCGAGCTCCCCGACGCGGGATCGGTCCACCTGGTCGACCCCGAGACCGGCGCCGAGCTCGAGGTGCGCACCGACCCCGCCCTGCGCGCCCGCTACGCGGACGCGGCGCGGTCCCAACGCGCCGACATCGCCCGCCGGCTGCGCACCGCCGGTGCCGACCACCTGCAGCTGCGCACCGATCGGGACTGGCTGCTCGACCTGGCCCGGTTCGTGTCGCACCGCCGCGACCGGGTCGACGCCCTGTCGCGCGCCGCCGCCCACGGCCACGACGCCACCACGTCCGCCCGCCTCCACGGAGCCTCCCGATGAGCCTGCTCGCCGTCGGGTTCCTCGACCCCGTCCGCCTCTGGCTCCTCCTGGGCGTGGTCGCCCTCGTCGGTGTGTACGTGGCCGTGCAACGCCGACGCCAGGCCTACGCCCTGCGCTTCACCAACCTCGATCTGCTGGCCTCGGTGGCCCCTCGCAGGCCCGGCTGGCGCCGCCACGTGGCCGCCGCCGTCTACCTGCTGGCCCTGACCACCCTGGTGCTCGGCTTCGCTCGCCCCACCCTCGACACGAGGGTCCCGCGCGAGCGGGCCACGGTGATGCTGGCCATCGACACCTCGCTGTCGATGGAGGCCACCGACGTGTCGCCGTCACGGATCGACGCGGCCAAGACCGCCGCCGTCTCCTTCCTCGACCAGGTGCCCGACACCGTCAACGTGGGCCTGGTCAGCTTCAACGCGGCCGCCACCGTGCAGGTCCCCCCGACCACCGATCGCGTCGCCGTCCGAGACGCCATTCAAGCCCTCGAGCTCGACGAACGCACCGCCATCGGCGAGGCCATCTTCGCCAGCCTCGGCGCCCTCGACACCGTGCCCCCGGCCGAGGACGGCACCGAGGTGCCCGCCGCCATCGTGGTCATGTCCGACGGCACCACGACCAGCGGTCGGCCCGACGGCGCCGGAGCGGCGGCTGCCATCGACCAGGGCGTGCCCGTGTCGACCATCGCGTTCGGCACCGACCGAGGGTTCATCCAGATCCCCGGTGAAGCCGGGTTCGTGCCCGTGCCGGTCGACACGGCGGCGCTGTCCGCCATCGCGGAGGCCACCGGTGGCCGGTTCTACGAAGCGACCAGCGAAGGTGAGCTGCGCGACGTGTACGCCACCATCGGCTCGTCGGTCGGCTACACGACCGAGGAGACCGAGGTGACCTCGTGGTTCGTCGGCGCCGCCCTCGTCGCCCTCTTCGCCGCCGGCGGCGTCAGCCTCGCCTGGTTCTCCCGCCTGCCGTGACCGTGGCGACTTCGAGCGCCGCGGTGCCGCTCGGTCGCCGTGGCTGTCCGACTCCGCCCGACAGCACCCGGATCGGGCTCCTCCTGCGCTCGCGAGCCAGAACGACCCCGCCCCTGACCGGCACCTCGGTGGCGGTACCCGCCGGAGCGCGGCTGGCGGGATCGGTGCTGGCCGCCGGAATCGGGTCGGGATGAATCGGCAGTTCCGCTCGGACTCGAGACCAGAGGGCAGCGAACCGCGGGTCGGGCCTGGCCGTGTCCTCGCCCGATTTGCCCACGTCGTAGCGACAACCTCGGCGGTAACTCCACGTTGTCGCTACGACGTGGGCATTTTCACCCTCGGTGCCCCCGATCGCCGCAGCACTCCGCTGCCGTACGTCTCCGAACGCCGGCCGCAGGACCTGGGCTCAGGACGGCGCGGTTGACTCCCAGGTCGCGTAGTCGACGCGTTCAAGCGTGTTCGCAAAGTCGACGAGTGCATCCGGTGAGAGGCCGGTTGCGGTAGCGCTGATGAGGGTGTCGCCTTCCTGCCACTGCAGCACCCAGTCGGGGTTGACCAAGTAAGACACCGGGCCAGGAAGTGATCCACCAGCGATGACGAACGCCCGAGGTGAGAGCACGGCCTCGGTGCCCCGAACGTCGACGAGTCGCGCCTCGGGGAAGTACAGGTTCATCTTGGGTTGGTACTCGCTGTGCTCCGCGAGGAAGAGGCCGAATCCTCGTGACCCGTCGCCGTAGGCGACCCGCCGCACTGCTCCTCCGAGGCTGATGCTCGAGTCGCCGTCGTAGACCAGCTCGAAACCGGCAGGCGCCTCCTCGAACGACGGTCCCTCTTCCGTGACCGCGAGTTGATCCGCGAGTTCCACGAGCTGTGTCGCGTTCAACTGCTGGGAACTCAGAACGACGAAACCAACGCTCGGCTCTTCCCACACCAGGGCGCCCAGGTTGACGAGGTACTCGCCGTCGAAGTCGCCTACGGCGACGGCTCCTTCCTCTTCGAGCGTCGAGGACCACTCCGCCACGAACGAAGGCGAGGCACCCCACTGCAGGTCGAAGACAGCTTCTGGTGCCCGGCCGGTGTCGTCGAAGAGCACCCATCGCTGGGATCGGGCGGTTCCGTCACCTGAGATCGACTCGCCGCCCTCATCCAACGGGCCAGCGCGCAACACCAACGGGAGCCCCTGGGGTGGCGGATCGGCCAGCAGGTACAACCCGGCTTCGGCCCCGCCCTCGATCTGCGGGATCGTTGCGAAAGGAGCCACCGGGGTGGAGGGAGGGGCGGCCGGAGGGTCGCTGGTCATCACTGTGGCCGACTGATCGCCACCGACCGCCAGGGCGGCCAGACCGACAGCGGCCACGAGGAGAACACCGAGGACGGTGACAGGCGCAGCCCGGCGGACCCGGCGGAGGCGGCGCCCCCGACGCACCACGCTGGCCCATGTCGGCTCGTCGACGAGCGGAACATCACCAAGACCCTGTTCCAGCTCTACGCGGAACTCATCGACCTTCATCGTCATCCTCCAGTTCCACACGAAGCGCCTTCAACGCCGAGTGCAGCGTCGACTTGACCGTTCCCTCTGCGCAGCCGAGAGCCTGAGCCACCTCAGCGGTGCTCAGCTGGCCGAGGTAGCGCAGGACCACGACCTGGCGTTGCCGGGCAGGCAGCAACGCCACGGCATCTCGAAGGGCAAGCCTGGTCGCCACCGGCTCCGCAGCATCAGGCGCCCGAAGGTCCCACCCAGCTTCCGGGCCCGGGTGCTTCGGCTCCTGTCGCTTCATGAGGTTCGCGGCCGTCACGTACACCCAGCCATCAGGCCGTGCCATTCCCTGCACCCGCCGCCAGCGGGCGAACGCCCGAGCGAACGCTTCCTGCGCAGCATCGGCGGCAGCCTCTTCATCACCCCAGGCTGCAGACAGCACGCGCACGACGCGCCCGTAGTAGGTGGTGAAGAACCACTCGAACTCCACAGTCGAAGACATCACTGGCTGAAAGCCTGGCCAGGTGCGAATGGTTCAGTCGAGAACACGGCCCGCTGCAGGCTTCCGGGCCTTCGGTGCGCGTTGTTGGCGGCCAACCCCCTCCCACTCGAGAGGTCGAGGGCCTGGCCAGGAGTGGGTGCCCCAGATCGCCGGATGGTGGGGGACGTGTCGACCAGGGCCGGTCCTGATGACCGGTCTGCTCAACGGTGCGTTCGAGCGGATGCCGTGCGCTGGGACTACGTCACCTGGCCGCCGGCTGCGCGCCAGCCTGCATCGTCCACCACATCGATGTCTCCGACTAGCGCAACGAGCTCTTCGCTGGACAGCTCATAGCTCAGGAGCTCGAGCGTGCCTTGGCTGAGGGGCACCACGACGATCACCGGACGAGCTCCTTGCTCGGCGGTCGTGCCGGCCAACCCTTCGCCGGCCGCCGTGTCCACCGGTTCGAACGACACCCCGAGCTCCTCCATCGAGGAGCGATAGGCGTCGAGCCCTACCGCGAAGCCGGCGAGCTTCACGGCGTGGCCCCACCCGTCAGCGGCCGGCTCGAGACGCTGGTACTCCGCGTACCACTCCGACGGCACCGGCTCGATGCCCGTGAGGATGTGATCCGGCGGCAGGTCGATCGCTTCGCGAAGTGTCCAACCGGGAGCCTCGAGGAGTGCGTAGGGCACGAACACCCCATCTGCCGCCGGATCAGAGCGCTCCGTCGAGGCAGACGACTCGTTCGCATCGGTTCTCGCAGCGCCCGAGTCGTCCCCACACCCGGCGGCAACCAAGGCGAGCGCCACGACGAGAGCGGAAACCGAGGCCCGCCGGCCGCGTCCATGCATGGCCGGCAGTGTTCCATAGCTCGCCCTACAGGCGGGATGGAGCATCCGGAACGGCGGGCAGAATCAGCTCTGATCGGTAGGTTCTGAGCGTGCGTATCACTCCCGTGGATGAACGCGACTCGGGCTGGGAGGACGAAGGCGCCGTCTTCCGGGTGTACCTCTTCAACGGCCCCGGCCCGTCCTACTCATCCGAGACCTTCGACATCAGTGACGCTGATGTGGATGAGGTCATCGCTTGGGCACGCACCGAAGCGGGCCCCGACCGGCGGTGGTCGATCGCACTCGTCCGCGATTCGCTGCCGGACGGGACACCAGAGCGGGGGCTGGTCTGGCTGATCGGTAGAGACTTCAACGACGCACCGGATGACGAAGACCAGGGACGGCGCCTGCACTTCTGACAGCACGACGTGTCCCCTTTCGTCGGCTGGGGAGCCAGGCAGAGCGGCACATCGAGGGCGGGGCAGCAAGTTGGCTGACCACGCATCCGCTCGGCACCCACGCAGCACCTGAGAGGCGCTCACTTCGGGGCGACGACGACGCCGCCTTCGTTCAAGGTGGCCACCAGGCTCCCAGGGCACGAGCACCTGCCCTGTGGGCGGAGATCTGCCTCGACCGCCGTCTGGGTGACCTCCAGGGTGTTGGCGTCGAACGCTCGGACTGCGTACGTACTCGCCGCAGCGTTCAGGTCGCTGAGGCCGAAGATCAACCGCACCGGAGCCGCTGCTGTGGCTGGAATCTGGAGCTGCTGCCGGCTGCAAGTGTCGTCCGCGCAGACCTCGACGGTTTGCACGTCGGGGGCCGAGACCTCGACCTCCACCAGCGTCCCAGAGCAGTCCACCGCACACGCACAGCTGGCGGTCGTTGCGGCAATCGACATGGTCGCGAAAAGCGTCACCATCCCCGACACCAACAGCCGCCGCACTTCCCTCAAGGTAGCTGACCCGATCGAGGATGGCCGATCGGCACTCTCGAGATGGGACGAGTGCGACGACGGCGCGACTGCCCTGGCTACTCAACGCCCATCAAGATCACAGAGCCGACGCTGCCCGAAGGCTGAACACCCCCCGCCGACCCCAGCTCACCCGCCGCCAAGTGCCTCTGAACACCGGGTATGCGCCGACGAGCGGAGCCGAGCTGACGATCACGCATCAGCAGTGTGGTCGGGCTGGCTGGGCGACCTCGGCGTCCGGTGAGCATCGCCGGTGGCTACTGTCGAGAGCATGGCGGCAGGTGAATCGTGGCGACGGATGCCACTGGCGCTGCTCTGTGCGTCGGCCACCCTCGTCGTCGCTGCGTGCTCTGGGTCCTCAGCCGTGGTGGGGAACGTGCGGGACGAACTGGGTGCGCTCAACGAGGCAGCCGACCTCACGCTCGAGATGGTGCCCTCGAACACCTGCGTTCCCGTCGAGGATGTCCCGGTCCGATTCCCCGAGGTGGTGGCGAGCTCCGGTGACGTGTGCGTGAGGCACTGGCCCGACCAGGGCCGGTCGGGCGTCGGCCTACCGGCCGCCGAGCCCGATGTGCACCTGTCGTACAGCCCCTCGTCGCAGCACCACGCCACCGGCTGCGTCGCCGAGGTCAGCGATGAATGGTGGATCGTCACCGGGAGCTCCGGTGACCTGCGTGAGCCCTGTCCCGACGGATTCGACTTCCGTCCGATCTGAAGACGACGGCATCGGGCCATGCCGGTGGTGATCTGACGGAGGTGAGGTCGGATCACCTGGGCCAACGCTTGGCCTCATCGTCTCCAGGGCTCTCGACGGGTGAATCGGGCGCGTCACCGAACCCCGGCTCTGAGGCCACGGCGGATCCGCACACCTACGCTCGCCGCCCGTGACCCCAGCACTCGACACGCTCTCGGCTCGAGAGGCCCGACGGTTGGCGATCGCCGCGCAGGGCCTCGACCGTGCCCGTCGGTCGGGCAACGCGAGCAGAGCCCGGGTGCAGGCGGCGGTCGAGCGTCTGGGCGTCCTGCAACTCGACGCAGTGAACGTCGTGGCCCGCACGCAGTACCTCGTCCTGTTCGCTCGTCTCGGTCCGTTCGACCGTGACCACCTGCACCGGCTCGCGGGACCGCGTGGGCCGCTCTTCGAGTACTGGGGCCACATGGCCTCGGTCCAACCGGTGGCACTCCATCCGTTGCTCCGTTGGCGGATGGACCGGGGCGGCAGCTACGGCGAACGGCCCGCTCACGCATCGCGCGTCGCCACCTGGGCCCGCGAGCACGCCGACTACATCGACTCGGTGCTCACCGAGGTCGCCGAACGAGGGCCGCTGTCGGCGGCGATGCTCAACGAACCACGCCGCCGCGACGGCGAGTGGTGGGGCCGGCGCAGCGTCGGCCGCCAGGCCCTGGAGCACCTGTTCGAGCGCGGGCAGCTCGCCGCCTGGCGGACGCCGTCGTTCGAGCGCATCTACGACCTTCCCGAACGCACCCTTCCCGCCGAGGTCCTCGCCACACCCACACCGACCGCCGAGGACGCCCAGCGAGCATTGCTCGGCCTCGCCGCTGATGCCCTCGGCGTCGCCACCACTCGCGACCTCGCGGACTACTTCCGGATCCGCACCGCTGAAGCGACGTCGGGTGTGCACGAGCTCGTCGAAGCCGGCGAGTTGATCCGGGTCGACGTCGAGGGGTGGCCCGAACCCGGCTACGTACGGCCAGGGGTGGCGCCCACCCGCCGGCGGCGTCGCCACGCCACGCTCCTGTCCCCCTTCGACTCGCTCATCTGGGACCGTTCCCGCACCGAGCGACTCTTCGGCTTCACGTACCGGATCGAGATCTACACCCCGGCGGCCCAGCGCCGCTACGGCTACTACGTGCTGCCCGTCC
Organism: Rhabdothermincola salaria; assembly: GCF_021246445.1. Lineage (NCBI taxonomy): Bacteria > Bacillati > Actinomycetota > Acidimicrobiia > Acidimicrobiales > Iamiaceae > Rhabdothermincola > Rhabdothermincola salaria. Next base: position 153,012 of record NZ_JAJQXW010000003.1, read on the forward strand.
TCCTCGGCGACCAGCTGGTCGGCCGACTCGACCTCAAGGCCGACCGGCAGCTCGGCGCTCTGCGGGTCCTCGCCTCTCACGCGGAGCAGGGCGTGGACCCCGACGAGGCCGCCGTCGCGATCGCTTCCGAGCTCGAGACGATGGCGACGTGGCTGGGGACCGGCCGCATCGTCGTGACCGATCGCGGCGACCTCGCTCCCGCTCTGGCATCGGCCGTCGAACACCGCAGCCGTCGCTGAGCCAGGAGCACCGACGAGCATCCATCGCGAGCACCCGCCCGAGCGTTCGGGGCGGGGTGGCGCTACGAGACCTTCTCGCTGACGACCTTGCTGGAACCGCCGGGCTGCATGGACACGCCGTAGAGGCAGTCGGCGGCCTCCATGGTGCGCTTCTGGTGGGTGACGATGACCAGCTGAGCATCGGCGCGGAACTCGGCCACGAGACCCAGGAAGCGGTGCAGGTTCACGTCGTCGAGGGCGGCCTCGACCTCGTCCATCACGTAGAACGGCGACGGGCGGCTGCGGAACACGGCGAACAGGTAGGCCAGGGCGGTGAGGCTGCGCTCGCCACCCGACAGCAGCGACAGCTTGCGCACGTTCTTGCCCGAGGGCTTGGCCTCCACCTCGATGCCGGTGGTGAGCAGGTTCTCGGGATCGGTGAGCTTGAGACGCCCCTCCCCACCGGGGAACAGCATCGAGAAGAGGGCTTCGAAGTTGGCGGCCACGTCGGCGAAGGCCGCGGCGAACACGCTGACGATCTCGGCATCGATGGCGCGGATGATCTTGGAGAGCTCGCGGCGGCTCTCCTTCACGTCGTCGAGCTGGTTCTGGAGGAACTCGTGACGCTCCTGGAGGGCCTCGTACTCCTCGAGCGCCAGCGGGTTGATGGGTCCCATCAGGCGCAGGTCGCGCTCGAGCTCGCGGATGCGGGCCGCGGGCGACACGCCGTCGGGCAGCTCGGGGCGGTCGGTGGCGATGGCGACGTCGGGCTCGCAGTCGAGGTCGCGCCGCAGGGCCTCGACCGCCGTCTCGATGCGCAGCTTCACCTCGGCGTCGTCGAGCTCGGCGCGCTGCAGCAGCTCGCGCTGCTCGCCGAGCGCCTTCTCCTCGCCGGCTCGCTCGCGGCGCAGCTGGTCGAGGCGGGCCGCCACCTGACGGGCGGCCTCGGACTGACGGCGGCGCCGCTCGCGCAGGTCGGTGAGGTTGTCGTCGATGGTGACGGTGCTCTCGGTGACCACCGCGGCGAGGCGATCGAGGGCGACCTGGGTGCGGTCGAGCTCGAGGCGGCGGGACTCGGCGGCGGTCCGTTCGGCCGCCGCTCCCTCGAGGCGGGTCTCGACCTCGCTCAGGCGCCGCCCAAGGAACTGGCGCCGCTCGCCGACCGCCGCCGTCTGGACCTCGAGATCGCTGCGCAGCCCCCCGACCGAGCCGGCCTGCTCCTCCAGCCGCGAGCGGGCCTCGGACATGCGCTGAGCCGCCTCGGCCAGCTCGGCGTCGGCTGACTCGAGCTCAGGCAGGCGGGCCTCGAGCTCGGTGATGCGGGCGTCCTCGCGCTCGACCCGTTCGGCCAGCTCGGCGAGGTGGCCCTGGAGGGCCTCGGCCTCGGTGGCGGCGTCGCGGCGGTCGGTCTCGACGCGCTGGAGGCGGTCGGCGGCCGCCGTGAGACGGCTGTCGTTGGCGTCGAGATCCTTGGTGAGGTCGGCCTCCACCTGACGGGCCTGGGCCAGCTCGGCGCGGGCGGCGGTGAGGCGCTCGTCGGCCCGAGACGCGGCCTCGGCCGCGTCTGCGGCCCGGGTGCGGGCGTCGTCGAGGGCGGCGCCCGTGGCCCCCGACCCGGCCACGCCCACCCGCCAACCGGTGAGGGCGAAGCGGTCGCCGTCGGCGGTGACGGCGATGGCGTCGGGATGGGCGAGGGCCACGTCGACCGCCTCGGCCCACCCACCGTCGACGACCACCGCGGCGCCGACGAGGGCGTCGAGGAGGGTCTCGACGTCGGGACGGGTGGCGCGGACGTGGGCTCGCAACGGCACGCCCACCGGCGGCGCCGAGCGGGGTGCCAGCCGGGCGCCGAGCGCGATGACGGCCCCGGACAGGGCCTCGCCGTGCAGGGCTTCGAGGGCCCGACGACCGGCGGCGACGTCGTCGACCACCACGGCCAGGAGGGCCTCGCCCATGGCCGCCTCGAACGCCGCCTCCCAGCCGGGGTCGACCTCGACCAGGTCGAGCACCGTGCCGAGGACGCCTTCGACGCCGGCCAGGCGTTCGGCGCCGGCCCGCGAGCGCGCCTCGTCGAGCGCCAGGTCGAGGGCCTCGACGCGTGCCTGCCAGGCATGGCGCTCGCCCTCGGCGTCGCGATGGGCCCGTTCCGCCTCGTCCAGGGCCTGCTGAGCCCCCTGCACCCGCTGCTCGGCGGCATCGATGGCCTCCACCAGGGGCAGCTCGGCCCGCTCGGCGGCCATCAGCTCCTCGCGGAGGCGCTCGGCCTCGGCGGCCAGCGCGGTGAGCCGGTCGGCCAGGGCGTCGGACCGGGACCGCACGCGCTCCTGCTCGGCGCGGCCCCGCTCGGCGGCCGCCCGCAGGGCCCCCAGCTCGCCGCGGACCTCGGCCGCGGCGCCGGTGGGGGCCGGCACCCCGGTGGCCCACTCGCCCTCGAAGTCCTGGCGTTCGGCGGCGAGGCGGGCCTCGGCGGCGGCCAGGTCGTCGGCGAGCGGCGCCAGGCGCTCCTCCTCGGCGGCGACCTCGGCCAACTCGGTGGCCAGGCGCGCCGCTTCGGCCTCCAGCGAGGCGATCACGCCTTGGTCGACGGACGCACCCCGGGCCCGTTCGACGCCTCGCCGGCGTTCGGTGAGCAGCGCGGTGAGGCCACGAGCCTGCTGGAACAGCGATTCGTAGACGGCCAGCGAGTCGCCCAGGTCGTCGCCGCCCATGGCCGAGAGCTCGGCCTCGGTGGCCATGACCGCCGTGTCGAGGTCGGCGAGGCGGGCACGATGGCGGCGCTCGGCGACCTGCAGCTCGGTGCGGCGACTGGCCCCCTGCTCGAGCCGGGTGCGCAGGCCGTGCAGCTCACGGCCGGCCACGTGGATGCGCAGCGCGGTGAGCTCGGCCACCACGTCGCCGTAGCGGCGAGCTGCGTCGGCCTGGCGCTCGAGCGGTCGCAGCTGGCGCCGCACCTCGCGCAGGAGGTCCTGGAGCCGAGTGAGGTTGCCCTCAGTGGCGGCCAGCCGCCGCTCGGACTTCTCCTTGCGCCGGCGGAACTTGAGCACGCCGGCCGCCTCCTCGATGACCGCCCGCCGGTCCTCGGGGCGGGCGTTGAGCACCGCGTCGATCTGGCCCTGGCTGATGATCACGTGCTGCTGACGACCCACACCGGAATCCGAGAGGAGCTCCTGGATGTCGAGGAGCCGGCACGGCACGCCGTTGATGGCGTACTCGCTGTCGCCGGAGCGGAACAGCGTGCGGGTGATCGTGACCTCGGTGAACTCGATGGGCAGCTGCCCCGAGGTGTTGTCGACGGTGAGGCTGACCTCGGCCCGGCCGAGTGCGGACCGCTTGGAGGTGCCGGCGAAGATGACGTCGTCCATCTTCTGGGAGCGCACCGCCGAGGGGGCCTGGGCCCCCAGCACCCACCCGATGGCGTCGACGACGTTGGACTTGCCCGACCCGTTGGGACCCACGACGACGGTGACCCCGGGCTCGAGGTCGAGCGCGGTGGCGTCGGCGAAGGACTTGAAGCCCTTCATGGAGAGGCGCTTGAGGTACATCGGGACTCGTCGGGGCTCGGGCCTGGTGGGCGGTGGACGGCGCGGACGGTCCGGTCAGACCTGACAGACGTCGCAGTAGAAGGTGGACCGGCCGGAGAACTTCGACTTCACGATGTCGTGACGGCGACAGCGCCGGCAGGGCTGCTTCTCGCGGTCGTACACCTGGTGGTGCTGCTGGTACTCGCCGGGCTTGCCGTTGAGGTCGACGTACTGGGCGTCGGCCAACGTGGACCCGCCGTACTTGATGGCCTCGTGGAGGATCTCGACCAGCGACCGGTACAGGCGCCGGATCTCCTGGGTGGTGAGCGAGGCCGTGTCGCGGTCGTAGCGCAGGCCGGCGTCGAAGAGGATCTCGTCGGAGTAGATGTTGCCGATCCCGGCGATGAGGGACTGGTCCATCAGGAACGCCTTGAGCTTCATGGGCTTGCGGCGCAGGAGGTGGCCGAAGTCGACCCACGACATGGGCGCCTCGACCGGGTCGACCCCGAGCTCGGACAGCTCCGGGATCTCCGAGGTGACCTCGTCGGGCGTGGCCACGAAGAGCTCGCCGAAAGTGCGGGGGTCGACGAAGCGGAGCTGGCCCCCCTGGGTGAAGGCGATGACCACGTGGGTGTGGGGGGCCATGGGCTCCTTGGGGGTGGCCCGCAGGAGCTGGCCGCTCATGCGCAGGTGCACGACCAGGACGTCGCCCGAGTCGAGCGGCATGAGCAGGTACTTGCCCTTGCGCTGGGCGCCGGTGATCTTCACCCCCTCGAGCCGGGAGGCGAACTCCTCCGGCGTCTGGCGGCGCACGGAGCGGTCGCCCGTGACCTCCACGGCCTTGATCTTCTTGCCGACGACCTCTCGTTCGAGCTCTCGACGGATGGTCTCGACCTCGGGCAGCTCAGGCATGGCCCTGCTCGCTCTCGTTCTGGGATGGGGATGGTCCGGGGGCCACGACGAGGTCGTCGTCCCCGGCGCGGATCGTGGATGGGCCGGCGGCGCCATCCGGGACGTCGGCGGCCGCGCCGAGGGCGGACAGCGCGTCGCCGGCGGCCGCCTGCTCGGCGAGCTTCTTGGAGCGGCCCTGGCCTCGACCCACGACGCGGCCCTCGAGGCGGACCTCGGCGTAGAAGCGCTTGTCGTGGTCCGGGCCGTCGTCGGTGAGCTCGTAGGCGGGGAGCTCGTCGTGGCGCTGGGCGGCCAGCTCCTGCAGCTTGGTCTTGTGGTCGGTGCCTCCGGGGCCGTCGGCCACCTCGGCCGCGATGCGGGCGCCGAGCTGGGCGAGGATCACCGCCCGGGCGGCGTCGAGGCCGCCGTCGAGGTACACCGCACCGATGACGGCCTCGACCGCATCGGCGAGGATGGAGCGCTTGGACCGTCCCCCGGTCGCGTCCTCGCCCTTGCCCAGGCGCAGCACCGGACCGAGCTCGAGCTCGGCGCCGACCTCGGCCAGCACGGGCGCGCTCACCACGCCGGCTCGGGACTTGGCCAGCGAACCCTCGGGAAGCGTGGGGTTGGCGCGGAACAGGTCGTCGGCCACGACGAGGCCCAGCACGGCGTCGCCCAGGAACTCGAGACGCTCGTTGGACTCCTCGCCGGCGTTCTCCGCGCACCACGAGCGGTGCGTCAGCGCCAGGACCAGCAAGTGGGGATCGCCGAAGGCGTGTCCCAGCCGCCGGGCGAGCGAGGCCAGAGGGTCGGTGCTCAGCGCCTCAGCCCAGCTTGGCGACGACGTAGTCGACGGCGTCTCGGACGGTCTTGAGGTCCTCGAGGTCCTCGTCCTCGATGCGGAACCCGACGTTGCGCTCGCCGAGCTCCTCCTCGAGCGCCTCGACGAGCTCGATCAGCGCCAGGCTGTCGGCGTCGAGGTCGTCGGCGAAGCTGTCGCCTTCGTTGATCGACGTGGGCTCGACCTCGAGGATGTCGGCCAACCGGTCACGGATCAGGTCGATGACCGCCTGGCGGTCCATCGGGGGCTGCTCGACGTGGGTCTCTGCGGGCACGACGCTGTTCTCCTGCTCGGGGTGGGGTCGGTCGATCCTACAGTGGGCCGCGTTCGTGCGCTTGTGAACGCCGGCGGGCTCGGGCGCCGGCCGGTGGCGGCCCGCGAGGGGTGGGATCTAGGCCGGGCGGATGGTGCGGGCCAGATGGCCGACCACGTCGCCCTGGACCATGTCGCGGGCCACGCGAACGGCGTTGACCACCGCCGTGGCCGACGACGAGCCGTGGCTGATGATGCACACGCCGTCGACCCCGAGGAGCATGGCTCCGCCGGTGTTCTCGGGATCGAGCTGTTGGTGCAGCGGCACCAGCGCCGGCCACAGGGCCGCGCTGGCCTCCCGGGCCTCGTCGGAGGAGTCGAAGGCGGCGAGCAGCCCGGCGACGATGGCCTCGAGGCCGCCCTCGAGGGTCTTGAGGGCCACGTTGCCCGTGAAGCCGTCGGTGACCACCACGTCGGCGGCGTCGGTCATGAGGTCACGCCCCTCGACGTTGCCGGCGAAGGTCGCCCCGGCGGTGGCCAGCCACTCGCCCTCGGCCAGCAGGGCGTGCGTCTCCTTCACCAGGGGGGATCCCTTGGTGGGCTCCTCGCCGATGGAGAGCAGCGCCACTCGCGGCTCGGCCACCCCGAAGCGCTCGCGGGCGTAGACCGCCCCCATCTGGGCGAACTGCACCAGCCACTCGGGGCTGCACTCGGCGTTGGCCCCGGCATCGAGCAGGACGGTCGGGGTCGACCCCAACACCGGGATCGGCGTGGCGATCGCCGGACGCTGCACGCCCTTGATGCGCCCCATCCGCAGCAAGGCGCTGGCCATGGTGGCCCCGGTGTTGCCGGCGCTGACCATGGCCGATGCTCGGCCGTCGCGCACGGCCTCGGCGGCGCGCACCAGCGAGGAGTCCTTCATGCGCCGGACGCTGGCGGCGGCGTCGGCATCCATGGCGATGACCTCGGAGGCCGGGATCACCTCGAGCCCACCGGTGTCGGTGAGCTCCTCGGGCCGGCCCACCAACACGACGGGGACGCCGAGCTCGTCGACCGCCCGGAGGGCGCCGGCCACGATCTCACCCGGTGCCTTGTCGCCGCCCATGGCGTCGACGGCGATCGGGAGCATGGGCCCGGTGGAGGCGTCGGTCACGGGCTGCCCGACGTCAGTCGACGTCGATGGCCTGGCGGCCGTGGTACCAGCCGCAGTTGCCGCACACCACGTGCGGGCGCTTCACGGCGCCGCAACGCGGGCAGGTGCTGCGCGAAGGGACGCTGAGGCGCCATGCCGACGCCCGGCGGCTGCGGCTCTTCGACTTGGAGGTCTTCTTCTTGGGGACGGCCATCGTTCTTCCTGGCGCGAGGGGGCTCGAACGGCCCGCGGCTTGGGGGACCCCCCGGCGCGGCACAGAGCCGGCCCGGGGCACGAAGGCGAGAGTCTATCCCCGGTCGTCGTCGGAATCGAAGTGCAGCTCGGAGAGGGCCGCCCAGCGGGGGTCGCCTCCGGGGGCGTCGTCGGTCTCGTCGTCGGGTGGGGACTCGCCCACCTGGTCGCCCGGGAGCGCCGGGAACAGCTCTGGCGCAGGACCACGGCAGTCCGGCCCGCACAGGGGAGCGAGCGGGAGCGCCAGCAGGGCGGCGTCGCGCACCATCGGTTCGAGGTCGACGGTGTCGTCGCTGCACGGGTAGGTCTCGCCCTCCACCGGGTGGGGTTCGAAGATCTCCTTGACGTCGGCGCGGGTCTCGGCGCGCACCGCCGTGAGGCAACGCCGGCAGTCGCCCTCCCACGGCACGGTGACGCTGCCGGTGGCGACGACGCCGGTGCTCAGGGCCTCCAGCTCGACGTCGACGAGGACGTCGGCACCATCGGGCACCAGCGCCGTGGTGATGGCCAGCCCGGCCATGGGCACCCGCTCCGTGAACCGGCGGCGGCTGCCCGGGCGCCGCCGCAGCTCGGCGATGGGCACCACGAGGGGCCGTGTGGTCATCGGTGCCCTCCTGTGGGGCCGCGCCGCGATGGCACGGACCGGGACGTGATCAGGACAGGTCCTGATCGAAGAACGTGGCCTCCGCGTCGTCGCGGTCGGATGCGGCCGAGGGCGGGGGCGGCCGCTTGGAGTGGTCCTCCGCGCCGCTGCGCCGAGCCGCCCGCGCCGCGCTCAGCTCGTCGTCCGCGGCGTCGGAGTCGTCGGTGTCGTCGGTGTCGTCGTCGATGCTCCCGGCGGCGCGCTCGGCGGGGTCGTCGTCGGCCACGAGCGGCGCACCGGCCCGGAGGTCGTCGTGGAGGGTGCCGCGGTCGGCGCCGGTGGTGCCCAGCGGCGGGGTCTCGGCTGCCTCCTCGAGCAGGTTGGTGCCTTGGAGCTTGGTCCGGCCCGCGGCGACGAGCTTCTGGGTGCGCTCGAGCACGATCTCGAAGCTGGCCAGCTTCTGGTCGCAGAAGTCCTCCACCTCGTGGCGCAGCCGGCGAGCGTCGGCCTCGGCGGCGTCGACGATGCCGTAGGCGCGGTGCTCGGCCGCCTTGACGACCTCGGTGCGCTGCACCATGCGCTCGGCGCGAGCGCGCGCCTGCTCCACGATCTCGTCGGCCTCGTGGCGGGTGCGGGCCAGGAACTCCTCGCGCTCCTTCAGCAACCACCGCGACGCCCGGAGCTCCTCGGGGAGGCGTTCGAGCGCCTCGTCGATCAGTTCGAGCACCTCGTCCTTGGCGATCATCGACGACGCCGACAACGGCACCGGCCGGGCCGCGTCGATGATGTCGCGCAGGTGCAACAGCACGTCCTCGGTCTCCGCCGGGTGGTACTGCGCCCCGACGGGTGGAGGGGTGAGGTCGAGGTCGAGATCGCTCTCGGGGTCGAAGTCGCTCACGTTCCGCTCTCCTTGAGCCGTTTGGCGACCGACTGGGGCACCATCCCGGAGATGTCGCCGCCGAAGCGGTGCACCTCGCGGATGAGCCGGGAGGCCAGGAAGGAGTTGCCCGACGCCGAGGGGATGAAGAGCGTGTCGACGCCGGAGATCTTGTGGTTCATCTGGGCCATCTGCAGCTCGGACTCGAAGTCCGAGACCGCCCGGAGGCCCTTGACGATGAAGTCGGCCCGCAGGTCGCGGGCCAGGTCGACGACCAGCGAGGCGAACATGGTGACGGTGACGTTGTCGAGGTGCCCGACGGTCTCCTCGAGCATCTCGCGCCGCTCGTCGAGGTTGAACAGCGGTGTCCCCTTCTGCGGGTTGCGCATGGCGGCCACGACCACGTGATCGAAGAGGCGCGCAGCCGTCTCGATGATCTCGAGATGGCCGTTGTGGATCGGATCGAACGATCCGGGATAGAGCACGCGGGTCACGAAGGCTCCGGCGGGGGGCTCGTAGGGCGAGTGATGGAGAGGAGCGTATCGCCGTACCTCTTCTCCCTCAGGACATGCCAGCCAGGCGGTACGGCCACCGAACGTGACGACTCGAGGACCACCACGCCCGTGGGGGCGAGCGCTCCGACCAGCTCGAGCAGCCGGGCCCACTCCTCGGCGGTGGTCGCATAGGGCGGATCGAGGAGCACGAGGTCGAAGCGGCTCGGGGTGGGCGCGCCCGGGGCGGACGAGTTCTCTCCCGTCCAGCGTCGGAGCAGGTCGAGGGCGTCGCCGCCGACCACCTCGGCGGCCCCGGCCAGGTCGGTGGCCGCGAGGTTGGCCTCCACGACCTGGCGGGCCCGCCTCGCCCGTTCGACGAAGACGCACTGCGTCGCCCCACGCGACAGCGCCTCGATCCCGAGCGCCCCCGAGCCGGCGAAGAGGTCCAGGACCCGGGCGCCGTCGACGGCGTCGAGGCTGTGCAGGGCGTTGAAGAGCGCCTCGCGCACCCGGTCGAGGGTGGGACGGGTGTCGGCCCCGGGCGGCGCCTGCAACCGTCGTCCTCTCGCGCTGCCGGCCACGACCCTCATCGGCCCCGACGCTACGCCCGTCCGTGGCCTCCACCCGAACGAGCGACCTAGCCTCGGGGCATGGAAGCCGAGCTGGGGATGACGTGCGTCGACTGCGGTGGCACGTTGCACCCGCTCTCCTATCCGCCCGAGGACGGATGGGAGCCGGGTGACGTCGTGGCCTACCGGTGTCCGGACTGCAACGAGCGCTTCGACATCGTGCTGCCCGACCTCGACGACACCGACGCCTACTGACCCCACCTGCACCCACCCCGATGTCTGCAGAGCGCCCTGCGTCGTACCTGTCAGGAAAGGGCGCTGAACGCTGACGCCCTTTCCCGACAGCTATGGGGGTGAAGAGGGGTGATGGGGTGGAGCGGGGCGGGCGGGTGGGCGGGTGGGCGGTCAGCCCTTCAGGAGGAACTCGGCGTCGTCGTCGCCGAGGAGGAGCTCGACCTCCTCGCCCAGCAGCCAGTGCCGGTCGAGACCCGGATCGGCGTCGACGAGCTCGACGGCCACCTCTCGGGCCTTCACGACCCACTCGCGGTCGCGTCGCAACGAGGCCAGCTTCAGGTCGTTCTGACCCTTCTGGCGCTCCCCCATGATCGTGCCCTCCCCCCGCAGATCGAGGTCGACCTCGGCCAGCTCGAAGCCGTCGGTGGAACGCACCAGGGCCTCCAGGCGGGCTTCTCCGTCGGGGGTGGTCGCCTCGCCGACCAGCCAGCACTGCGACGCATCGGCTCCCCGCCCGACGCGGCCACGGAGCTGGTGGAGCTGGGCGATCCCGAAGCGGGCGGCGTCGAGGATCACCATCACCGTCGCGTTGGGCACGTCGACCCCCACCTCGATGACGGTGGTGGCCACCAAGACGTCGAGCTCGCCGCGGCGGAAGGCCTCCATGACCGTGTCCTTGTCGGCGGCCGGCACCCGCCCGTGCAACAGGCCGACCCGCAGGCCGGAGAGCTCGCCGGCGGTCAGCTCCGCGTGGGTCTCCTCCGCGGAACGGGCCTCCAGCTTCTCGCTCTCGTCGATCAACGGGCAGACCACGTAGGCCTGGCGCCCGGCCGCCACCTCGGCCCGCACCTGCTCCCAGACCTCGGCCTCGTCGAGCTCGCTGCGGGCCCACCGCGTCACGATCGGTGTCCGTCCCGGTGGGAGCTCGTCGAGGACGGAGACATCGAGGTCGCCGTAGACGGTCATGGCCGCCGTGCGGGGGATCGGGGTGGCGGTCATCACCAGCACGTCCGGCACGGCCCCGCCGCGGCCCTTGGCCCGCAGGGCCGCCCGCTGCTCGACCCCGAAGCGGTGCTGCTCGTCGATGACCACCACCCCCAACGACTGGAACTCGATGCCGTCGGAGATCAGGGCGTGGGTGCCGATGACCAGATCGACGCTGCCCGCAGCCAGGTCGGCGAGGAGGCGCCGGCGCTCCCCCGCCGGTGTGCGGTTGGTGAGCAGCACCACGCGCAGCGGCCGGTCGAGCCCGGCGCCGCCGAAGAGGCTGTCGTCGTCGGTGTCGGGCACGGTGAAGCCGTCGAGGAGCTGGCGGATGCCCAGGTGGTGCTGCTCGGCGAGGACCTCGGTGGGGGCCATCAGCGCGCCCTGGTGCCCACCCTGCACCGCCGCGAGCAGCGCGCTCACCGCCACCACGGTCTTGCCCGCGCCCACGTCGCCCTGCAGGAGCCGGTGCATGGGGTGGCCACGACCGAGGTCGTCGAGGATCTCGCCGAGGGTGCGCTGCTGGGCACCGGTGAGGTCGTAGGGCAGACGGTCGCGGAAGCGTTCGACGAGCGGCCCCCCGGCCTCCCCCGGACCCACCACGTGGGTCACGCCCACGGCGGTGCGTTCGAGCTCCCGCTTGCGCTGCACCAGCTCGACCTGGACGCGCAGCAGCTCGTCGAACACGAGTCGGCGGCGAGCGTCGGCGGCCGCCTTCATCGACTCTGGGGCGTGGATGTCGTGGAAGGCGACGGTGCGGTCGACGAACCCGAACCGCCGGCGCATGGGCTCGTCGAGGGGGTCGGCGAACTCGCCGGCCCGCCGCAGCGTCTCCTCCACGAAGCGGGCGATGTCCCAGCTCATCACCCCGGCCTTCTCGCTCTGGGGGTAGACGGGCACGATGCGACCGGTGCGGTCGCCGATCAGGTCGACGACCGGGTTGGTCATCTGGCGCCGACCCTGGAACACCTCGGTGCGACCGAACAGCACGACGTCGGTGCCCGCCTTGAGCTGGCGCTCCCGGAAGGGCTGGTTGAAGAACGTCAGCCGGAGGTGGCCGCTGCCGTCGCTCACGTCGGAGGTGACGAGCGACTTGCCGTTGCGGGTGCGTCGGGCGGTGGTGTGGACCACCTTCACCAGCACGGTGGCCTCCTCACCCACGTCGAGGTCGGCCAGGCGCGCCTGGTTGGTGCGGTCGATGTAGCGCCGCGGGTAGTAGGTGAGCAGGTCGAGCACCGTGGCGATGCCGACCTTGGCCAACGCCTTGGCCCGGGCGTCGCCCACCCCCTTCAGCTCCGTGACCGGGAGGGCGGCGAGCTGGGAGAGCCGCCGGGACATGACGTGGCTACTCGATGCCGAAGAGGTACGGGTACAGCGGCTGCCCGCCGTGGTGGACCTCCACCTCGCACCCGGACCGGTTGTCGTGGACCCAGACCTCGATGTGGCGGGTGAGGGCGGCGGTGGCGCCTTCGCCCTCGATCACCGTCACGATCTCGTGCTCCGGGCCGATGAGCTCGTGGAGGAGCTGCGTGGCGGCGTCGCCCAGCTCGGCGTCGACGGCCAAGATCCCCTCACGGGCGATGCCCAACCAGTCGCCCTCGCGGATCGGGCCCCGCTCGCAGCTCGAGTCGCGCACGGCGCGAGTGACCTCGCCGGCCACGACGTGCTCGCAGGCGGCTCGCATGGCGTCGAAGTTGGCCGCCACCGGAGAGCCCGGGTCGTAGCTCAACAGCGCGGCGAAGGCCTCGGCGATGCCGCGGGTCGGCACCACCCGCACCGTCTTGGCGGTCATGGCGTCGACCTGCTCGGCGACCGGGATGATGTTCTTGTTGTTGGGCAGGATCAGGACCTCGTCGGCGGGTGCGGCCTCGACCGCCTCGAGGAGCTGGGCGGTGGAGGGGTTCATGGTCTGGCCTCCGGTGACGATGCCCTGGACGCCGAGGCTGTAGAAGATGCGGCGCACGCCCTCACCGACGGCGACCGCGACCACGGCACAGGGCACGGGCTCGTGGACCGTGGCCGGTTCGGCGGGCTCGGGGGCGGCCTCGCGGACCCACCGCTCCTCCTCGACCTCCTCGAAGAGGTCGGTGACCCGGATCGAGCGGGGCCGGCCGATGTCGACGGCGGCCTCGATGGCGGCGCCGATGTCGTCGGTGTGCACGTGGCAGTTCCACAGGCCGTCGCCGCCCACCACGACGATCGAGTCGCCCAGGGTGGCCCACACGTCCTTGAAGCCCGGGATCGCCTCGTCGGGAGCCTCGAGGAAGTACATGACCTCGTAGCGCAGGTCCGCCGGACCCCCGTGGCCGTGGTGGGTGTCGTCGGAGAGGGCGGCGGCGAAGGCGGCGCTGAACTCGGCGCTCACCTCGCCGGTGGCGGGTTCGGGCAGGGGACGCCCGTCGGCGAGGTGCAGCGCCACGTCGACGAGGAGCATGAGCCCGGTGCCCCCGGAGTCGACGACGCCGGCCTCGGCCAGCACCGGGAGCAGCTCGGGGGTGCGCGCCAGCGCGTCGGAGCCACGGCGCCGACCCGCCTCGAGAGCCCCGACCAGGTCGGCGCCGTCGGCCACGGCGTCGGCGACCCCGTCGGCCACGGCCCGCACCACGGTGAGGATGGTGCCCTCGACCGGCTTCATGACCGCGCCGTAGGCCGCGGTGGCGGCGCGGTCGAGCGCAGCGGCGACGGTGGGAGGCTCGAGGTCGTCGACCTCGCGGAACACCTCGCAGAGGCCCCGCAGGATCTGCGAGAGGATCACGCCGGAGTTGCCCCGGGCCCCCATGAGCGAGCCGTGGCTGATGGCCTGGCACACCGAGGCCATGCCCGGTTCGGCACCCTCGACCTCGGTCACCACCGAGGCCATGGTGAGCGACATGTTGGTGCCCGTGTCGCCGTCGGGGACCGGGTAGACGTTGAGGCGGTTGATGGCCTCACGGTGAACGGCGAGGATCTCGGCGTAGCCCCGTACGAGGTCACGCAGGTCGTCGGCGGTGAGTCGCTCCAGCACTGGCACGGGTGGGGATCGTAGTGACCCGGGGCCACCCGACCCCCGCCACGACCGCTACCGGACCCGCCGACGGGCGGCCGCGATGGACGAGTTGGGCCCCGGTCGCCCTCCCGGGTAGGGTTCCTCGTTCGTTTGCGTCGTCTTCTTCGTCCCGAGGTGGTCTCCCCATGGCATCCATTTGCGAGGTGTGCGGAAAGCACCCGTCGTTCGGCATGGCGGTGAGCCACTCCCACCGGCGGACCAAGCGCCGGTGGAACCCGAACATCCAGCGGGTGCGCGCCGTCATCAACGGCTCCACCAAGCGCATCGACGTGTGCACCTCGTGCATCCGTGCGGGCAAGGTCACCAAGGCGGTCCGCTGACCGTGGCCGAGGCCGCCGTCCTGCAAGGGGTCGTCAAGTCCTTCGATCCCATCGGCGGCGACGGGGTCGTGGTGTGCGACGCCGATCTCGCCGAGTACGAGCTGTCCCGCACCGCCCTGGACGAGTCCGTCTTCCGCATGCTGCGCCAAGGCCAGCGGGTGGTGTTCGAGCTCGACGACCGAGCCATGGCCACCCGGCTCCGCATGGGCTCGGAGGCCGACATGGGCACCCCCGGGTTCCCCGCGGCGCACCCCGACGACGCCCAGCACCCGCAGGGCGGCGAACCGGCCGTCTGACCCCTCGGTCGGGCCCACCGGCCGTGTCCACGGCCAGGGGACCCTTCTCGCGGTGACCACCGGCTGGCTCGCCGCGGCGCCGGGGCCTCTAGGATGGCTGTTCACCTGGAGAGCACGGTGTCGTCACCTCGTTCCCCGGGCCCATCCCCCCGGGCTCTCGAGGAGAGCCGCGACGACAACGATGTCGGAGGTGCCATGGCCGGTCACACCACCAACCAGAAGCTGCTCGATTGGGTCGAGCAGTGGCGGGAGGTCCTCCAGCCGGATCGGGTCCACTGGTGCGACGGCTCCGCCGAGGAGTACGACCGCCTCACCTCCGAGCTCGTCGCGGGCGGCACCTTCCGCACGCTGAACGAGGCCAAGCGGCCCAACAGCTACCTGGCCCTCTCCGACCCCGCCGACGTGGCCCGGGTCGAGGACCGCACCTACATCTGCTCCGAGGCCGAGATCGACGCCGGGCCCACCAACAACTGGCGGCCGCCGGCGGAGATGAAGGCCGAGCTCACCGGGCTCTACACCGGTGCCATGAAGGGCCGCACCATGTACGTGGTGCCCTTCTCGATGGGCCCGCTCGGATCGCCCATCGCCCACATCGGGGTCCAGCTCACCGACTCCGCCTACGTGGCCACCAACATGCGCATCATGACCCGCATGGGCCAGGGTGCCCTCGACGTGCTGGGCGACGGCCAGTGGGTGCCGTGCGTGCACTCGGTGGGGATGCCGCTCGCCGACGGCCAGGCCGACGTGCCGTGGCCCTGCGACGCCGAGAACAAGTACATCGTGCACTTCCCCGAGACCCGCGAGATCTGGTCCTACGGCTCGGGCTACGGCGGCAACGCCCTGCTGGGCAAGAAGTGCTTCGCCCTGCGCATCGCCTCCACCATGGCCCGCGACGGCGGCTGGATGGCCGAGCACATGCTCATCCTCGGGCTCACCTCCCCCGAGGGAGTCAAGAAGTACGTGGCCGCCGCGTTCCCGTCGGCCTGCGGCAAGACCAACATGGCGATGCTCATCCCCACCCTGCCCGGGTGGAAGGTCGAGACCGTCGGAGACGACATCGCCTGGATGAAGTTCGGCGACGACGGGCGCCTCTACGCCATCAACCCCGAGGCCGGGTTCTTCGGCGTGGCCCCCGGCACCTCGACCAAGAGCAACTTCAACGCCCTTCGCTCGGTCGACGCCAACTCCATCTTCACCAACTGCGCCCTCACCGACGACGGCGACATCTGGTGGGAAGACCTCACCGACGAGGCGCCGGCCCACCTCGTGGACTGGAAGGGCCAGGACTGGACCCCCGAGTCCGGCACCCCGGCGGCGCACCCCAACGCCCGCTTCACCGCGCCCGCGGCGCAGTGCCCCTCCATCGCTCCCGAGTGGGAGGACCCCGCCGGTGTGCCCATCTCGGCTGTGCTCTTCGGAGGACGCCGGGCCACCAACGTGCCGCTGGTCACCGAGTCCTTCGACTGGCAGCACGGCACCTTCCTCGGCTCCATCATGAGCTCGGAGAAGACCGCCGCGGCGGCCGGCACGGTGGGCGAGCTGCGCTTCGACCCCTTCGCCATGCTGCCCTTCTGCGGCTACAACATGGGCGACTACATCGACCACTGGTTGAAGATCGGCCAGGCCACCGATGCCGAGAACCTCCCCAAGCTGTTCTGGGTGAACTGGTTCCGCAAGGACGACGACGGCGCCTTCATGTGGCCGGGCTTCGGCGAGAACTCCCGTGTGCTGAAGTGGATCGTCGAGCGCCTCGAGGGTCGCGCCGACGCCGTCGACACCGCCATCGGCCGGGTGCCCACCGTCGAGTCGCTCGACACCACCGGACTCGACCTCGACGAGGCCACCCTCGCCACCTTGTTGTCGGTCGACAACGAGGCCTGGCGCCAGGAGATCCCCCAGATCGAGGACCACTTCGAGAAGCTGGGCGAACGCCTCCCCGACGAGATGCGAGACGAGCTCCGCGAGCTCGAGAAGCGCCTGGCCCAGTAGCACCGACCACCCAGGCACGCCGGCACGGGCGGGGCTCCGGCCCCGCCCGTGCCGCGTCCCGGGCCGGGCCGGGCCACCTCAGGTGGTCGACTCAGACGGTCGGGCTCACGGGGTCGGGATCACGGGGTCGAGCTCGGAGGGTCGGCGAGCTCAGCCGGCGAGGCGACGGACGCACGCCACGACCACGTCGTCCTCGTAGCCGGCGGTGGTCATCATCTCGAGCACGATGCGTCGGCCCAGCTCCCCCACCGGCAGGTGCCGGTGGGCGGCCACGACAGCATCGAGGCGGGCCAGGCCCACGTCGATGCTCTCCCCCCGTCGTTCCACCAGGCCGTCGGAGAAGCCGACGAGCACCGAGCCCGGCTCCATCACCACGGTGGCGTCGCCGCGGTGTCGATCGAGCTCGAGGCCGAGAGGGGCGGAGCGGGCTCCGTCGAGCCAGACCACCGGACCGTGCTCGGGCACGAGCACCATCGGCGGGTGACCGGCCGAGGAATAGGACACCACGCCCGACACCGGATCCAGGAACGCGCAGCAGACGGTGGCGAAGTCGGTGATGGCGTGGCGCACGGCGAAGGCGTCGACGGCGTCGAGCAGCCGGCTCGGGTGCTGGGCGAACGTGGCGAGGGCGAGGAACCCCGACCGCAGCTGGCCCATGGCCACGGCGGCGTCGAGGTTGTGGCCGACGACGTCGCCGACGGCGACACCCAGGCGACCGTCGGCCAGGGTGAAGGTCTCGTACCAGTCGCCCCCGACCTCGAGGGCGTTCTCGGCCGCGGCGTAGTGGGTGGCCACGTCGAGGCCGGGGAGCGACACCACCCTCGCCGGGAGCAGCGCCCGTTGCAGGCGCAGCGCCAACCGGTGCTCCTCGTCGTGGAGCCGGCGCAGGCGCTCCTCGGCCTCCTTGCGGCCGGTGATGTCGATGACCGAGCCGACGTAGCCGAGGAACTCACCGTCGGCCCCCGTGCGAGGGGTGCCGGCATCGAGCGTCCAGCGGTAGCTCCCGTCGTCGCGACGGAGCCGGTAGTCGAGCTCGAAGGGGCGATGGTCGGCCGCGGCAGACAGGAACGACTCCTCGACCCGCTCGCGGTCGTCGGGATGGGTGGCCTCCAGCCAGCCGAGGCCCAGTCCGGTCTCGGGCGTCTGCCCGGTGAAGTCGTACCAGCGCTTGGACAGGTAGGTGCACGTGCCCTCGGAGTCGGTGACCCAGATCATCACCGGGACGCTGTCGGCCATGCTCCGGAACTGGGCCTCGCTCTCCCGCAGGGAGATCTCGGCCTCGTGGCGCTGGGTGACGTCGGAGAAGACCAGCACGAAACGGCCTCGGGGCTCGACCGCGGTGACGAAGACGTCGAAGCGCCGACCCATGGCCGGTGACTCCTGCTCGAAGCGCAGGGAACCCCCGCCGAGGGCGACGTTGGCGTAGGTCTCCAACCAGTGCGGCTCGAGGTCGGGCACCAGCTCCAGCGCCGTGTGCCCGGTCGCGTCCACCAACCCGGTGGCGGCTTCGAACAGCGGGTTCGTCTCGAGGAAGCGGTAGTCGACGGGCTCCCCGTCGTCGTCGAGGACGAGCTCGCACATGCAGTAGCCCTGGTCGATGGCGGTGAAAACGGCCCGCAGCCGGGACTCGCTCTCCCTCAACGCCTCCGCATCGACCGAGTCGGGCTGGCTCCCGTGGGACTCCTCACGCACACCGGGAGGCTAACGGGACCGGGTTCTCCCGACTCGGCGTGAGCATCGCGTCACCAGTGCAACACCATGGCCCGGATGCCCAGGCCCATGATGAACAGGCAACCGAAGCCGTAGAGCAGGTACTGGCGGTCCTTCATCTGGGCCCGGTAGCTGTAGACGAGGCCCACCGAGGCCAGGGCGACGAAGCCGTAGAACTGATGGAAGCCCGGAGCCTCGCGACCCTCGACGGACTGCCCGGCCACCCCGACGATCACCTGCACGGCCACGATGACCTGCACGGCGACCACGAACCACCACAGCGCCTTGGCCCGCAGGGCCGTGAGCCAGTTGGCAGCCAGGCACCACGCGCCGGCGAGGCCGTTGCCGATGACGAAGACCCAGGCCAGGACCTGGTGGATGTCGAGGAGCACGGGTGGGGGACGATGCGGGCCGGGCTCAGCCCTCGGGCGTGCTGGTCACCACGGGGACGTAGGACCACACCTCGCTGGAGACCCCCACCGGCGCCTGTCCCCCGGGATGGCCACCCTCGCCCCCGCCGTGACCACCGGGCTGTCCGCCCGGGTGGCCACCCGGATGGCCGGCGCCGCCGCCGGGGGCCCCGGTCGTCCCGGCGTGGCCCTGGGCGAAGGCCGGCGAGGCGAGCCAGGCCTCGAAGGCCTCCTCGTCGCGCCAGCGGGTGACGACGAGCCAGGTCGTGCGATCGTCGGTGGGCTTCAACAGCTCGAAGCCCTCGAAGCCGTCCTGGCCGTCGACGGCGCCGGCCCGGGCGGCGAAGCGATGGGCCAGCTCGTCGCCGGCGTCGGCGGGCACGGTGATGGCGTTGATCCGGATGATCGTCATGGGCCGATGCTGCCCCGACACCGCCCCGCCCGCCAGTCGACCCGAGGAGCGTCGGGGTCCCGCTCCTACACTGGAGGGGTGCTCAAGGCCAACGACCCCTGCTGGTGCGGTAGCGGCAAGAAGTTCAAGCGGTGCCACCGCGACCGGACCGAACAGCTGCGCCCCGGCACCATCAGCCCCGCCCGCTCGGTGCCCCCCGAGATCCCGCGGCCGGACTACGCCGAGTCCGGTGAGCCCCACCGATGGGCCGAACCGAGGGTGAAGTCCCCGGACGTCATCCGCCGGATGCGCACCGCTGGCCGGGCCGCCGCCGAGATCCTCGAGCTGGGCGGCGCCATGGCCGCGCCGGGCGTCACCACCGACGAGATCGACGCCGCCGTCCACCAGGCCTACATCGACCACGGCGGCTACCCGAGCACCCTCAACTACCGCGGGTACCCGAAGTCGTTGTGCACCTCGGTGAACGAGGTGATCTGCCACGGCATCCCCGACGACCGGGCCCTGCGCGACGGCGACATCGTCAACCTCGACGTGACCATCTTCCTCGACGGCGTGCACGGCGACACCAACGCCACCTTCCTGGTGGGCGACGTCGACGCGGCCTCCCGACAGCTGGTGGAGGTCACGCGCCAGTGCCTCGAGCACGGCATCGAGGCGGTGAAGCCCGGCCGCCCGTTCAACGAGATCGGTCGGGCCATCGAGACCCACGCCCACGCCCACGGCTACGAGGTCGTCCGGGCCTTCGTGGGGCACGGCATCGGTGAGCAGTTCCACACCGATCTGCAGATCCCGCACTACTTCGAGCCCCGCTTCACCACCGTCATCGAGCCGGGGATGGTCTTCACCATCGAGCCGATGATCTCGATCGGCACCGGCAACCACCGCATCTGGGACGACGACTGGACGGCGGTCACCGCCGACGGCAGCCGCACCGCCCAGTTCGAGCACACCGTGCTCGTCACCGACACCGGGGTCGAGGTGCTCACCGCGCCCGCCGTGGTGCCGGCCCAGGGCTCCACCGCCTCCTGACGTGGACCACGCCAGCTTCACGGTCGCCACGCTCCACGTGGGACCGACCGAGCTGCACCTGCTCTACGCCGACCTGGTCGTGGTGCGCCATCCCGGCGCCGACGAGCTCGACTGGGAGTGCGTGGCCGCCACCCTCCCGGGCCCGGCGTACGCCCGTGAGCCGCACCGGCTCACCATGGTGGTCCTCGACGACGGCCGCACGCTGGCCGGCGACGCCGTGGTCGTGCGCTCCGACGAGCAGCGCCACGTGTTCCGGGGCATGGGGCCGCTCGAGGGGCTGCACGCCGACGACGTCCCCGGAGGCTGAGCGCTCGGCCCGACCGCCGCGGGGCCGGATCAGTCGATGGTGGCCGACACGAGCTGACCGGCCTCGAAGCCGAGGGTGACCGACCCTGCGCCCGACGCCCCCTCGGCCGTGCAGGCGACGAATCCGGTTCCCTCGTCGAGGGGCGCGGCGCTGGGGCACAGGAGCTCGACGTCCTCGCCGGCCTGGGCGGCGACCTCGTCGGCCGCCAGCTGCATCACCTGCGAGGTCATCAACACGACGTCGGGGCTCGAGGCGATGTCGACCCTGCCTTCGTCGTCGGCCATGGTGACCACCATGGCGAAGGTGACATCGTCGGTGGTGGTGACCTCGCAGTCGAACGACTCGCCCTCGGCCGCTTCGATGTCGGTCGGGCACGTCACGGTCGCGGCGCTGACGCCGGCGTCGTCGAGCACCGTCTCGATCTCGGCCTCGGCCTTGTTCGCATCGATGACGGTGGTCGAGGAGCAGGCGGCGAGGGCGAGACCGGCCAGGCCGGCGACGGCTACCAGGCGGGGCAGGCGGTTCACGGAGGCCTCCTGATGAGGTTGCGTGTCGACACGAGCGCGCCGGCGGCGCCAGCACGATCTCATGAGCCGTCGAACAGCGACGCCACGAACGGGTCGCCCGGGAGTCGGCGAACCCCGTGGGCGATGAACCACTCCGTGCCGAACGCCCCGGCGAAGGCGTCGTCGTCCATGGTCAAGAAGAACGAGTCGGGCCCGATCTGGCTGGCATGGGCCTGCATGGCGGCCCGTTTGCGGTCGAGCACCGCGCTGACGTCGACGCCATGGGTGATGAGGTCCTCGGGCGACCCGAAGGTCTCCTCGACCGCTCGGCGCATCCGCTCCTGCTCGGCCTCCGGGAGCTCGGTGGTGTCGACCCCCTCGGCGGCCTCCTCCAACTCGACCTCGAACTCGCCCGCTCGGGCGGCCATGGCCCGCCGGATGTGATCGCGGTTCATGGTCGACTCGAACACGGCCGGGACGCCGGCCTTCTCGGCGGCCAGCAGACCGACCCGGTGGACCTGGATGTGGTCGGGGTGCCCGTACCCGCCGTGGTCGTCGTAGACGGTGAGCACGTCGGCGCCCACCTCGCGCAACAGCAGGGCCAGACGGTCGGAGGCCTGGTCGAGGTCGGCGCGCCAGAAGCACGCCGGGTTCTCGTTGGTCGCCTCGCCCATCATGCCGGAGTCCTCGTAGCCGAGGAACTCGACGCGGGAGACGCCCAGGAGGCGGGCTGCTTCGTGGGTCTCGGCCACTCGCCGCTCCCACAGGGCCTCACCCTCCGCCAGAACCCCTGGTTGGGGTTCGCCCTGCTCGCCGCGCGTGCCGAGCACGAGGACCACCTCGTGACCGGCGTCGGCCGCCAGGGCCATGGTCCCACCCGTGGCGATCGACTCGTCATCGGGATGGGCGTGGAAGCAGACCAGAGTCGCCATCGGGCCGAGCCTACGGGGGCGCGGGTCAGGCCACGGCGCCGGCGGCGCGACGAGCGGCGATGGTGTCGGCGTCGAGCCCGGCCCACTCGGCGAGGACCTCGTCGGTGTGCTGGCCCGCGTGCGCAGGCGGCCGCTGGATCTCCGCCGAGGTCCGCGAGAACCGCGGGGCCGGTGCGGGTTGGACGACCTCGTCGCGGGTCACGAAGTTCTCCCGGGCCACGTTGTGGGGATGGGTCGGCGCCTCGCCGAGACCGAGCACGGGCACCACGCAGGCATCGGTGCCGTCGAAGATGGCCGCCCACTCGTCACGCGTCTTGGTGGCGATCACCGCCGCCAGGCGCTCCTTCAGCGCCGGCCACAGCGAACGATCGCTCTGCCGGGCGAAGTCCGGGTCGTCGGCCAGGCCGGTCTTGTCGAGGAGGATGGCGTAGAACTGCGGCTCGATGGCCCCGACCGACAGGAACCGGCCGTCGGCGCACTCGTACACCTCGTAGTAGTGGGCGCCCGAGTCGAGCATGTTGGCGCCGCGCTCGTCGGACCAGATCCCCATGGCCTTGAAACCGTGCAGGAAGGTGGTGAGCACCGCCGAGCCGTCGACCATGGCGGCGTCGATGACCTGGCCCTGGCCGGAGGTGCGGGCCTCGAGCACGCCGCAGACGATGCCGAAGGCCAGCATCAGCCCACCACCGCCGAAGTCGCCGATGAGGTTCAGCGGCGGCTGCGGGCGCTCGTCGGGGCGACCGATGGCCCCGAGCACGCCGGCGATGGAGATGTAGTTCATGTCGTGGCCGGCCATGGAGGCCATGGGGCCCTCCTGACCCCAGCCCGTCATGCGGCCGTACACCAGGCGGGGGTTCTGCCCGAGGCACACCTCGGGGCCGAGGCCCAAGCGCTCCATGACCCCCGGCCGGAAGCCCTCGACGAGGGCGTCGGCCCCGGCGACGAGCTCGAGCACCGTGGCCACGCCGTCGGGGTGCTTCAGGTCGACGGCCACGGAACGGCGACCGCGGTTCATGACGTCCTTGGGCGGCGCCGCCGGGTCACCCCCGTAGGCCGACGACGCCCGGTCGACACGCACCACGTCGGCACCCATGTCGGCCAGCATCATCGCCGCGAACGGCCCCGGTCCGATCCCGGCGATCTCCACGACCTTCACCCCAGCGAGTGGTCCCATCGGGTGTGCCATTCCTCCTGTGGGCCCCGCCGCAGCGGTGGCCACCTCGAGCGTCGGGGACCGGTCAGCCGGCCGCGCGCGACGCGAGCGCCGTCACGTGCTGGATGACCGAGGCCCAGTAGTACCGGGGAAGATCATGGCCGGTGTCCTCGAGACGGAGGAACTCCGACCCCTCGAGGCACTCCGCCGTGCGCTCTCCCCCACTGACGTCGACGAGCGGATCGATGTCGCCGTGGATGACGAGAGCCGGGACCTCGAGGGCCCGTAGACCCGCCGATCGCGGAGGGGACACCAAGATGGCGAGCAGCTGCCGGGCCACGCCCTCCGGGTAGAAGCAGCGGTCGTAGGCCTGAGCCGCCTTCTCCCTGGCCCAGTCGTCGTCGGCGTGCACCGGCCCGGAGAGGAACCGGGAGTTGGCCACCTCGCGTTCGATGTAGGCCTCGCGTTCGGTGGGCGACTCGGCCAGGAGCAGGCTCACCGCGTCCGGGGAGGGCTGGCCCACGTCCGGGTCGCCCGTGGTCGACATGTGCGACGTGAGGGTCAGGGTCCGGTCGGGGCGATCGATGGCCATCTGCTGCACGATCATCCCGCCCATCGACGCGCCCATGAGGTGGGCCCGGTCGACGCCCAGGTGGTCGAGGAGGCCCCAGGCGTCGGCCGCCATGTCGGCGAGCACGTAGGGCGCCTCCACCGGCCCACCCGAGAAGGCCGCCATCATCGACGCCAGCACGTCGGTGCCGTGATCCTCGATCTTGGTGGACAGGCCCACGTCTCGGTTGTCGAAGCGCACGACGTGGAAGCCCCGGTCGACGAGGCCCTCGCAGAAGTCGGGGTGCCATGACAGCAGCTGGGCACCGAGCCCGTGCACGAGCAGCAGCGTGGGGTCCGCCGGATCGCCATGGGTCTCGTACTCGATCTCGATGCCGTCGGTCGCAGCGCGCATGGCGCGACACACTTCCCGCTCCCCGCCGACGGGTCAACCGGCTCGGAGCTCTCGGAGCCGGCGGGGGCGCGGCGACCGGTACGGTTCGGCCGTGGAACGGATCGATCCGCTGACCGGGGACCGGGCCCGGATCGTGGCGTCCCGCCAGTCCCGCCCCAACCTGCCCGACCAGGGGTGCCCGTTCTGCCCGGGGGGCCTCGAGGCCCCGGAGCCCTACGACGTGCGCTGGTTCCCCAACCGGTGGCCGCCGTTTCCCGACGAGCGGGCCGAGATCGTGCTCTACACGCCCCGCCACGACGCGTCGTTCGCCGACCTGGGCCGCGAGGAGGCCCGACAGGTGGTCGACCTGTGGGCGGCGCGCAGCCGGGCCCTGGGCGACCGCGACGATGTCGGCTACGTCTTGGTCTTCGAGAACCGGGGACCGGAGGTGGGCGCCACGATCTCGCACCCACACGGCCAGATCTACGCCTTCGACACCGTCCCTCCACGCGCCGCCACCGAGCTCCTCCGCGGCGATGCGACCGGCGCCCTCGGCCCCGACGCCCCCGACGACCGCCTGGTCGCCACCTCGTCGTCCGGCTGGCGGGCCTGGGTCCCGTGGGCCGCGACGTGGCCCTACGAGTTGGTCCTCGCCCCCGTGGAGGCGGTGCCCGATCTGCCCTCGCTCGACCCCGCCGGGCGACAGGCCCTCGGCGACCTGCTCGTCGACGTGGTGGGTCGCCTCGACCGTCTCTTCGACGCACCGATGCCCCTCATGATGTGGTTCCACCAGCGACCCTTCGACGGAGGCGACTGGCCCGACGCCTGGCTCCACGCCCACATCGCGCCCCTGCTGAGGGCTCCGGGGGTGCAACGCTTCGTGGCCGCCGGCGAGCTCGGGAGCCAGGTGTGGTTCAACCCGGTGGCGCCGGCCGACGCCGCCCAGCAGCTGCGGGACGCCTGACCGTGCCCGAACCCGAGTCCGTCGTCGAGGTCCGGGCCTTCGCCCCGGGGCGGGTCAACCTCATCGGTGATCACACCGACCACGCCGGCGGCCTGGCCCTGCCCATGGCCGTCGACCTGGGCACGACCGTCACCGGTCGGCGGGGTGGCGCGCAGGTACACCTGGTGTCGACGGCCGAGGACGCCCCGGCGGACGTGCCGCTCACCGTCACCGCGGCCGAGCGGGTGGAGCCTGCCTGGGCCCGCTACGTCGCCGGGGTGGTGGCCGAGCTGCGGCCCCGCGCCGGGTTCGAGGGCCGGGTCGACAGCACCGTCCCGGTGGGGGCCGGGTTGTCGTCGAGCGCGGCCCTGGAGTTGGCGGTGGCCCTCGCCCTCGGCTTCGACGGACCCGCGCTGGACCTGGCTCGTCTCGGACGACGGGCCGAGCGGCGGGCGTCGGGTGTGCCCTGCGGGCTCATGGACCAGCTCACCTCGGCCTGCGGGGTGGCGGGCCACGCCCTGCTGGTGGACTTCACCGCCGAGTCGTTCACGCTCGTGCCCGTCCCCGTGAGCGCAGACGTGGTGGTCGTCCACTCCGGTGTGTCCCGTGCGCTGGCGGGGTCTCGCTACGCCGAGCGGCAGGCCCAGTGCCGAGCCGCCGCCGCCGTCATCGGGCCGCTGGCCGAGGCGACGAGCGCCGACGTGGCCACCTTGCGCGACCCGGTGCTGCAGCGTCGAGCGCGCCACGTCGTGACCGAGAACGCTCGGGTGCGGGCCATGGCGACCGCGTTGGGGGCGGGCGACCTCGCCGCCGCCGGGGCCGCCATGCTCGAGAGCCACGCCAGCCTCCGACACGACTTCGAGGTGTCGGTCCCGGCCCTCGACCGCGCCGTGGAGCAGCTGATGGCGCAGCCCGGTGTGGTCGGGGCCCGCCTCACCGGTGCCGGGTTCGGCGGGTGCGTCGTCGCCCTCACCGAGCGGGGGGCGGTCGCCGACCCTCGCGCGCTCACCGGACGCGGGTGGAGGGTGCAGGCGTCGGGGGGCGCCCACGTCGAGACATCGGCGCCGCCGGGACGCTGACGCCCCGGATCACATGCGGCCGAGCAGCTCCGCCTTCTTGGCCTGGAACTCCTCGTCGGTGAGCACGCCCTGGTCGCGCAGGCGGGCGAGGTGCTCGATCTGCTCGGGCACGGTCTGCTGGGGCGGCGCCGCCGCGGCCGACTGGGCGGCGTGAGCGACGTTGATGCCACCCGAGATGCGGTCGGCCATCTTGATCTCGTTGGCCTCGATCTGTTGGTAGATCTCGTTCTGCACCTCGTCGGGCTTGCGGATGTCGTCGAAGCGCTGCGAGCCCTCCTTCGAGGCCGATTCGATCTCGAGGTCGCCGAGGCCCAGCACGCGCTCGAAGATGGTCTGGTTGAAGAAGATCGTGTTGATGCGCTCGAGCGGGATCTCGATGCCCCGCTTGGCGATGACGCCGGAGCGGTAGATGACGCGGTCGGAGGTGAGCACGAAGTGGGTGGTCACCCACCGGATGTAGCGCTCGACGAACCAGATGAGCGTGCCCAGCACGAAGGCGGCCGACAGGTAGAGGAACCAGTCGGGCCAGTCGTTGGCCAGGGCCACGACCGCCACGACGGCCGCCGCGAGGAGGCCGCCGAACGAGCTGGCCATGTACCACCAGTGCGGGTGCAGGTCGAGGACCAGCGACTCGTTCGTGTGCAGCACGTCCTGGGGATACGGCATGGGCGAACGCTACCGGAGCCGATGTCCCACCGGGTGGCTACGGTCGGGACCCGTGGATCCCGACGCCCTGCTCGAGGGCCTCAACGACGCCCAGCGTGCCGCGGTCACCTCCGAGGCGGCTCCGCTGTGCATCCTGGCGGGGGCCGGATCGGGCAAGACGCGGGTGCTCACCCGCCGGGTGGCGTGGCGTGCCGCCACCGGCGACCTCGACCCTCGTCACGTCCTCACGCTCACGTTCACCCGCAAGGCGGCAGGCGAGCTCACGGCGCGCCTGCGGGCCCTGGGCCTGCGCGACAACGTGGCCGCCGGCACGTTCCACGGCATCGCCTACGCCCAGCTGCGCAGCCGCTGGGCCGACCGGGGCATCGAGCCCCCCACCCTGCTCGAGCGCAAGGTGGGCTTCGTCGCCCGGCTCCTGCCTCCCGGTCGCCAGCAGGTCCCCGCCATCGACCTGGTCGCCGAGATCGAGTGGGCCAAGGCCCGCATGGTGGCACCGGACCGCTATGCCGAAGCGGCCGAGCGGGCCTCACGGCGACCCCCGATCCCGGGCGACGAGGTCGCCCGGATCTTCGCCGCCTACGAGGACGCCCGCCGGCGTCAGCGCATGGTCGACTTCGACGACCTGCTGCGCCTGTGCGCCCGCGACCTGGACCGCGACCCGGACTTCGCCGCCGCCCAGCGCTGGCGCTTCCAGCACCTGTTCGTCGACGAGTTCCAGGACGTCAACCCCCTCCAGCAGGCCCTCCTCGACGCCTGGCTGGGCGACCGCCTCGACCTGTGCGTGGTGGGCGACCCCAACCAGGCCATCTACGCCTGGAACGGCGCCGACGCCCAGCTGCTGCGGCTCTTCCCCAAGCGCTACCCCACCGCCGAGGTGGTCCGGCTCACCACCAACTACCGCTCCAGCCCCCAGGTCCTCGCCGTGGCCAACGCGGTGCTGGCGGGCGGCGGGCGGGGCGTCGACCGCGACGGCGCCCTCGTGGCCACCCGCCCCGAGGGGCCGGTCCCCACCGTCACCGCTCACGACGACGACCGTGCCGAGGCCCGTGGCATCGCCCGGGCGGTGCGCGACCAGCACCGACCCGGCAGCCCGTGGTCGGCCCAGGCCGTGCTGGTGCGCACCAACGCCCAGATCACGCTCCTCGAGGAGGCCCTCCACGAGGTGGGCATCCCCTTCCGGGTCCGGGGCGGCGCCGCCCTGCTCGACCAGCCCGAGGTCAAGGCCGCCCTGCGCACCGTGCAGCGCGCCACCGGCGGCTTCCCCGAGGCGCTCGCCGACCTCGAGGCGGCCGTGGCCGACCCCGACGGCACCGAGGGCGACCGGGCCGAGGAGCGCCGGGCCAACCTCGAGGCCCTGGTACGCCTGGCCCACGACTACACGGCGGTGGAGCCCGTGCCCTCGGTGCCGGGGTTCCTCACGTGGTTGCGGGCCACCACCCGGGCCGACCAACCCGACCGCCACGGCGACGCCGTCGAGATCGCCACCTTCCACGCCGCCAAGGGCCTCGAATGGCCGGTGGTGCACCTGGCCGGCCTCGAGCAGGGCCTGGTGCCCATCGGCCATGCCCGCACCGGCGAGGCCCTGGCCGAGGAGCTCCGGCTGTTCTACGTGGCCCTCACCCGAGCCGAGCGCGAGCTCTGCCTCACGTGGGCCGCCGAGCGGACGTTCGGCACCCGGGCCATGAAGCGTGACCGTTCGCCCTACCTCGAGACGGTGGTGGCCGCCTGCGCCGCACTGCGCTCGGGTGCCGACCCCGCCCAGGTCGGGCAGGGCGGCGCCCCCCTCGGGGGCGCCGCTCCCGGGCGGGCTCGAGCGGCGCGCCCGTCGGCCGCCCGCTCACGGTCGCGCCCGAACCTCCCACGCACCCGGGGGGCACCGGCCCCCGACGACCTCGACGACGACGCCCGGGCCCTCTTCGAAGCCCTTCGCGACTGGCGCGCCGGCAAGGCCCGCGCCGCGGCGATGCCCCCCTACGTCATCTGCAACGACCGCACCCTGCTCGAGCTCGCCACCCGCCGGCCCCGCACCACCACGGCGCTGCTGGCCGTGCACGGACTCGGCGAGGTCAAGGTCGGTCGCTTCGGCGACGAGCTGCTCGACCTGGTCGCCGACCACGCTCCGTGATCCGGTGATGGGCGAGACGGCCCGACCCGCGCCCCCGCGGCATCTCAGCTCGTGCGTTGCCTCGTCGTGCGATCGAGGATGCCGAGCGTGGCCCGCAGGGCCGCCTCGGAGATCACCGGGAAGATCCCGGCCTCACGCCACACCGGATCGATGTCCGACCAGTCGTAGTAGGAGGTGACGAGCGTGCCCTCGTCCACCGGCTCGAGGCGATAGCCGTAGACGTGGCCCAGCTGCGGCTCGATCTGTCCCACGATCGTCCACGCCAGCTCGCGGTCCTGCTCGAAGGCGGTGATGCGCACCTCGACGTCGTAGAGGCCGAGGGGGTAGTCGTTGAGCGCTTCGCGGTCCATGTGCACGACGAACGAGTCGCCGACGGCACCCACGGGCTCGCCGGTCGCGCCCATCAGCATCCCGGAGCTGTCGATGGCCACGTGCCCCTGGGGATCGCGCAGCACGGAGAAGACCGTGGCGGGCGGAGCGGGGATCGTCCGGCGGACCTCGAGGCGTTCTGTCGTCATGCCGCCATGGTGGCACCGTCGTGCTCGGCGCACACCGGTCGCCGCAGGGTGGCGACGGGCGGGGCGTCGAGCGGGCACCATGGGCGTCGTGCAGTTCTCCTCGCGCCAGTCGTACCGCCACGACGTCGACGACGTGCTCGACGCCTATGCCGACCCCTCGCTCTACCCCGGCCTGCCCGAGCTCCCCAAGATCGGCCGTCCGGAGGTCCTGGAGCACCGCCGAGCGGGCGATCTGGTGCACCTCGACCTGCGCTACGCCTACGTCGGGGATCTCCCGGCGGCGGCGACGGCGTTCATCGATCCGGGGCGCCTCACCTGGGTGCAGCGCACCGCCGTCGACCTCGGCCGGCGCACGTCGACGATCACGCTGCTCCCCGATCACTACCCGGATCGCCTCCAGTGCGCCGGGACCTTCCACTTCGCCGCCGACGACTCCGGCTCGGGCTCGCACCGGCGGGTCCAGGGCGACCTCGAGGTGCGGGTGATGGTCGTGGGGGGCCAGGTCGAGCGGGCCCTCGTGTCCGGCCTCGAGGAGTTCCTGGACGCCGAGGCCACCGCCGTCGACCACTGGATCGACGCGCTGTCGGCGTGACGGTCGAGTGGTCGGCCCGCGCCGTCAGCGGTCGGGCCCAGCGACGCCGAGGGACTGGAGCCGCTCGAAGTCCACGGCGATGAACAACCCTTCGCCCTCGGCGCAGAGCACGTCGCCGGCGTGCAGGGTGCCCCGCACCACGATCTTGCGTCCCTCGGCCAGCTCGGGCCGGGCCCGCAACTCCAGCTCGGTGTCGAGGGGGGTCGGACGGCGGTAGTGCACGGTGAGACGACCGGTCATGCCCGCCTTGCCACTGAGGCCCTGGGCGGCACCGAGGATCTCGTCGAAGAGCCCGGCCACCACGCCGCCGTGGACGTGGCCCGGCGGCCCCTCGTAGGTGCGGCCGCACGTGGCCCGGCCCACCACCTCCCCGCCGGCGATCGACATGTCGAGGGGCGGCGCCACCGGGTTGGCCCGCCCGCTGTAGGGGCTGCGCTCGAAGAGGCGGTGCGGTTCGGCCGCAGCCAGCGCCGCCTCGGCGTAGCCCAGCTCGCCGCCCGGTCCCTCCGGGTCGACGCCCGCCTCGAGGCGGGCCAGCGCCTCCTCGACCGCCACCGCCACTTCCTCGAGGTCGGCCGCCGAGGCGGTCGTGCCGCTCAGACGCTCGAGGATGCCCCGGGTGGCCTGGGCCAGCCGGCGGGCCGCGACGCGGGATGGGGTCAGCCGTTCGACGGGGGTGGGCATCCAAGCCGTGAAGGGATCGAACCCCGCGACGGCCTCGAGGCTGTCGTCCCAATCGCTCATGGTCGCTACTCCATCTCGAAGTCGACGATCACCGGCGCATGGTCGCTCGGCTGCTTGCCCTTGCGCGCGTTGCGGTCGATGAGCACCGAGCGAGCACGTGGCAGGAGCGACGCCGAGGCCAGGACCAGGTCGATGCGCAGGCCTCGACCCTGGTGGAAGTCGCCCCGGCGGTAGTCCCACCAGGAGTAGAGGCCGCCGGCGTCGTAGTGCTCGCGGAACACGTCGGTGAGGCCCCAGTCCTCGAGGCGGGCCAACGCCTCGCGCTCGGGCTCGCTGACGTGGGTCTCGCCGGCGAAGGCCGCAGGGTCGTGGACGTCGCGATCGTCGGGGGCGACGTTGAAGTCCCCGCACACCACGACGTGGGTGGAGGGGTCCTCGAGGGTGTCGAGCGTGCGGCGCAGGCGCGCCAGCCAGGTGAGCTTGTACTGATAGTGGTCGGCGTCGAGCGAGCGACCGTTGGGCACGTACACGCAGGCCACGCGGATCCCGCCGCAGGTGGCCCACAGGATCCGAGCCTCCGGGTCGGCCTCGCCCTCGTCATCCCACCCGGCGCGGACATCGGCCAGCCCGACCTTGGAGAGGATGGCCACGCCGTTCCACCGGCCCTCGCCGTGGTGGGCGCACTCGTAGCCGCGCTCCTGGAACGTGAGGTGGGGGAAGGCAGTGTCGGCCAGCTTGGTCTCCTGCAGACAGAGCACGTCCGGCTGGACCTCGTCGAGCCACTCCTCGACGCGTGGGAGGCGGGCCTTCAGGGAGTTGACGTTCCACGTGGCGAGACGGAGCACGGCCCCGAATCTACGTGGCTCGGCCCGGTGTCCGGCCCGAGGGGCCGAAGTCCGCCCCGGATGGGACTTCGTCCTCCGCGTCGCGGACCCCACCCCGTTGTACCGTCAGCGCACCGACGAGTCTTGGGGGACCTCATGGACGCCTGGCACGACATGATGCAGCGGCTCTGGGCTCGCATCGGGCGGTTCCTGGTGGCCCACGCCGGCGCGGTGCTGATCGTGACGCTGCTGATCAGCGTGGTGCTGGCCTTCGGCGCCACCCGGCTCACCTTCGCCACCGGCCAGGACAGCTACCTCAACGCGGACTCCCAGGTCGCCATCGACAACCGGGCCTACCAGGACCTCTTCGGCGGCGAGGCCATGATCACCGCCATCGCCATGGAGGACGGGGGTTCGATCGTCGACCTGTTCACCGCGGAGAACAACGCCGAGATGCGGCGGATCCAAGAAGAGGTCAAGGCCCTCCCCGGGGTCAACGGCGCCGTCACCCCCCTCACCGCGCTCGAGTGGTCCCAGAACCTCGTCGTGGCCCCCGAGGGCAGCGACGACCCGACGGCGAGCGTGGCGGGGGGCATCCTCCTCGGCGCCACCGGGCGCGAGACCGATCCCGACGCGCAGGCGGCACGCCTCGCCGATGCCGCCACCACCGTCGAGCGACTCGAGGCGGCCGGCGAGCAGCGCCTCGACAACCCCGAATGGGTGCGGTTCCTCCTCATCGACAACCAGGGGGACATCAGGGCCTCGTTGCGCCCGTTCTTCCCGGTGGCTCCCGGCCAGGAACCCACCGAAGCCAACGCCATCCAGGCCCAGATGCTCACCCGGCTCACGGGCAACGCCTCCATCGAGGAGGAGGGCGAGGCGGCCACCGAGGTGGTCGAGATCGTCGAGACCGCAGAGCTCTCGGGCGCCCGCACCCTCACCACCGGCGGGCCCGTGCTGTTGAAGGACATCAACGACTACCTGCAGGGCGGCATGCTCGTGCTCGGCGCCATCGCCGTGGTCGTCATGATCGTGGTGCTCTCGCTGGCCTTCCGGGTGCGGTGGCGCCTGGTGCCCCTCCTGGTGATGGCCATCGGGGTCGTCTGGACCTTCGGGCTGCTCGGCTACACGGGCTTCCAGCTCTCGCTCGTCACCATCGCCGGGCTGCCGATCCTCATCGGCCTCGGGGTCGAGTTCGCCATCCAGGTGCACAACCGGGTCGAGGAGGAGTTGCTCCTCGAGCGGGCGTCCACACCCTTCGTGGAGTCGATCCGCAACATCGGCCCGGCGCTGGCGGTGGCGACCGTGGCCGCGGCGATCGCCTGCCTGGCCCTGCTGGCGTCGAAGGTCCCGATGATCCGCGAGTTCGGGATCCTGCTCGCCATCGGCATCGTCTTGGTGTTCGCCGCCGCCATCGTGGTCCCCGTGGCCACGCTGTCGATCCGCGAACGCCGATCGCCCACCACCGAGCGCCGCCAGCAGCGGGTGGTCGAGCGCTCGATGGTCCAGCTGGCCCGGGCCCCGAAGGTCCTCGTCGGTCCCCTGGTGTTCGCCGCCGTGGCCCTCTTCGCGGTCGGCATGGTCGTGGAGGAGGACACGCCGATCCAGACCGACCCCGAGAAGTGGGTGGACCAGGACAGCCAGACGATCAAGGACCTCGACCAGCTGAAGGCCGAGACCGGCTCGTCGAGCGAGCTGGGCGTCTACATCCAGAGCCCCGACGGCGTCCTGACCGACGAGATGAGCGCCTTCGTGACCGGCCTGGCGCTCGACACGCTGGAGGGCAACGCCGACACCCTGGTCAACGTGTCGAGCCTGGCCACCACCGTCTTCTACCTGATGGAGGTGCCGGGCGCGTCTCCGCTCCCCCCCACCGGTGAGGACCTCCAGAACGCCTACGCGGTGGCCCCACCCGACATCCAGCAGTCTCTCGTCGCGGACGACGGCAACGCCACCAACATGGTGTTCCTGGTGGGCCAGTCCTCGCTCGAGATCCGCAAGGACCTCGTCGACGAGCTGAGGGCCACCGTCCAGCCTCCGGCCGGCGCCACCGCCACCCCCGCCGGGCTGGCGGTGGTCGGGGTCGGCCTGCTCGACAACCTCACCGCCAACCGCCTGCTGCTCACCTGGTTGGCCCTCGGCGGCGTCGCCCTCTGGCTGGTGATCCGCTTCGCCAGCCTGGTCAAGGCGGCCCTGGTGCTGCTACCCGTGCTGCTGGCCGTGGGCCTGGCCGCCACCGTCGTGTGGGCCGCCGGCATCACGGTGAGCCCGCTGACCACGGTGAGCGGCCCGCTGGTCATCGCCATCTGCACGGAGTTCGCCACGCTCATCTTGTTCCGCCACCTCGAGGAGCGGAGGGCGGGCCACGCCCCCCGAACCGCGGTCGACATCGCCGCGGCCCGCACCGGACGCGCCTTCTTCGCCTCGTCGCTCACCATCGTCGGCGGGTTCGCCGTGCTCCTCGTCTCGCCGCTGCCGCTGCTGCGCGACTTCGGTGCCATCGTGGCCCTCACCGTGGCCATCGCCTTGCTGTCCGCCGTCACGGTGCTGCCACCGGTCCTCATCTGGGCCGACGAGCGCGGTTGGGTGAAGGCCGGGCGCTCGACCGCCACCGATCCCACCGGAGCGGACCGGCGCTCGACCGAGGCGCCCGTCTAGTCCACATCGCCAGTGGTGGCCTGGGTCCTCGCGCCCGGCGCCGACCGGCCTTCGCGGGGCGCTCGGCACCCGTCGGCGCGCCGGTAGCATCCACTCGTGGCCGATGACTCCCCCCTGCAGATCGCGGGCCCGAACGCGTGGCTCGTCGACGAGATGTACGAGCAGTACCTCGACAACCCGACCTCGGTGAGCGAGTCCTGGCAGGACTTCTTCGCCGACTACCGCCCGTCGGGTCCAGCTGGTCGGGCCGCACCGCCCACCCCCGCTCCCGAGGCACCGGCGTCCACTCCGGCCCCCTCGACTCCCGCCGCCACCACACCGGCCGCCCCGGCAGCCTCGGCTGCCGAGACGAAAGAGGCGCCGGCCGAGGTGCCCGGCCAGCCGCTGCGGGGTGCCGCCGCCCGCATCGTCACCAACATGGAAGCCAGCCTGGCCGTGCCCACGGCCACCAGCTTCCGTGAGGTGCCGGCGAAGCTCCTCGAGGTCAACCGCAAGATCATCAACGGCTACCTCACCCGCACGCGGGGCGGGAAGATCAGCTTCACCCACATCATCGGCTACGCCGTGGTGCGGGCCATCGCCGACACCGTCCCGGTGATGAACTCGTCGTACCTCGAAGGCCCCGACGGCAAGCCCCGGGTCGTCCGGCCGGAGCACATCGGCCTCGGCATCGCCGTCGACATCGAAAAGGACGACGGCAGCCGCACGCTGATGGTGCCCTGCGTCAAGCGCGCCGACACCCTCGACTTCGCCGAGTTCCACGCGGCCTACGAGGAGCTCATCCGCAAGGTGCGGTCCAACAAGCTCAGCCCCGACGACTTCTCGGGCGTCACCGTGAGCCTCACCAACCCGGGCACCATCGGCACCGTGCAGTCCGTGCCCCGCCTCATGCCGGGCCAAGGGCTCATCGTGGGCGTGGGGAGCCTCGACTACCCCACCGAGTTCCAGGGCGCCGACCCCGCCACGCTGGCCGACCTGGGCATGTCCAAGATCATGACGGTCAGCTCGACCTACGACCACCGCATCATCCAGGGTGCCGAGTCGGGGTTGTTCCTGAAGCGGGTCCACGAGCTGCTCACCGGCGCCGACGACTTCTACGAGGACGTGTTCCGTGCCCTCGGCGTGCCCTACGAGGCCGTCGACTGGCGCCGCGACGTCAACCCCGTCGACCGCGAAGCGGGCATGCTCGACAAGCAGATGCAGGTCCAGCAGCTGGTCAACATGCACCGGGTGCGGGGCCACCTCATCGCCGACCTCGATCCGTTGTCGAGCGAGGAACCCCACCTGCACGCCGAGCTCGATCCGGCCACCTACGGGCTGACCATCTGGGACCTCGACCGCGAGTTCTTCACCGGCGGCATCGCCGGGCGCACCCGCATGAAGCTCGACGACATGCTGGGCGTGCTGCGCGACGCCTACTGCCGCACGATCGGCATCGAGTACATGCACATCCAGGATCTGGCCGAGAAGCGCTGGATCCAGGAGCACGTCGAAGGCGTGTCGGTCGAGCTCACCGTCGACGAGAAGCACCACATCCTGGAGCGACTCAACTCCGCCGAGGCGCTCGAGAAGTTCCTGGCCACCAAGTACCTGGGCCAGAAGCGCTTCGGGCTCGACGGCGCCGAGGCGACCATCCCGCTCATCGATGCCGTGCTCTCCGAGGCGGCCGACGCCCACATGGTGTCCGCCGTGGTCGGCATGGCCCACCGGGGTCGGCTCAACCTCCTGGTGAACATCGTGGGCAAGAGCTACCAGCAGCTCTTCAACGAGTTCGAGGGCAACATCGACCCCGAGTCCATCCAGGGCTCGGGCGACGTGAAGTACCACCTGGGCCAGACCGGCAAGTTCGAGAGCCGCCGGGGCAACGCCATCCCCGTCGAGCTGGCCGCCAACCCGTCCCACCTCGAGGCCGTCGACCCGGTGGTGGTCGGCATGGCCCGGGCCAAGATGGACCTCATCGAGCCGCCGGGCAACTACCCGGTGCTGCCGGTGCTCATCCACGGCGACGCCGCGTTCGCCGGCCAGGGCGTGGTCGCCGAGACCCTCAACCTGTCCGACATCAAGGGCTACCGCGTGGGTGGCACCATCCACGTGATCATCAACAACCAGCTCGGGTTCACCACGCCGCCCACCGCGGCCCGCTCGTCGGAGTACCCGACCGACGTGGCCAAGATGGTGCAGGCCCCGATCTTCCACGTGAACGGCGACGACCCCGAGGCGGTGGTGCGGGTGGCCCGTCTGGCCTTCGCCTACCGCCAGGCGTTCCACAAGGACGTCGTCATCGACATGGTCTGCTACCGGCGCCACGGCCACAACGAGGGCGACGACCCCAGCTACACCCAGCCGCTCATGTACAAGCGCATCGACGCCCGCCGCACGGTGCGCAAGATCTACACCGAGGCCCTCGTCAAGAAGGGCGACATCTCCCTCGAGGAGGCCGAGGCGGCGCTCGACGACTTCCAACAGCGCCTGCAGAGCGCGCTGGACGAGACGCGGTCCCAGGCGCCCCCGCAGGCGATGGCCAAGGCCCCCGAGCGCACGTACATGGGGGTTCGCCCCCAGGTCGACACCGGGATCTCCCAGGAGGCGCTCGACGAGATCTTCGCCGCCCTCGATCGAGTGCCCGAGGGGTTCACCGTCCACCCGAAGCTGGCCAAGCAGTTCGAGACCCGCCGCAAGATGTACACCGAGGACGGCGAGGTCGACTGGGCCCTCGGCGAGGCGTTCGCCTTCGGTTCGTTGCTCCACGAGGGCACCTCCGTCCGGGTCGCCGGCGAGGACAGCCGACGCGGCACGTTCTCGCACCGTCACGCCGTGCTGGTCGACTACGAGAACGGCGGCGAGATCACGCCGCTCGACGGCGCGGCGCGCGACGGCGCCAAGTTCTGGATCTACGACTCGCTGCTCTCGGAGTTCGCCGCCCTCGGGTTCGAGTACGGCTACGCCGTCGAGAACAAGGACGCGCTGGTCGTCTGGGAAGCCCAGTTCGGCGACTTCATGAACGGCGCCCAGGTCATCATCGACCAGTTCATCGTCGCCGCCGAGGACAAGTGGGACCAGACCGCCGGCTTGGTCATGCTGTTGCCCCACGGCTACGAGGGGCAGGGCCCCGAGCACTCCTCGGCTCGCATCGAGCGCTTCCTCACCCTCTCGGCGGGCGACAACATCCAGGTCTGCAACGCCACCACCGCGGCCCAGTTCTTCCATCTGCTGCGGCGTCAGATGCACCGAGAGGTGCGCAAGCCGCTGATCGTGTTCACCCCCAAGTCGCTGCTGCGGGCCAAGGCCTCTCGTTCACCGGTGTCGGAGCTGGTGACGGGCTCGTTCCAGGAGGTCATCGACGATCCGGGGATCACCGACCCTGCCGCCGTGCGACGGGTGGTCTTCGCCTCGGGCAAGGTGGCCGTCGAGGCCCAGCACGAGCGCGACCAGCGCGGCGCGCCGGTCGCCATCGCCCGCGTCGAGCAGCTCTACCCCTGGCCCTTCGAGGCGGTCGCCGGGGTGCTCGCCCGCTACCCCAACGCCCACGAGCTGTGGTGGCTGCAGGAGGAGCCCGAGAACATGGGGGCCTGGAACCACATCAAGGGCCACCTGTACGAGGCGCATGACGACACCCACTCGGTCCACCGCGTGAGCAGGCCGGAGTCGGGCAGCCCGGCCACCGGCGTCCTCGCCATCCACCAGGCCGAGGTCCGCGAGCTCTGGGACCACACCTTCCGCGACCTCTGACGCCAGCGAGCCGGCGCCCGGTGGCGGCGGCGGCGCCGGCGCCGGCGCCAGCGCCAGCGGGCGTCACGCGAGCAGGTCGCGGGCCACGGCGTCCCACATCTCGGTCGAGAGCCGCAACGACGTGGTGTCGACGCGCTCGTCGTCGCCGTGGAACATGGCGCCGTAGTCCTCGAAGGTGAGGTGCTCGCTGAAGAGCCCGAAGCCGTAGGCGGTGGCGCCGGTCCGCCGGAAGAAGCGGGCGTCGGTGGCGCCCACGGTGAGGAACGGCACCGTCTCCGAACCGGGGTACCAGCGCTGCGTGAGACGCGAGAGGCTGCGCCACAGGGGGGTGTCGGTGGCCGACGAGCTCGACGGGTCCTCCCGGTCGGGGATGAACTCCACCTTGGCCGCCAGGTCGCCCAACGCGGCGTCGAGCTCGGCGTGCACTTCCGCCGCGCCCTGGCCGGGCAGGGTGCGGATGTCGACCTGGAGCTCGACGGTGTCGGGGATGACGTTGATCTTGGTGCCGCCCTCGATGATCGTGGGGGCGAACGTGGTGTGGGTGCAGGCGTGGAACTGGCGGGCCATCCCCACCGGGAGCTGAGCCAGGACGTCGTGGATGCCGTCGGGTGACAGCAACGGCTCGGTGATCTCGGGTGGGTAGCCCATGGAGGTGATGAAGCGTCGCCACGTGTCGTGGATGACGGTCTCGGGCACGTGCTCGGCGAGGCGACGCACCACCTCGGCCGCGGTGACCAGGGCGTTGTCGGTGCGGTAGGGCTGGGAGCCGTGGCCCGGCGTCCCCCCGATGCGCAGGGTGCCCCACATCGAGCCCTTCTCGCCGACGATCACCGGGAGCTTGAGCCCGGCCGGGCTCGGCAGGGGGATCCCGCCCGACTCGGTGATGACGTAGTCGGCGGCCACCGCGTCGAGGTGGTGCTCGACGAGATGCTCGGCCCCGTAGGTTCCCAGGGCCTCCTCGTCGGCGACGGCCAGGTACACGAGGGTCCCGTCGGGGGTGAAGCCGCGGCGGGCCAACTCCTTGAACGCCACCGCCATGGACGCGGTGAGGTTCAACATGTCGACCGCCCCCCGGCCCCACACCTCGCCCTCGATGAGCTCACCGCCGAAGGGGTCGTGGCGCCAACGGGCCTCGTTGGCCGGCACCACGTCGGTGTGGCCCATCAACAGCAGGGTGGGGGCCTCGGGATCACGCCCCTCGATGCGACCCACGAGGCTGGTGCGTCCGGGGCCGGCGGTGTAGCGCTCGAGATCGAGGCCTGGGCCCTCCAGGTAGTCGGCGAGGAGGCCGGCGCTGCGCTCCTCGTGCCCGGACCCGGCGGTCCCGTCGTTCACGCACCGGTTGCGGATGAGCCCCTGGAGCAGCTCGGTGCACTCCCCCTCGAGGGCCATCGTCGTGGCGTCCACCCTCGGCAGCGTAGGCTGAGCGGGACAGACACACCGTGGAGTCGCCCCGAACCTCCCGACCGTGACGTCGCCGCGACCGCCCCGTCCAGGGTCGGTGCGCAGCGCCGTCGGGTCGGATCCGGGTTGGTGCCCTCGACGGTCCGCCCCTCCGGGGCCCCACCGCTTCCGCCTCTGGGCGGAGAACACAGAAGAGCCGACAACCCACATGATCCGATCCCACGTGGTCGTCGATGGATCGAACATCGCGACCGAGGGGCGCACCAGCCCCAGCCTGCGCCAGCTGGACGACGCAGTGAAGGCTTTCCTCGACGAGCACGCCGTCGAGACCCTGACGGTCGTCGTCGACGCCACCTTCCCCAACCGCATCGAGCCATCCGAGCGCGCCGAGTACGAAGAGGCGATCCTCGCCGGCGAGCTGGTGACGCCCCCCGCGGGGGCCATCGGCCGAGGCGATGCCTTCATCCTGCAGATCGCCGAGAAGGTCGGGGCCACGGTCCTGTCCAACGACTCCTTCCAGGAGCTGCACCCCGCCCATCCCTGGGTGTTCGACGAGGGTCGCCTGATCGGCGGCAAACCGGTGCCCGGCGTGGGCTGGGTGTTCCTGCTGCGGTCGCCCGTGCGAGGCCCGGTGAGCCGCCGAGCGGTGCGCGAGGCCAAGGACAAGGACCGACCGCGCGAGAAGAGCGACGACGGCCGGCGGCGCTCGCAGAGCGAAGGCAAGTCCAAGCGCCCCAAGGGCGGCGGCGAGACCAAGACCGCCGGCGACAGCTCGTCCAAGGACTCGAAGCAGTCCAAGGAGCGGAGGAACCGTCCCGCCAAGAAGCCGGCCGAGCCCCTCAACGAACCCCTTCCCTTCATCGAGTTCGTGGCCGCCCACCCGATCGGCAGCACCCTCGAGGGCAAGGTCGAGACGTTCTCCTCCCACGGCGCCTACGTCGAGGCCGGCGGCGCCCGCTGCTACGTGCCTCTCAAGCTGATGGGCGACCCACCGCCGAAGCGGGCTCGTGACCTGATGACCATCGGCGAACGCCGGCTGTTCGCCGTCCACTCCCTCGATACCCCCCGACGCGGGATCGACCTGGCCATGGTCGACGCTCCGCCGATCAGCTCGCCTCGCCCCGACGACGACGCCGAGACGACGACAGCCCCATCCAGTGAGTCGCCTCAGCATCGTCCCCCCACGACATCGGACGGGCCGCCGGCCGACTCTGTTTCCGCGGCAACGAAGCCGCGTCGCGGTCGCCGATCGGGGGCACCAACCACCACGGACGTTGACGCAGTTGGTACAACTACGCGATCCGATCAACACGCCGAGGAGGCGACGGTGACCCCAGCAGCGAAGAAGGCCCCGGCCAAGAAGGCGCCCGCGAAGAAGGCACCCGCCAAGAAGACCGCGGCGAAGAAGGCGCCCGCCAAGAAGGCACCCGCCAAGAAGACCGCGGCGAAGAAGGCGCCCGCCAAGAAGGCACCCGCCAAGAAGACCGCGGCGAAGAAGGCGCCCGCCAAGAAGGCACCCGCCAAGAAGACCGCGGCCAAGAAGGCGCCCGCCAAGAAGGCACCCGCCAAGAAGACCGCGGCCAAGAAGGCGCCCGCCAAGAAGGCACCCGCCAAGAAGACCGCGGCCAAGAAGGCACCCGCCAAGAAGACGACCTCGCGTCGCCGCTGACCCTCAGCTCCCGTCGTGATCGGTGCCCCGCCCGAGGCGGGGCACCGTCGCGTCCGAGGCCCGTCGGCGGGTCCGCAGGGCCTCGGTAGCCTCGGAACCCATGAGCGCCCAATTCATCTTCACCATGCACAAGGTGGGCCGCTTCCACCCGCCCGACCGCGAGGTCCTCAAGGACATCAGCCTGTCCTTCTATCCCGGCGCCAAGATCGGCGTGATCGGCGCCAACGGGTCCGGCAAGTCCTCGTTGTTGCGCATCATGGCCGGCGTCGACGACGGCTACACGGGTGAGGCTCGGCTCAGCCCCGGCTTCACGGTCGGGCTCCTCGAGCAGGAGCCCCACCTCGATCCGGACAAGGACGTGATGGGCAACGTCATGGACGGTCTCGGCGAGACGGCCACGTTGCTCGAACGCTACGACGAGGTCCTGGCCAAGTGGGCCGACCCCGAGGCCGACTACGAGAAGCTGGGCGAGGAGCAGGCCGACCTCGAGGCCAAGATCGAGGCCAGCAACGCCTGGGACCTCAAGCGGACCATCGAGATCGCCATGGACGCGCTGCGCCTCCCGCCGTCCGACGCCGAGGTCACCAACCTCTCGGGCGGCGAGCGCCGCCGGGTGGCCCTGTGCCGCCTGCTGCTCAGCCATCCCGACCTGCTGCTCCTCGACGAGCCCACCAACCACCTCGATGCCGAGTCGGTCGCCTGGCTCGAGCGCTTCCTGCGCGACTACTCCGGCACCGTCGTGGCCATCACCCACGACCGCTACTTCCTCGACAACGTGGCCGGGTGGATCCTCGAGCTCGACAACGGGCGCGGGTTCCCGTTCGAGGGCAACTACTCGGGGTGGCTGGAGCAGAAGCAGGAGCGGCTGCGCCAGCAGGAGAAGGCCGATTCGGCCCGCGCCCGCACCCTCGCCCACGAGCTCGAGTGGGTGCGCATGGCCCCCAAGGCCCGGCAGGCCAAGAGCAAGGCCCGTCTCGGGGCCTACGAGCAGTTGCTCGCCGAGAGCCAGGCCAGCCAGGGCGGCGGCGACAAGCTCGAGATCTACATCCCGCCCGGCGATCGTCTCGGGGACCTCGTCATCGAGGCCGACGGGCTCACCAAGGGATACGGCGATCGCCTCCTCTTCGAGGACCTCGGCTTCTCCCTGCCCCGAGCCGGCATCGTGGGCGTCATCGGACCCAACGGCGCCGGCAAGACGACGCTGTTCCGGATGCTCACCGAGCAGGAGCAGCCCGACGCCGGTTCGCTGACGGTCGGCCCGACGGTCGATCTGGCCTACGTCGACCAGAGCCGCGACATCCTCGATCCCGACAAGACGATCTACGAAGAGATCACCGACGGGCGCGATGTGATCAAGCTCGGGCCACGCGAGATGAACGGCCGGGCCTACGTGGCCTCGTTCAACTTCAAGGGATCCGACCAACAGAAGAAGGTCGGCGTCCTCTCGGGCGGTGAACGCAACCGCGTCCACCTGGCCAAGGTGCTGACGCGAGGCGGCAACGTGCTGCTGCTCGACGAGCCCACCAACGACCTCGACGTCGACACCCTGCGCGCCCTCGAGGACGGCCTCGAGTCGTTCCCCGGCTGTGCGGTCGTGATCAGCCACGATCGCTGGTTCCTCGATCGCATCGCCACCCACGTGCTCGCCTTCGAAGGCGACTCCCAGGTGCGCTGGTTCGAGGGCAACTTCAGCGAGTACGAGGCCTTCCGCCACAAGGAGCTCGGCGCCGAGGCCGATCAGCCCCATCGCATCAAGTACAAGCCGCTGCTGCGGTGAGCCGTCGGCTCCGGGCGGGACCGTCCCCCGGAGCCCGGCTCAGGCCTCTCCCAGCGACTCGGTGGGCAACGGTAGGTGGGCGTCGAGCACGGCGAGATACGGCTCCACCTCGCCCTCGTGAGGCAGGGCGCGCAGCTCGTCGGCGGTGCGGCGGCTGTTGACCGCCCTGGTCACCTCCCACGGAGTGGTGACCAGCACCCACCCGGGCGGGGCGTCGTGGGACCGCCAGGTCCGCACCCCGCACCGGGCCTCGATGCTCCCGAGACCGGCCGCCTCCAACGGGGCCGTCAGGCCGGCGAGCGTGCGAGGCAGGACCATGTCCACGTCGAGGGCGTCGTAGTCGGCACGGCCGATGGCGCCCCTCAGGTCGTGCTCGTGCACGGCCAGGTCGTCGAAGAGCAGCCCGGCCCCACCGGACAGCAGACCTCGCAGGCCCTCGTCGATGCTCGTCCACTCCTCGACGAGGGACGCCAGCGACCGGCCCCGGCGGGCCTCGACCAGGCCGTCGAGCCAGGCCTGGAGCTCGCCGCCGGGGACGTCGCCCGACGAGAGGGCCGCGGGCAGCCCGCTGCAGTGCGCCACCAGATCCGTGACCGACCAGTCCGGGCAGGCGGGGACGGTGCGGGCCAACTCGTCCGGATCGCACCCCTCGACCAGCTCGATCATGCGCATCCGCACGCGGTCGTATGCCTCGAACAGATCCCCCACGACGTCCCCTCTCGTCACGCCGACCGACCCCCGGTCGTGGACCGGCACCCTAGGGTACGGAGGTGAGCGCCACCCCGGAACGACACGACCCCACCGACACCGCCGACGACCATGCCCTGGCCGCCCGCCTGGCCACCGGGGCCGGGGAGCTGCTGTTGGGCCTGCGCTCCGAGCTCTCCGCCGAAGGGGCCGACGAGCGGACCATCAAGGACGCCGGCGACCTGCGGTCCCACGACTGGCTCATGGCCGAGCTGGCCACCGCCCGACCCGCCGATGCCGTGCTCTCCGAGGAGGGCAAGGACGACCAGGTCCGACTCCGGGCGTCTCGGGTGTGGATCGTCGACCCGCTCGACGGCACGCGCGAGTTCGGCGAAGGACGTGACGATTGGGCCGTGCACGTGGCCCTCTCCGTCGACGGTGTCCCGGTCGTGGGGGCGGTGGCCCTCCCCGGGCTCGACCTCACCCTCGCCAGCGCGCCGGCCGCCACCGTGCCGGCCCGACCCGATGGCGCGCCCGTGCGCCTGGTCGTGAGCCGGAGCCGTCCGCCGGCCCTCGCCACCGCCGTGGCCGCCTCGCTCGGCGGCGAGCTGCTCCCCATGGGCTCGGCCGGCGCCAAGGCCATGGCCGTGGTGCGGGGCGAGGCCGACGTCTACGTGCACGGCGGCGGTCAGTACGAG
The DNA here is from genome assembly GCF_021246445.1 of Rhabdothermincola salaria. Lineage (NCBI taxonomy): Bacteria > Bacillati > Actinomycetota > Acidimicrobiia > Acidimicrobiales > Iamiaceae > Rhabdothermincola > Rhabdothermincola salaria. Next base: position 196,966 of record NZ_JAJQXW010000003.1, read on the forward strand.
TGGGACAACTGCGCGCCGGCGGCGGTGGCGCTGGCCGCCGGGCTGCACGTGTCGAGGCTCGACGGCTCGCCCCTGCGCTACAACAACGCCGATCCCTACCTCCCCGACCTCGTCGTGTGCCGGGCCGAGCTGGCCGACGACGTGCTGGCGGCAGTGGCGGCCGCGGGCGAGGTCTGAACGAGGTCGCGGTCGGCCGCCGCCCCCCGGGCGCTGGTGACCTCTCGGGTTCGTTCAGCCCAACCCGAGCCGGTCGGGAGCCATCGCCCGCTCTCGCCACTCGCCGTCGGGCACGTGGCGAGCGACCTCCTCGGTGAGCAGACGACGCAGCACCTCGACCGCCGCTTGGTCGTCGGGTCGTCGCGCCGCGGCCCGCACCGCGTCGAGCGCGGCCACCAGCCGCCGCGAGATCTGGGGCGAGGACGCGCCGTACAAGATGATCTCGGTGAACCCGAGGTCGAGCAGGCGGCCGAAGGTGGCCACTGGCCGCACGACGCGCACCACGCCCTCGTCGTCGTGGTAGATGCCGTCGGGGTCCTCCCGCCCGGCGGCCAGCACCAGCAGCTCCTCGACGCGCTCCAACGCCTGGAGGGCCGTGGTCGGGTCGTTGACCGCCGGCGACAGGGCCTTGGAGGCCACGTCGACGAGCTGGCGCAGCCCGTAGGAGGGGTCCTGGTAGAGGTTGCGCTCGACGCCGAGGTGGAAGGCAGAAGCCAACCGGGCGGGATCGACCGGGGTGCCACCGTGCAACCGGGCCACCAGCAGGCCGTGGTGCACGTGCACCCCGATCTCGGTGGTGAGCTCGATCACCGTGTCGTGGGCCACCGCCAGCTCCACCAGCGGGGGGATGCCGACGCCTTGCAGGACCCCGGACCGCCGGCGCCAGTGCACCACCGAGGTGATCGGGCCCAGCTCGGGAACCTCGACCGGCTCGTCGTGACCCGTGGCCGCCCGGTTGGCGACCACCGCCCGGCGGGTCTCCTCGGCGATCGTCTCGACCACGACGCTCACCTGCATGGCCCGCACGATGGCGTGCACGTAGAAGACGAACACGACGAGGCAACCCATCGTGCCCAAGACCACCATCAGCAATGAGAAGACGGGGACGAAGGGGTCGCGGCCCAGCTCGCCCTCGAGGCCGGGTGCACCGGCGTCGAGCTGCAGCATCACCATCAAGGCGAAGAGGAACGTGCCCAGGAAGATGCCGAGCGTGAACTTGGTCAGGGGGGCCCGCACGAAGGTGCGCAGCAGGCGGGGCGAGTACTGCTGGCTGGCCAGCTGCAGGGCCACGATGGTGATCGAGAACACCACACCGAGGAAGGTGAGCAACGCCGGCGCGATGGTCGTGATGACGGCGCGGGCGTCCTCGACCGACCACCACGTGGCGTCGGCCTCGGGCTCGTAGGCGATGGCCTCGTCGATCCCCTCGCTGACCAGCCCCAACACGAAGGCCACGGCGAGGCACCCCATGGGGACGACCCACAGCGAGGAGCGGATCGTCTCGACCCACTGCGACCGCTGGGTGTTGCGTCGTTCGATGGGCGCGACCGTGCTCGACATGGCCTCGCGAGTCTGACCGAACCGCCGCCGCGAGGGAGGGACCTCGTCGGCCCGCCCGGCACCTGTGCGCCCGACCGAGGCAGCCGGGGACCCGCTCCGTACACTCGGCCCCGATGGCCGTGACTCCCCCCACCGAGCCCCTCTCCCGCCCCGAGGACGATGCCCCGAACGACCTGTCGATCGGGGCCTTCTCCGACGACCCGCCGTGGCTGGTCGACCCCGAGGTGATGCCCTGGCGGGAGGCCGTCGACGCCGTGCGCTGGGTCACCCGGGCCCAGCTCCCCGACCTCATCCGACCTCGCCGACTCCCACGCGGTCGTCGGGTCTTCACCGTCGTGCGCCGCCTCGGCACCGCCCTGTTGCCCTGGTACCTGATCGACCGGCGCAAGGGACGCGAGCTCAGCCGGGCCGGCCTCTCTCGACGGTTGCGCATCGCCGCCGAGCACCTCGGCCCCACCTACATCAAGCTCGGTCAGATCATCTCCTCCGGTGAGGGGCTCTTCCCCGAGGAGCTGGTGACCGAGTTCAAGAAGTGCCGGGATCAGGTCCCGCCCCAACCGTTCCGCGACGTGCGCACCATCATCGAGACCGACTTCGGGCGGCCCCTCGAGGACGTCTTCGCCGCGTTCGAGCGCACGCCGTTGGCGGCAGCATCGATCGCCCAGGTGCACGCCGCCACCCTCCACACCGGCGAGCAGGTGGTGGTGAAGGTGCAGCGGCGCACCGTGGGCGAGCGGGTCCACGCCGACCTCGAGGTCATGGCGTGGCTGGCCCCGTTCCTCGTCGGCCGCATCCCGATCGCCGCGCTGGCCAACCCGCCGGCGCTGGTCGAGCTGTTCGCCGAGACGATCACCGAGGAGCTCGACTTCCGGCTCGAGGCCCAGAACATGCTCGACGTGGCGGCGTCGTTCGTCGAGCTCGGGCAGCGCGGCTACGTGGTGCCCCGCCCCCACCCCGAGCTCGTCACCCCCCGTGTGCTCGTCATGGAGCGCCTCGACGGCTTCAACTTCGACGACGTCGCCGCCATGAAGGACGCCGGCGTGGACACCCACGCGGTGGTGCGCACCGGCATGATCGGGTTCATGGAAGGGGCCCTCATCTGTGGCATCTTCCACGGCGACCTGCACGGCGGGAACCTGTTCGTGATGGCCGACGGCCGCACCGCCCTGCTCGACTTCGGCATCACCGGGCGCATGGGGGAGGCGCAGCGCCTGGCGTTCCTGCGCCTGTTGCTGGGGGCGACCACCAACGACGTGCGCACCCAGCTGGCCGCCCTGCGCGACCTGGGAGCGCTGCCCCTCGACACCGACCTCGAACAGGTCATCGTCGATCTCGACCTCGAAGGCGCCCCCATCGACCCGACGTCGTTGACGCCCGACGAGATGATCCACGAGATCCAGCGGGTGGTGAAGCTGCTGCTGGGCTACGGCGCCCGGATGCCCAAGGAGCTCATGCTCTACGTCAAGAACCTGGTGTTCCTCGACGGGGCCATCGCCCGCCTCGCCCCCGACCTCGACCTTTTCGCCGAGATCACCAGCATCGCCATGCACTTCACCCAGACCCACGGCCAGCGGATCTTCACCGACATCGGGGTCGATGCCGCCGGCGTCGAGTTCGACTTCACCGGGGTGAAGGCCGGGTTCGGCGTCGACCCGGGCATGGAGCGCCTCACCTACCGCGAGCTGCAGGCCCGGCGTGAGCTGATCCGCTCCCGCTTCGAGGACCGCGAGGTCTCCTGAGCGTGGTGGTCGGGCGCCACCGCCTCGGCGACGTCGTGCTCGCCCGCGCCGCGGACCGTCGAGAGCCACCCGGAGCCGGCTGACCAACACCCCGGCGCACCGGTCCCCGGTTGGCGGAAGCACACCCTGCGACCCCTACTGTGAAGCGCTTCGACCGACGCAGGGGGATGGGACCAGCCGTGACCGAGATGTCCGTCGTGGAGCCGACGGCGGCCCGATCCGGCGAGGGCGGCTGGCGGGAGCTGGCGACGGCGGCGTTCGTCGTCGTGATCTGCGCCCAGGCCGCCTCGGGCATGGTGCAGGGCGCGGCGCCGATGGCGCTACCGGCCATCAGCGCCGACCTCGGGGCCTCCAGCAGCGCCATCCAGTGGTACGCCTCGCTGTTCCCCCTCGGCTTCGCTCTCGTCTTGATCCTCGCCGGACGCGTGGGAGACCTCTTCGGGACCCGACGGCTGTTGCTGCTCGGCTACGGCGCCGTGGTGGCCGCCCTGGTGCTCAGCGCGGTGGCGCCGACCACCCCCGTCCTGCTCGTGGCCCGACTCCTGCAGGGCGTGGCCACCGGGGTCATGGCCCCGCAGCTGTCGGCCACGATCCAGCGCCTGTTCCAGGGCCACGGCCGCACCCGGGCCTTCGCCGTGTTCTTGATGGCCACCGGTGGTTCGTTCATGCTCGGCCAGCTGGTCACCGGTGCCCTCATCACGTCGGACCTCATGGGCCTGAGCTGGCGCTGGGCCTACCTCCCGTCCATCCCCTTCGCCCTGGCGACGCTCGTCGCCGCCTGGCGCGTGCTGCCCCGCACCTTCCGGGGCACCGCCGGGCGTCTCGACCTCGTGGGCGCCGCCGCGCTGGGCATCACCGCCTTCTTGTTGATGTTCCCGGCCATCCAGGGTCGCAACGCCGGATGGCCGCTGTGGCTCGTCGTGATGTTGGGGTCGTCCGTCCCCGCCTTCCTCGCCTTCCTCGCCTACGAACGGCGGGTGATCGACCGGGGCGGGGATCCGCTGGTGAACCCGACGCTGTTCGCCATCTCGTCGTTCCGGGTCGGGAACCTCATCACCGTCGCCGTCAGCCTGATCACCTACGCGGTGCCGATCTACATGATCCTGACCATCCAGTCCGGCTTCGGGCGCACGCCGTTCGAGGCGGCGCTGCTCACCGCTCCCATGCCCTTCGCCAACATGTTCGGTGCGCTGCTCGCCGCTCCACTGGTTCGCCGCCTGGGCCGAGGCGCCGTCGCCGTGGGCGGGCTGCTGACCGGCCTGTCGTCGATCCTGGTCCTGGTGGCCACCGCCGGGTCCCCCGACACGGTCGAGGCCACCCACCTCCTCCCGGGCATCGCCCTGCTCGGCTTCGCCTCGGGCATCTCGATCGCGTCGACCATGAGCATCGTGCTCCACGAGGTGCCCCCGGCCTACGCCGGGGCGGCGGCCGGGGTGCAGTCCACCAGCCTCCAGCTCGCCGGTGCGGTGGGCATCGCCTTCTTCGGCATGGTCTTCTACGGCGCGATCGCCGAGTCCACCGACAAGGCGGCCTACCTCACCGCCATCACCGACGTGCAGTGGATCGCCGTCGGTCTGGCCCTGCTGCAGACCATGGCGGTCGTGTTCCTGCCTCGCCACCGACCTCAGCCACTCGATCCCGCCGTTCCCCTCGACGCAACGGCATGACCCACCGCCGACTCGGGCCTGGCTCGCGAGCACCTCGGCGGGTATCGCCTCCGGTTGACCTTCGCCGACGGCTTGGTCGGTGACGTGGACCTCACCGACCGTTGTGCGAACCCACGGGGACCGATGTTCGAGCCACTTCGCGACGTCGAGTTCTTCGCCCGGGTTGCGATGGATCGCGAACTCGGCACCGTGGTCTGGCCGAACGGCGCTGACCTCGCTCCCGAGGCCCTCCACGAGCAAGCCCTGAGCCTCGCCTGAAAGGCACCTCCATCCGGCGTTCGGAGATGCTCGCCCGGCGATGACCGCCCCCAACTCGTAACCTCCGGGGCATAGGGCAGCGCGGGACTCATGCGCATCGGCTGGAGATGCGAACCGCGGCTGCTCCGATGGGAGCGCGTGCCATGTCCTTCTTCGGACCTCCGCCGGATTCCCCGACCGGGATGCCGATGGAGCCCCCGAAGTGGGGCCCACCAGTGTGGGATCGGCCCGCGGAGGACACTCTCGGGGTCTCAGTCGGCATGTCAGTGGTCTTGGCGGTCACCGACGAGCACGCCGTCGTCTTCGACAACGTGCACGCCTTCTCCAACGGCTTCACGTTCGACTTGGTACAGATGCGCAACCCGAACATCCCGGTTGACTTCTCACAGATGCACCAGCGGCCCATGTTCATGAACGGTCCGCGACTTGGCTTTGAGTTCGTCGACGGATCCATCGTCACCACCGAGCAGCCAGGGATTCCAGCAGTACCTGGCGGCGGAGCTCCCGGCGGGTGGTCATCGACGACCATCTCGGCCGCAGCGGCCTCCTCGGAGAGGCCAGGCTTCGACGCCGAAGGTGTGCCGACCGGGCACGTGCTGCGAACGCGCGGCAGCGGCGGGTCCCAGTACCGGCAAGCCACCGAGCTCTGGTGCTTCCGTCTACCGCCACCGGGACCGATGACGATCCATGCCGACTGGCCCGATCACTTTGACGAAGTGGCCATCGATGTCGACGCCACTCCGATCGTCGACGCCGCGGGCCGTTCGAGGATCCTGTGGCCTAGAACGTGACCCGCATAGCCGGTGCTACGGGGCGCCCGGCTGGGAACGAGCGACCAAGACGCCAGATGGATGTGCCGGACCTGCGTCGCCGTCCTGGCGAGTGCAGCGGGTTCCAACGACCACTGCAAAGACCAGGAGGGCCACGAAGAAAGCGGCGATGATCCACTGCGTTCTCGTCTCAGGTGTCACGGCTCTCCTCAGCGTCCCAGCTGCGCCGATGGGCTGGCAAACGCGTCCGAGCGTGAGACGACGCGGGCCTCTCTCCGGTTCCCGTGTCACCCACTCCCGGCGTTCAGAGGCACTTGGCTTACTCGTGGAGAGCCTCGGAGACGATGAGATCGAGGCGTTGGCCCAGGTGATCGCGATAGAGGCCATTGCTGCTCCGGAGCTTCGCGCCCGGGAACGTGGCGCGCAGTGCTGCCTCAAGGGCGGCGCGTGCAGCTCTTGGATCCGGCGCCGCTCCGACCTCGTCTACAACCCGTGTTGCAACGTCATCCCAGTAGTTCCCGTCCCAGTGGCTCTCAGTCAGCCATGGCTCCAACACCTCGACCTCGCGCATCGCTGCCGACCATCGTCGGACTAGCTCGTCCCGCGCCGCCGCCATAGGGCCCAACCTATCGATCAGCTGCCGCCACCCAGGAGCATCTCCTTGTCCCGGCGAAAGGGACACGTCGTGCTGTCAGAAGTGCAGGCGCCGTCCCTGGTCTTCGTCATCCGGTGCGTCGTTGAAGTCTCTACCGATCAGCCAGACCAGCCCCCGCTCTGGTGTCCCGTCCGGCATCAAATCGCGGACCAGTGCGATCGACCACCGCCGATCGGGACCCGCCTCGGTACGTGCCCAAGCGATGACCTCACTCACATCTGAGTCACTGATGTCGAAGGTCTCGGCCGAGTAGGACGGGCCGGCTCCGCTGAAGACGTACACCCGGAAGACTGCTCCGTGGTCCTCCCAGCCGCAGTCTCGTTCATCCACAGGAGTGACGCGCACGCTCGGACCCTACCGATCAGACCTGGTTTCCTTCCGGCGTTCTGAGACGCGAGCGTGGCGGCGAGCAGGTCCCGGTTAGCGTCGCCCGAGTGGAAGTGGTTCAACCGGTGGGGAGGGTGGCTCGCGCAACGGTGCGAGTGGTGCTGGTCGGACTCCTTGCAACCACCGGTCTCATCGTCATCGGGGTGGCCCTCGCCTTTCACTTGTGGCAGAGGGAGGCGGCTCGGATCAGCTGCCCGATGGGCTACTTCTTCGATCCCGGAGATTGGATGGGGCTAGACCCGCCCGTGTGCCGGAGCGAGTCGGGCTCGTCAGCTCTACCCCTGATCCACGACTTGGCCTGGTGGGAGCCTTGGTGGTCCACCCTGCTCCTTGTGGCCGTGGTCCTGCTCTGCGTCGGGACAGTGCGGAAGCTGGGCGGCGTTGTCTGGCGCGTGTAGATCGCAGGCCACTCGGAGTCTCGTCGACGCCGAGAGGTCCCCCTATGGCCGGCGATCTGGGCACCAGGGAGACCGGGCGGTCGGGTGGTGGGCCTGTGTCACTGCACTGATAGGGGGCCACTGATTGGTTGGCCGTCGGCGCTGGTCGCGGAGACGGTGATTGTCACGGGTAGCGGGATCACCGACATGACTCCGAGAGCACCCGGGAGGTTGCCGTCGGCGGCCACGACCAGTTCGTTGGTCGTGGAGTCGAGTTGTCCGGCGAGCTGGACCTCGTAGGTGAACGTCGACCCCGGTTCGAGTCCGCTGGCGGTGAGCAGCACGGTGCCGTCGCGCTCGGCGCACACCTCCCCCTCTCCGGCCGAGAGGCACGATCTGGCGGGTTCGGCCGAGATTGAGACGTCCTCGATTCCGTTGGCGGCGACGAAGGCCCGCCACCCGGGGTCATCCACGCGTCCGAGGGCCCCGATGGTTTCGACCAGCGGGCTAGAGCCGATGTCGGGCGCTGCGCAGAGGCGTCCGGTGTCGTCGCCTCGGACGAGCAGGTCCACGGACAGGGACCCCTCGAGCCACACCGCGGTGGCCGCTGCGTTGCCCTGCGGTCCCGGTTCATCATCGATCGTGGGCTCATGGCCGCAGTGGACGTACACCGAGCCGATCCCGTCCACTTCGATGGCTTCCGCTCCTGCCGCCCTCAGCTCCAGGTACTCCTCGGAGGGCTGTTCGCCGGCGAAGTCGAGCTGGGTCAGCTGGTAGGGCTGTCCGTCGACGGTGAAGTTGATCGTGGAGCCGCCCGGCACCTGGATCCCCGAGATGTCCGTCGCGTCGAGGGGAGGGACGAGGTAGCTCCCCGCGCCCGATGTCACCGGGATTGACGCGTCGTCGCGGGTGAGCACGACTGCGGCGATGCCCCCGACGACGAGCACCATGGCGGCCACGGCAAAGACGATGGACCGTCGGCCACGGGCCAGGACCTCAGGTTGGGTGGCGTAGTCGCCCACGGCCGTCGCGTCTTGGATGTCGACTCCTGACAGGTTGCGGTGGGCGAGGGCTCGGAGTTGTTCTTCGAGTGGTCGACTCATCACGCCTCCTCTCCCTTGAGGTCACGGCGAAGCCGGGAGAGGCCCCGCCTCACGAGAGTGCCGATGGTGGACTCGGATCGTCCGGTCATCCGGGCCACGTCGGCCTTGGACCAACCGCAGCCGACCACCAAGAACACGGCGAGGCGTTGCTTCTCCGGAAGTCGCCCGAGGGCGGAGGCGAGCGCCGGCTCGTACTCTGGGGGCGCCTCGACCGGCAGCAGGTACTGCGGAGGGATCCGTTTGCGGCGAACGCGGGTCTGGGAGCGGCCGACCTTGAACAGGTAGCCGACCGGGGATTCCATGGCCATCACCCGATGCCGGTGCTCCCACGCGTAGGCCATGGCCAGCGCGTGGCCGTCCTCACCGCGGTCCGGGCCGAGCGCGCCGATCAGCGCCTGACGGAGCGGGACGCCCACCTTGACGGCGAACTCGTCGAAGCTCTGGTCGTTCTCCACCATCGGTTCCAGCGTCCGCCCTCCGTTGCTCACAGTACCTAGAGGCAACAACGCACCGAGATCCGCGACACCGAAGGCCACCCGCCCCGCCCGGCACCACTGCAGGACACCCGGAGGGGGGTTCGACGGTGCCCAGGCGGGTTGTGCAGCAACGAGAAGGGTCGTGCTCGCGTCACCCAGCCGGCGTTAGCGGACACCCGAGCCCGAAGCCCCTCGGTCCTTCCTATACATCGCCTCGAGTGCGGCCCAGATCCCAACGGCGACCACCAGCATGCCGAGCACGACACTGAAGTAGATCCACCGGGCCGCCTCGGCTTCCTCGACGACACCCCGTACGAGGGCCACGACGGATCCGAAGGCGAGAAGCCGCACCAGCCAGCGCCGGCGTCGCCACCAAGGCCAGTCCCGTGTTCCGTCATCCGCCATGAGGCACACCTACCCTGTCGGTACTCCTGAGAGGTCCCCAAGACCCGGCGATCAGGGGCACTGTCAGAACCAGCGTGCCGGGGGTGAGGTGGGCGCCTCGTCGTGTGGTCCACGACAGGACTCATTGCGGTAGTTCGACGGCCGGGTTACGTTGCAGGCGCCTCTCGGGGGAGGGGCATTCCTGGCGGAGGACTCATGGTGGACAAGGTCAACGTGCTGCTCCCGGCGATCGCAGTGTCGAAGTACGTGCGTGTCGGTGTGGTGGCGATTGGTCTCACGGGTGCTCTGGCTGGGTGTGGCTCGACGACGGACAGCACGGCGACGACCACCACCACGCAGGCTCCTGCCGCGACTGGCACCTCAGACGTAGTGTCGCCGCCGATCACCTGGGGTGGTGGGGGAGACATCGGCGGGATGGAGGCCATCATCATCGGCGACCTGGACAGCGACGGGCACTGCTGGGGGATTGACCTCATTGGCGACGAAGGGCGAGCCCTGGTCGCATGGCCGAAAGGCACCCAAGCCGAAGGTGACGCGGTTCGCTTCCCAGACGGGTCCCTCCACCGGCCGGGGGATCGGCTCGAGGATGCCGGGGGCCGCGTATCCCTCGACGCGAATCTGGCCTCGATGATCGGCGCCGAGGCCGAACGCCTCCAGTCGTGCCGCCAAGGCGAAACCGACGTTGTCTTCATCAACTGACCCCCAACGACCGGTCACGCAAGGCGGGGGTTCGCCGTCGGCTCCCGTCCCTGCGAGACCTGGGGCCGTCATTGGCGCTGATGGGCACCTCACGGTCCTGCCACCAGCGACCTGACCAATCTCACACGCCACGGAGCGCCGCCTCGCCGCACTAGCTCGGCGCCCACGCCCATCGCACCACAGTCCATCGGTGGCTCGGTGGCTCGGTGGCTCGGTGGCGCCGGGGGTGCCATCAATGTGCCGATATGGGACGGCCGAGCGGAGTCATCGGCTCACCTAGCCTGGCGGGGTCATGCGTCTCGTCATCGCCCGCTGCTCGGTGGACTACGACGGCCGGTTGTCGGCCCATCTCCCCCTCGCTCCCCGCCTGATCATGGTGAAGGCGGACGGGTGCGTGGCCATCCACGCCGACGGCGGGGCCTACAAGCCGCTGAACTGGATGAACGCGCCGAACCGCCTGGTGGAGGAGGAGGGCCGCTGGGTGGTCACCAACCCCAAGGGCGAGACCCTCACGATCACCCTCGAGGAGGTCCTCCACGACTCGGCCCACGAGCTCGGGCTCGACCCGGGGCTGCAGAAGGACGGCGTGGAGGCCCACCTCCAGGAACTGTTGGCGGCCGACCCCAACACGATCGCCGACGGCCTGGTGCTGGTCCGCCGGGAGTTCCCCACCGACATCGGCCCGGTCGACCTGCTCTGCCGCGACGGTGACGGCCGGGCCATCGCCGTCGAGGTCAAGCGGCGGGGCGACATCGACGGCGTCGAGCAGCTGGCCCGCTACCTCGAGCGCCTCGAGCGCGACCCCACCCTCCGGCCGGTGCGGGGCATCTTCGTCGCCCAGCAGATCAAGCCCCAGGCCAAGGTCCTGGCCGCCGATCGCGGCATCGACTGCGTCGAGGTGGACTACGACGAGCTCCGTGGCATCGAGTCCAACGTCCTGAAGCTCTTCTGACCCCTGCCCCGCAGAGAGGGAAGCGGCACGCCCGCCGCCGCTGCTGGGTCACGCCGAACCATCCCGTCCGCACCACCGAGCCTTCTCGGCCTCGTCCCCGCCCGGCCTGCCTCCCGCTGATCGGGCGCGCATAGGCTCCGGCCCGGTGTCAGCGGCACCGAGAGCGACCTCGGTCGTCCGTCGGCCAACTTCGGGGGAGTCGATGACCACTGACACGGCGGGCGATACCGACCCGGTCGAGGCCTTCGCCCAGACAGCATCGACGATGCCCGCGGGTGATCTGGCGGCCATCGTGATCGCGGCCGGAAGCGCACTCGGGGCCGCGTCGGTCCGCTTGCTCGTCGCGGACTACGCCGTGTTGTCCCTCCACGAGCTCGGTGACACCGATCCGGATGCTCGCCAGACCCCGATCGAGGGCACGCTCGCGGGACGAGCGTTCGTGCGAGAGGAGGTCGTGGTGTCCGGCGACGGCCCCATCACCGTCTGGGTGCCACTGACCGAGGACAGCGAACGCGTCGGCGTCCTCCAGTTGGAGTTCACCTCCTGGGACGAGCAGATGCTCCCCGGGATCGAGGCCACGGCCCACATGCTGACGCTCATCGTGCTCAGCAAGCGGCGCTACACGGATGCCCTCTTCCGGAGTCGCCGAAGCGAGCCCCTCTCGGTGGCGGCCGAGATCCAGTGGGATCTGCTGCCCCCGCTGTCGTACGTGACCGACGAGGTGTCGATCTGCGGGATGCTCGAACCGGCCTACTCGATCGGCGGTGATTCCTTCGACTACGCAGTGAACGGCGATCACGTGGAGTTCAGCATCGTCGATGCCGTGGGCCGTGGGATGCCGGCAGTGCTGAAATCAGTGCTCGCCATCAACACGCTCCGCAACGCCCGCCGAGAGCAGATCCCGCTCGAGTCCGCCTACCTCCACGCCGGCGAGCTGCTCGCCGAGGAGTGGCACGATTCGAGCTTCGTGACCGGTCAGATCGCCTCGCTCGAGCTGGCGACGGGCCGACTCTCCTGGCTGAACGCCGGCCATCCCCTTCCGCTACTGGTGCGCGGCGGACGCTGCGTGGGCGAGCTGCACTGCCGGCCATCGCTCCCGATGGGACTCGGAGGCGAGGTGGTCGAGGTGGCGAGCAATCACCTCCAGCCGGGTGATCGGGTGCTCTTCTACACCGACGGCGTGACCGACACGAGGTCGGCCGACGGTGAGCCGTTCGGGCTGCCCCGCCTCATCGACTACCTGGAGCGGGCCACGCTCGACCGAGTGCATCCCACCGAGACCGTCCGCCATCTGTCCGCGTCGATCGTGCACCACAACGGCATCGGCCTCAGCGACGACGCCACCCTTCTGCACCTCGAGTACCGCGGGCAGCACACCAGCTCCTAGACCGAGGAGGGAGACCGGTCCGAGCCGGAATCGGGGACCCGACCAGGCGAGCTCACTCGATCGGGCACCACTGCTCCTCGAGGCCGGCCAGGGCCGAGAAGCGCCCGACCAGGCACATCACACACAGCAGACCGATCTCGACGATCTGCTCGGGGGTGAAGTGGCGGCGCAGCTCGGCCTTGTCGGCCTCGGTGATCGACAGGTGGTCGGTGGCGAAGGTGGTGGCGAAGGTGACCGCGGCGAACTCTGCCTCGGTCATGTCGCGACGCTCGCCCTCGCCGATCTCGGCCACCAGCTCCTCGGTGAGCCCGGCCTCGACGGCCGCCGGGTGGCGCCCCGCCATGCACACCTGGCACCGGGTGGTCTGGGCCACCGCGATGCGGACCAGCTCGGTGAGACGAGGGCCGAGGTGGTTGTCGAAGCGCAGCTGGCCATAGACCTCGTTGTAGCGCCGGAAGTGGTCCGGGGCGTGGGCCATCATCCGGATGAAGTCGCGCAGGCCGGGCCGCTGGGTTCCCTCCCACTGCGCCCGCAGGTCGTCGGGCAGCTCCTCCACCGGCACCAACGGCACGAACTCGTCCATCGCACTACCCCTCTCGTAGGTACTGAAGGCGGCGAGGCCAGGGCGGGAGCGAACCCGGTCCTGGCCTCGGCGTCGGTCGGATCAGGCCTGGCGGTCCTGGCCGAACATGTCGGCGTTGGGCCGGGCATCGGCCATGAGCGACTCCACCACGGCTCCCATCGCGCTCGGGTCGTGGGTGGGCGCCTCGACGGTGGGACCACGGTGCCAGCCCTCGGCCACCGCCAGGTGCGTGCCGCTCACGTCGAAGACCCGCCCGGTGACGCCCTTGGACTCCGAAGAGGCCAGCCAGGTGACGATCGGGGCGATCCACTTCGGCGACAGCTGCTCCTTCATCTCGTCGGAGGCCTGCCCCATGCCCAGGTTCTCGGTGAGGCGAGTGAGTGCCGCCGGGGCGATGGCGTTGACGGTCACGCCGTAGCGGGACAGCTCGTCGGCGGCGATGATCGTGAAGCTGGCGATGCCCGCCTTGGCCGCGCCGTAGTTGGTCTGGCCGACGTTGCCGTAGATGCCCGAGGGCGAGGTGGTGTTCACGATGCGGGCGTCGACCTCCTCGCCGGCCTTCGAGCGCTCCCGCCAGTGAGCGGCGGCGAAGTGCGCCGGCCCGGCCGTGCCCTTCAGGTGCACCTTGATGACCGCGTCCCACTCGCCCTCGCTCATGTTGGCCAACATGCGGTCGCGCAGGATGCCGGCGTTGTTGACGAGCACGTCGAGGCGGCCGAAGTGCTCGACCGCCTGGGCCACGATGCGCTCGGCGCCGGCCCACTCGCTGATGTCGTCGGTATTGGCCACCGCCTCACCGCCGGCGGCGGCGATCTCGTCGACGACCTGCTGGGCCGGACCGGCGTCGGTGCCGGTGCCGTCGGCCGCACCCCCGATGTCGTTGACGACCACCTTGGCGCCGTGCTCGGCCAGCATCAGTGCGTACTCGCGCCCGATGCCCCGCCCCGCACCCGTGATGATGCAGACCCGTCCCTCGCACAGTCGTGCCATCTGTGTCTCCTTCGTCGCCGGCGCCCCTCGCCGGTCGGTCGTACGACGAGACTACGCGGGCCCTCCCGGGCCGGCACCGGGGCCCCGACCGAGAAAACCGTCCCCACCTACCGACCAGTCGGTAGGCTGTCGCCGTGACCGCCACCGACTCGACGCCCACCCTGGAACCAGCGGCACCCGAGGCCCCGGCCCGAGGCTCGCTGAAGCCCGTCCTCGACGTCATCCCCCCCGAGGCCTACGAGAACCCAACGTGGAAGGGCCTCGCCTACCTGGCCCGCGACCTCGTGCTCTACGCGCTGGTGGTGGCCGGCCTGATCCTCGTCGACAACCCCATCGCGGTGGTGGCCCTGTGGGTGCTGTCGGGCCTGGTCATCTCCGGGCTTTTCGTCATCGCCCACGACGCCGCCCACGGCGCGCTGTTCGCCAGCAAGCGGATGAACCGGGTGGTCGGCACCATCGCCATGCTCCCGGCCTGGCACGTCTACGAAGGCTGGGTTCTCGGCCACAACCGCATCCACCACGCCTACACCGTGCGGGAGGGGTACGACTTCGTGTGGCACCCCTACACCCCCGAGCAGTACGCGGCCATGTCGCCGTTGGGCCGGCTGCGCCACCGCATCGAGTGGTCCTGGCTCGGGGCCGGCGCCTACTACCTGCGCGAGGTGTGGTGGCACAAGATGATCGTCGGCGCCCCGCCCAAGCGCTGGGCCGCCGCCGTGCGCCGCGACCGCATCCTGGTGTGGTCGTTCGTGGCCCTGGCCACCCTCGCCCTCGGCGCCCTCGGGTGGGCCATGGACGGCACCGTGGTCGGTGCCGTGTGGATGGTCGTGAAGGTGCTGGTGGTGCCCTTCCTCGCCTTCACCTACGTGATCGCCACGTTCGTGCACGTCCACCACATCCAGCCCGACATCCGCTGGTACCGCCGGCGCGAGTGGACCAAGTTCAAGGGCCAGATGGAGGGCACCACGGTGCTGCGGGCCCGCTTCGGGCTCAACTTCTTCTTCCACTGGATCATGGTCCACGTCCCCCACCACGTGGACATGCGCATCCCGATGTACAACCTCGAGCTGGCCACCGCCGCCATCGACGAGGCCTTCCCCGGCACGGTCCACGACGAGCCGCTGCGCTTCCGTGACTTCGTTGCCAACACCCGCAAGTGCCGGCTCTACGACTTCGACGAGGGCCGGTGGTTCACCTACCGCCAAGCCCGCGAGCACCTCGCCGCCGCGCCCCCGACCCAGGCCGAGCAGCCGACCTCCGCCGGCCTGGCCACGGCGCCGGGAGCCTGACCCGCCCCGGTCAACGGGTTTGGTCGAGGAGCCTCCCCCTCCTGAGCGGGGAAGGTCGGCTACTCGCCGTCGGGGTCGAGGTCGGGACGCCCTTCCGGACCCCAGTCGTAGCCGAGCGCGTCGAGCCAACGGGCGATCTCGGCCACCCGCCACGACACCGTGCCCGGATGCTGCGGATCGTCGAAGCCGACGATGAGCGCCGCCTTCTCGAGCACCCGGGCGTCGGGCGCCGACGTGGAGACCGAGGTGATCTCCGAACGGGCCAGCACATGGGTGCGCCGCGGCGCCCAGGTGACGAACACCAAGGTGTCGTCGCTGGCCGCCAGCACGCCCTGGCCCCGTAGCCCGCCGGCCTCCTCGGGCTCGGACCCGAAGCCGACGGCCTTGGGTTCGATCAGCCGGACCCGATCACGACCACCGAGGGCGTCGCGGGCCTCGGCGATGGCGGCGTCGGCCCGCTTCTGCAGGATGGGGTTGAACGCCAGCGCGGCCACGGCGAGCAGCACCACGATGGCGATCAGGACGATGACGACGACGTTCACGTTCACGTTCCTCACACGAGCGGGGACGGAGACATCCCGAGCCGGATCTTGCCAGAGGCCACCGGCCGGTACGGTCATGGTTGTGATCGAGGTCAGCCTGGACCGCTTCGAGGAGCTCGTCGCCGACGCCCTCGACGCCCTGCCCCCCGCCCTGGGCCAGCTCATGGACAACGTCGTGGTCTTCGTCGAGGACGACCACGAGGAGGGGATCCTCGGGCTGTACGAGGGCATCCCCCTCACCGAGCGCGAGCAGTACGGCGTGGGCTGGGGCGAGCTGCCCCTCCCCGACCGCATCACCGTGTACCGCCTCCCGATCTGCCGGCTGGCCCGCGACGAGGACGACGTGGTGGAAGAGGTGCTGGTGACGGTCGTGCACGAGGTGGCCCACCACTTCGGCATCGACGACGACCGTCTGGTCGAGCTGGGCTGGGACTGAGCCATCGCCGCGGGCGGGTCGGCGCGAGGCCCGCCCCTCCTCGCGGTGGTCAGTGCTTGTGGTGGTGGTGCTTCTTCTTGGTCGACGGCAACGCCTGGCCTTCGTCGCCGTGCTTGTCGACGTGGCGGTGCACGGCCAACGCCGCCCCGACGATGCCGGCCTGGTTGAGCAGCTCGGCGGGCACCACCTCGGTGCGGCACGTCAGCAGCGGGACGAAGTGCTCGGCCTTCTTCGAGACCCCACCGCCGAGGATGAACAGGTCGGGCCAGAACAGGTCCTCGAGCATCACCAGGTACTCGCTGACCCGGGCCGCCCAGTCCTCCCACGACAGCTCGTCGCGCTCCCGCACGGAGTTGGCCGCCCACTTCTCGGCCCCGTCGCCGCGCAAGGGGAGGTGCCCGAGCTCGGTGTTGGGCACGAGGCGTCCGTCGACCACCAGCGCGCTGCCGATGCCGGTGCCCAGGGTGAGGGCGATGACCAGCCCGGGCTCGCCGTGGGCGGCACCGAAGCGGGCCTCGGCCTCGCCGGCCGCGTCGGCGTCGTTGACCACCGTGACCGGTCGACCGGTGGCCTTGGTGAACAGCTCGGCGGCGTGCAAGCCCACCCAGGCGTCGTCGAGGTTGGCGGCGGTGTGGACCATGCCCCCCTTGACGACACCAGGGAACGTGCACCCGATGGGGCCGTCCCAGTCGAAGTGCTTGACGCACTCGGCGAGCACCGTCGACACGGCATCGGGCGTGGCCGGCTTGGGGGTGAGGAGGCGGAGCCGATCGGTGAGCAGCCGGCCCCGCTTGGTGTCGACCACGGCCCCCTTGATGCCGGTGCCGCCGATGTCGATGCCCAGAGCCTTCATGGCGCGGGAGTCTGCCACGTGCGGACGCGTCGAGGGGGCGGGCAGGGCCCGGTTCAGGCCAGGTCGCCGAAGCGGTGGACCCAGCGCCGAGCCTGGCGCAGGCGCCGTTCGACGGTGGCGCCGAGCCACAGCGACACCACCCCGGCCACGGCCAGGACCGCCCACCGGGGGATCTGCGCGGCGACGGGGGCCACGGTGTGCAACCCGATCACGACCAGCCCGACCGCACCCAGCGTGACCGGTGCCTGGAGCCGGCCTTCGGTGCCGACGACCAGGGCGCCCAGGCAGACCACGGCCACGCCGACCGCCCGGCTCCCGTCGCCGTCGAGGGCCAGGACGAGGCTGGGCAGGACGCCCACCAGGAGGCCGGGGGCGTAGGCGAACCACGAGCTGAGGGAGCGGTCGCCCCTGCGCCCGACCCAGCCCGCGCCGAGGCAGACCACCGCGGTCGGCGCCGTGTAGGCCTCGACGACCCCGACCCCCGCGATGCCGAGCCACGACCAGCTCGCCACCACGGCGAGGGCGAGCGCCACCAGCTCCAGTCGTCGCCACGTCGGCTCCAGACCGGCGATGGCTGCGCCGGCGGCGCCGAGGGTGAGACCGACGGCGAGGGCGTGCGCCCCGTCACCGGGCCAGGGGACACTCCGGGCCGCGAGGCCGGCCAGGGTGACCAGGACCACGGCTCCAGCGCTGAGCCCCGCCGCAGGATGCAGGTGCCGGGCCAACACATGGGGGGTGGCGGCGACCGTGGCCGAAGCCACCAGCACCGCCATCGCCCCGCCCACCTCCGGGCTCCACCCGCCGGCGAGCACCCCGAGCGCGGCGGCCCCGGACGCCACCGGGGCGAACACGCCGACCGCCCCCTGGGCGACACGGCGCATGGGGGTGAGCGCGGTGACGGCGAGGGCCGCGGCCGCGGCCACGCCCAGCGCCACGGCGACCGGCCAGCGCTGCTCGGCCCAGGCCGGTTCGGCGCCCCACGCCGCCAGCGCGAGGGCGGCGGTGGCGGGTGCGGCGACGACGAGCCGCAGCTCGCGACCCCACGGGCGCACCGAGGTCGCCAACACCAGCGCCGCCGCCGCCCCGATGGTGGTGGTGAGCACGACCATCGGGAGGGCGGCCGTGACCTGGGCGTCCTCGACGGTGACCACGACCGCCGGGGCCACGCCCAACAGGGATGACACCGCCACGGCGACGAGAGCGAGTCGCAGTCGGGGCAGGAGCCAGGCCGAGGCGCCGGCCAGCGCCCCGGTGAGACCCACCACCGCCAGCGTGAGGGGCGCGTCGGCCAACGACCACCCGGCCGCCGCCACCAGCGGAGGGGCCGCCGCCAGCGCCCACCAGGGCGATCGGCACCACCGAGCCAGGAGATGGACGGCCACGGTGGAGAGCAGGACCCCGAGCAGCGCCAACACGGCATAGGAGGCGCCGGCGCCCACGACCGCGAGGAGCAGGCCCACCCCGGTGGTCGCCACCGCCGCGGCGACGCCGGCCTCCCGGTCGAGGAGACGACGACCAGGGAGCCGATCCAGACCGGCGACCAAGGCGGTGGCGGCCACCACCAGGAGGGCGACGGCGGCGGCGCCCGTGCCGCCGATGGTCTCGTAGCGCACGACGTCGACGGCGTCGACGGCCGGCACGTTGGTGCGGAAGGCCTCGGTGGCGCCCGTGGCCCACGGGTCGGCGAGCAGCAGCCAGGCCGACGCGCCGGCGGTGACCGCCACGTCGACGGTCCCGAGGAGAGCCGGAACCGCGACGACGACACCGGCGACCAGGGATCCGGCCCGCAACCACGACGGCCCGACACGGGCCGCCACCACGGCCACGGCACCCGACGCCACCGCGATGGTGGCCAGCCATGGACCCGACACGAGATCGGCCACGGCCACCAGGGGGACGACCAGCACGACGAGGGCCGACGTGGTCACGAGGAGCACACCGAGGGCCGGGTCGAGGACCCGCCGCCAGGCCCACCGGGTGGCGAGCGGGAGCACGCCCGACGTCGCCAGCACGGCGGCGGTCACCGGGCCGGCACCCCGGTCGGCGGCCACGAACCCGGTGGCCACGAGGCCCTCGGCCCACAAGAGCCAGGCGACGGTGGTGACCGCACTCGCGCCGTCGCGCCAGGAGAGGACCCTCGAGAGGCGGGCGCCGGCGAGGGCCACCACCGCGGCGAGGGCCGCGGCGCCGACCGCGGCGGCGACCGCCGAGCGGGGCACCGTGAGAGCCAGACCCAGCGCCACGCCGAGCACCAACGGCCCGACCTGACGGCCCACCGCCAGACGGAGGCCGGCGCCGAGACCGACGCCGATGGCACCCACCAGGGCCAGGCCGGCCACCCACCAGACGTCGAGGGGCAGCTCGGCTCCCACCCCCACCCGGCGTAGGGCCAACCAGTCGACGCCCACCAGGGCCAGCAACACCCCCGCCAGCGCCTCGGCGGTGGCCGGGAGGCGTCGGGCCGCGGCCACGGTGAGCGCGGCGACGGCGAACGTCGCCCCGGCCAGCAGCGCCGCCCGTCCGCCGTCGCCCAACCGGGGCCACGCCACCACCGCGAAGACGAGGGCGGCGAGGGCCAACAGCACGGCTCCCACGGCGAGCAGGGTGTTGCGCAGGGCCTGCGGTCGCCACTCTCCCTGGGTGGCCGGGGGCGATGGCGGGAGCGACGGGACCCCATCCGCGGGGATGGCCCCGGCCGGGGGCGGCGGGAGGTGCACGTAGGCGGGGGGCGGGGGGAGGGCCGACCACGCGGACGACTCGAGGGGTCGCCCCACCACCTCGGCTCGCGCCGCGAGGAGGCGTTGCTCCTCGGCCGCCAGCGCGGCCAACCGCTGCTCCCTGTCCTCGATCAGCGCCCGACGGGCGGCCGCCAGGTGCCGCAGCTGGTCGTCGATGGCGGCCAACGGGTCGGTCGGCGGTTCGGGGCCGGTCGTTCCGGGTGGTCGGTCGTCGGGCATCGGCTGCTCCTCGTCGCCCCAGGTCCACGAGGGTCGCCCGGCGACCGAGAGGGAGGGTGCGGTGCGAGCCGGCGTCGCCGATGGACCACCCTCGAGCATGGCAACGTACCGGCCATAGGGCCCTGTGAAAAGGGAGGCCACGGGCGTACGGTCGAGACATGGGCGACGACGTACGCCTCGACGATCCCTTCACCGTTCCCACTCGCCACTGGCACCGGCTCGAGGACGGGCGGGTGCAGTGCGACGTGTGCCCTCGCGCCTGCAAGCTGCGCGAGGGGCAGCGAGGGGTCTGCTTCGTCCGCGGCCGCGTCGACGACCAGGTGGTGCTCACCAGCTACGGGCGTTCGAGCGGCTACTGCGTGGACCCGATAGAGAAGAAGCCGCTCAACCACTTCCTGCCGGGCACCTCGGTGCTGAGCTTCGGGACGGCCGGCTGCAACCTGGCGTGCCGGTTCTGCCAGAACTGGGACATCTCCAAGTCCAAGGAGGTGGACCGCCTGTCCGACGCCGCACCGCCCGAGTCCATCGCCGACGCCGCACTCGAGCTGGGCTGCGCCAGCGTGGCCTTCACCTACAACGATCCCGTGGTGTTCCTCGAGTACGCCGTCGACACGGCCCACGTCTGCCGCGAGAAGGGCATCAGGTCGGTGGCGGTGTCGGCCGGCTACGTCTCCGAGGGCGCCCGCCAGGACCTCTTCGACGTCGTCGACGCCGCCAACATCGACCTCAAGGGGTTCACCGAGGAGTTCTACCGCCACATCGCCATGGGCGCCCTGGCCCCCGTGCTCGAGACCCTCGAGTACGTGCACCACGAGACGGATGCCTGGCTCGAGATCACCACCTTGTTGATCCCGGGGCAGAACGACAGCGACGAGGAGCTCGACGCCATGACCGGTTGGCTCGTCGAGCACCTGGGACCCGACGTACCCCTCCACTTCAGCGCCTTCCACCCCGACTACCGCATGCGCGACGTGCCCGCCACCCCGGCCTCGACCCTCACCCGGGCCCGTCGCATCGCCCTGGCCAACGGCCTGCGCTTCGTCTACACGGGCAACGTGCACGACCGAGAGGGCGACACCACCGCCTGCCCGGCGTGCGGGGAAGCGGTCATCGAGCGGGACTGGTACGAGCTGAAGGGGTGGAAGCTCACCGGCGACGGCCACTGCCGCAACTGCGGCGCACCGGTGGCGGGGGTCTACGACGGGCCACCCGGGGAATGGGGAGCACGACGCGTCCCGGTCGAGCTCAAGAGCGGAAAGGTGCGGCGACGATGACCACCACCACCCGGCCCGCCGCTGTGGCCGGCCTCTTCTACCCCGACGATCCCGAAGCGCTGACCGCCATGGTCGACGCCGACCTGGCCGAGGGGGCCGCCCGGCTGCCCCGGCTCCCCCTCTCGGTCGAGACAGGAGGAAAGGGCCCGAAGGCCCTCGTCGCACCCCATGCCGGGTACGTGTACTCGGGTCCGGTCGCAGGCACGGCCTACGCCGCCGTCGCCGAGCGCAAGGGCACGGTCAGCCGTGTCGTGCTGCTGGGCCCCGCGCACCGCGTGGCCCTGCGCGGCATGGCCGTGCCGAGCGTCGACGCCTTCGCCACCCCCCTCGGCTCCGTGCCCGTCGACGACGCCGCCCGCCGAGCGGCACTCGACTGCCGTGGGGTCCACCTCGACGACCGCCCCCACGCCCAGGAGCACGCGCTGGAGGTGCACCTGCCGTTCCTGCAGCGGGTCCTCGGCCCGGACGGCTGGCAGGTGCTGCCCATCGTGGTGGGCCACGCCACGGCCGAGCAGGTCGCCGCCGTGGTCGAGCGTCTCTGGGGCGGACCCGAGACCTTGTTGGTGGTGAGCTCGGACCTCAGCCACTACCACGACCAGGCCACCGCCGACCGGCTCGACGCCCGCACCGCCTCGGCCATCCTCGCCGGTGCGGTGGACCGGATCCGCCCCAACGACGCCTGCGGCGCCCACCCCCTACGGGGGCTGCTCTGGGCCGCCCGCCGCCACGGCTCGAAGGTCACCCTGCTCGACCTGCGCTCGTCGGCCGACACGGCCGGCGAGCCGGACCGCGTCGTCGGCTACGGCGCCTTCGCCGTGGGCTGAACGCGTGTCCCGCGCTCCGACCCCGCAGCTGGATCCGCCGCTGCAGCACTGGCTGCTGGACCTGGCCCGGTCGACCGTCCGCTCGGCGTTGGACGGGCACGGTCTGGTCCTACCCGACCCGGCAACCGTCCCGGAAGGGGCCGGCCTCCCGGGAGCGGCGTTCGTGACCCTGCGCCGCGGCGGCCGCCTCCTCGGTTGCATCGGCTCGATCGAGGCCCACCGCTCGCTGGCCGACGACGTCGCGGCCCACGCCTACGACGCCGCCTTCCGCGACCCCCGCCTCCCGGCAGTGACGGACGACGACTGGCCGCGCATGGACGTCGAGATCTCGGTCCTCGGGCCGCTGGAGCCGCTGGACGTCCGCGATCGAGTCGAGCTGGCCGCCGCGCTGCGCCCGGGGGTCGACGGCGTCCTGCTCACGAGCGCCGAAGGCCGCGGGACGTTCCTGCCGTCGGTCTGGGCCCAGGTGGGCGACACCGACGAGTTCCTCGACGCACTGTGGCACAAGGCCGGTCTGCCTCCCCGCCGTTGGCCGCGCGACCTCGTCGTCGAGCGGTACCAGGTCACCGAGTTCGACGACGCCTGACCCCCGCCGTCACCCGGTGGATCGGTCGGCGGTTCGAGCCGCTCCGCCGGCGACGGGGATGGGGGGCCGCTCAGGTCCGACGGGCGGCGCGATAGCGACGGATCAGCGCACTGGTGGAGCTGTCGTGGGCCAGATCGGGCTCGGCGTCGGCGGTGAGCTCGCCGATGATGTTCTGGGCCAGCAACTTGCCGAGCTCCACCCCCCACTGGTCGAAGCTGTTGATGCCCCACACCGCCCCCTGCACGAAGGTCTTGTGCTCGTAGAGGGCGACGAGCTGGCCGAGCGTGGACGGGGTGAGCTCGGGGAGCAGGATCGACGTCGAGGGCCGGTTCCCGGGGAAGGTGCGGGCGCTCACCAGCTCGGGTGCCACCCCTTCGGCCGCCACCTCCTCGCCGGTCTTGCCGAAGGCCAGCGCCTCGGGCTGGGCGAAGAAGTTGGCCATGAAGACGTCCTGGTGGCCGTCGACCTCGTGCGGGGGGTGCACCAGACCGATGAAGTCGCACGGGATGAGCCGGGTGCCCTGGTGGATGAGCTGGTAGAAGGCGTGCTGGCCGTTGGTGCCGGGCTGACCCCACACGATCTCGCCCGACGACGTGCCGAGCGGCCGCCCCCAGCGATCGACCGACTTGCCGTTGCTCTCCATGGAGAGCTGCTGGAGGTACGGGGTGAGGTGCCCGAGGTAGTGGCTGTAGGGCAGCACGGCCAGCGTCTCGGCGCCGAAGAAGTTGGCGTACCAGACCCCCAGCAGCCCGAGGATCACCGGCAGGTTCTGCTCGAGCGGCGCCGTGCGGAAGTGCTCGTCGACGGTGCGGAACCCGGCGAGCATCTCCTCGAACCGCTCGGGCCCGATGGCGATCATGAGCGACAGACCGATGGCCGAGTCGTAGCTGTAGCGACCGCCGACCCAGTCCCAGAAGCCGAACATGTTGGCGGTGTCGATGCCGAACGCCCGCACCTCCTCCGCGTTGGTCGACACGGCCACGAAGTGCTTGGCGACCGCCGCCTCGTCGCCGAGCGCGGCGAGCGACCACGCCCGCGCCGTGTGGGCGTTGGTCATCGTCTCGAGGGTGGTGAACGTCTTGGACGCGATGATGAACAGGGTCTCGGCCGGGTCGAGGTCGCGGGTGAGCTCGTGGAACTCGGTGCCGTCGACGTTGGACACGAAGCGCACGGCGAGGTCGGGGTCGGCGAAGGGCACCAGGGCCTCGTGGGCCATGTGCGGGCCCAGGTCGCTGCCACCGATGCCGATGTTCACGACGGCGCGGATGCGCTTGCCGGTGTGACCGGTCCACTCGCCCGAGCGCACCCGGCGGCTGAAGTCGGCCATGCGGTCGAGCACCTCGTGCACACCGGGCACCACGTCGTGGCCGTCGTGGTCGCGGATCACCGCGTCGCGCGGGGCCCGCAGGGCCACGTGGAGCACGGACCGGTGCTCGGTGACGTTGATGGGCTCACCGGCGAACATGGCGTCGCGCAACGGCTCGACGCCCGCCCGCCGGGCCAGGTCGAGGAGGCGGGCCATGGTGGCGTCGGTGACCCGGTGCTTGGACCAGTCCACGTAGAGGTCGCCCACCTCGCCCACCAGGCGGGTGCCACGGGTGGGATCGTCGGCGAACAGGTTGCGGAGGTGGCGGGGGGCCAGTTCGTCGTGGTGGGCCACGAGCGCAGCCCACTCCGGGGTGGACTCGATGGGGTCTGGGGTGGCGGTCATCGTGGGCTCCGAGGTGGTGAGCGGTCAGAGGAGGGTGATGCGGAAGCGGGCTCGGTAGCTCTCGCCCGGCGCCACCATCGGCGTGAGGCCGTCGCCCAACGCGTTGATGGGAGCGACCATGGGCTCGAGCGCCACGAAACGTTCGCCCGGTGGCGAGTAGACCTGCCCGTACTCGTACCCGGGGTCCATCGCGAGGGTGAGCTGGCGGCTGCGCCCCGACACCGTGAGCAGTCGGTGGTTGGCCCGCAGGCGGTACGCATCGTCGTAGCCCGGCTCGACCAAGGGTGCCTTGCGCGAGTAGCCCGTCTCCTCCTCGCCGGAGGGCAACATCCGGTCGTCGAGCTGGAGGCGGTCGCCGGTGGGCAGGTGCACGCGCAGATCGGCCGGATCCTCGCCGGGCAGCTGGAAGTAGGGGTGCCATCCGAACGACGCCGGCACCGAACGCCGCCCGGTGGCGGTGATCGTGGTGGTGACGTCGAGATCGCCCGGACGGACCCGCATGCCCACCGTGATCTCGTGGGGGAACGGGAACGAGGCCATGACCTCGTCGGCGGCGGCGGCGTCGAAGCGGGCGCTGAGCCGGGCGTAGCCGTTGAGCGCCTCGGCCCGGTCGACCACCCACCCGGCCCGACCGATCATCGTCCCGTGGATGGGCAGGCCGTTGGCGTCACGGTGCAGGCCGGGCGCATCGGACAGGTCGACGCGCGTGCGGTTGACCTTGTAGGTGTCGCCGCCGATCCGGTTGGCCCAGGGCGCGAGGAGGGGCAGTCCGGTCGTGTGGCCGGCGAGCACCGCCTCGGCCTGGCCCCGCAGGACCAGGAACTCGCGTCCACGGTGGCGAAGGGAGGTGCCCAGGAGCCCCAACCCGGGCACCACCGTGAACTCGGTGGGACCGGCCTGCAGCACGAACGCACCGTGCCCCTCGACCTCGGTCGGCACGAGGGAGACGGGGACCGTCGAGATGACCACCGCGCTGGTCAGGCCCCAGGCGCGGTCGACGGCTTCTCGTCGTGGCCGCCGAACTGCTTGCGCATCGCCGAGAGGACCTTGTCGGCGAAGTCGGCCTCGCCCCGCGAGCCGAAGCGCTCGTACAACGCGGCCGTGAGCACGTGGGCGGGAGCCCCCACGTCGATGGCCGCCAGCGACGTCCACCGACCCTCGCCCGAGTCGCTCACCCGACCGGCGAAGGTCTCGAGGCCGGGATCGTCGACGAGGGCGGCGGCGGTGAGATCGAGCAACCACGAGGCGATGACGCTGCCGCGCCGCCAGACCTCGGCGACCGCCGTGTTGTCGATGTCGTACTGGTAGTACTGCGGATCGCGCAGCGGGGTGGTCTCCGCGTCGACCTCGCGGTGCTCGTTGCCGGCGTTGGCGTGAGCGAGGATGTTGAGGCCTTCGGCGTAGGCGGCCATCACCCCGTACTCGATGCCGTTGTGCACCATCTTCACGAAGTGACCGGCCCCGACCGGCCCGCAGTGCAGGTAGCCCATCTCCTCGGGTGTCGGGTCGCCGGTGCGGCCCGGGGTGCGGTCGATCCCCCCGACTCCCGGGGCGATGGTGCGAAAGACCGGGTCGAGGTGGGCCACGACCTCGACCTCTCCCCCGATCATGAGGCAGAAGCCCCGCTCCAGGCCGAACACCCCACCGCTGGTGCCGACGTCGACGTAGTGCACGCCGGAAGGGGCGAGCGCCTCGGCTCGGTCGACGTCGTCGCGGTAGTAGGTGTTGCCCCCGTCGATGACGATGTCGCCCGCGTCCATGCGACCGGCCAGATCGTGGACGGTGTCGCCTGCGTAGGCGGCGGGCACCATGACCCACGCGGCGCGCGGGGCGTCGAGCTTGGCCACGAAGTCGTCGAGGTCGGAGGCACCGGTGATGGCGTCGCTCTCGGCCACCAGCTCGGTGACCGCCGAGTCGTTCACGTCGTAGACCACGCACGTGTGTCCGTCGCGCACGAGGCGACGGACCAGGTTCGCCCCCATCCGGCCGAGTCCGACCATCCCGAGCTGCATGGTGCATTCCCCTTCGTCGACGAATCGTCCCCCGGGTGAGGGTCCAGCCGACACCCGGCGGACCCCATCGTGGCACCGATGGGCGCGCCGGTGCGGTTGCGAACAGATGAACGAGGGGAGGCGGGCCTCAGACGGGGACGGCCACGCCGGACCACATCGCCGACATGACCTTGGGCCCGGCCAGCTGGAACCGGGCCAGCTCTTCGAGACGGAACCCGGCGGCCTGCAGCAGGTCGGGGATGTCGCGGGTGATGTGGCAGCCCCCGGCCAGGCGCTTCTGGACGGGCTCGAAGCGATGCTGGTTGCGCGCCACACGTGGGTCGTCGGAGATCCCGTGCTCGACGAAGTGCAAGCTCCCCCCGGGGCGCAGGACCCGCCGGACCTGGTGGAGGGCGCCGAGCACGTCGGGGATGGTGCACAGGGTCCAGGTGGACAGGGCGTGGTCGACCGACGCGTCGGGCAGGTCGAGGTGGGCGCCGTCGAGGCCGACGTAGGTGACCGGTGGGCTGTCGGGGTGGGCCGCCAGGCGCTTCTCGGCCAACTGGCGCCCGACCAGCGCAGGGTCGACGGCCAGGACGTCGGTGACGGCGGCCGGGTAGAGCCCGATGTTGGGACCCGAACCGAAACCGATCTCGAGGACGGTGCCGGAGAGGCCGTCGACGACCGGGCGCCGGACCTTCTCCATCTCGGCGTTGCCGCACATCACGTCGATGACCCGCGGGAGGACCTGCGCCTCGTAGAAGCCCATGGCGAGAGACTACGTGCGGAGCCGGCGGACCAGCTCGGGCAGGCCCGGGGTGGGGCGACGCAGGACCACGTGCGCCTCTCCGATCTCCACCGCGCGGGCGGTGGCCGCCACTGGTGCGAGGTGCAGCTCGACGACCTCGGGCAGCTCGTCGGCGACCACACCCACCCGCACCAGGAGGTCCTCCAGGCGATCGACCGCCAGCGGCGGCGAACCGCGATGGCCCAACAGCAGGGGGGCGAGGCGCAGCGAGCGCACGAGCTCGGCGGCATCGCGCTCGGTGAGCGGCACGATCCGCGACGCACGGTCGCCGACGAGCTCGGCCACCTCGCCCCCCATGGCCAGGGTCACCAACGGCCCGAACGCCCGATCCTGGACGACACTGACGGTGGTGACCACCCCCTCGCCCCCGACGTCGCGAGCGTCGGTTCCGGCGGCGACGGCGATCCCGTAGCCGCGCAGCAGGGAACGGGCGGTGGCCGCGTCGAGGACCACCTCGCCGTCCGCCCCGGCGAGGGCCTCGTCGACGAGACGGCGGGCGGTGGCCCGGTCGAGGCCGTCGGGCTCCGGCACCGGCCCCGGCTCCCGGCGCCGCCAGTCGGCGTAGCCGGCCACGCGCGCCAGGGCCGCCGACGCGGCCACGGGCGAGTCGAACACGGGGACGCGTGGCTGGTCGCGCTCGTCGAGCAGGGCCGCAGGGGGGCACGACGCCGAGAGGTGGGTCACGACGACCGGCTTGTCGCCGGCGGAGGCGGCGGCCCGGATGGCCTCGGCGATCGCCTCGTGGTCGCCACCGATGGGCGGGGTCACCACCACGTGCACCATGTCGGTGGTGTCGTCGGCGAGAACCCGGCCGATGGCGTCGGCGTACTGGGCGGCCTCGGCCAGCACCGGCAGGGGCAGCACCCCGCTCGCTGCGGGCACCGCCCACGCCGCCAGCTCGCCGGTGCCACCGGCCTCCGGGCCCAGGTCGGCCAGGCGGAGGCCCGCGGCCAGCGTGGCATCGACGGCGAGCAGCCCCACCCCGCGGGCGTTGGCCACCACCGCCACGCGGTCGCCCCGCGGTAGCGGCTGGTCCACCAGCACCGAGGCGACATCGAAGAGCTCGTCGATGGTGTCGACGCGCACGACCCCGGTCTGGGCGAACAGGGCGTCGACCGGCCCGTCGGGGCCGCCGCCGTCGGGGGCGCCCCGCCGTCGGCCCGACTTCACCGCCACGACCGGCTTGCTGGCCGACACCCGGCGGGCGATGCGGGCGAACTTCCGGGGGTTCCCGAAGCTCTCGAGGTGCAAGCAGATGACGGCCGTGTCCGGGTCGTCCTCCCAGTACTGCAGCAGGTCGTTGCCGCTCACATCGGCCTTGTCGCCGACGGAGGCGAACGAGGACACGCCGAGGCCCCGGCGCGTGGCCCACTCGAGCAGGGCCATGCCCACCGCCCCCGACTGGCTCTGGATGCCCAACCGCCCCCGGGGTGGTTGCACCGGGACGAAGGTCGCGTGCAGGCCGAGGTGGGTGTTGACCACGCCCATGGAGTTGGGCCCCACGATGCGCAGGCCGCCGCGCCGGGCCGCGGCGAGGACCTGGCGCTCCCTCTCGGCACCCTCCGGGCCCGTCTCGGCGAACCCCGTCGAGATGATCACCAGCCCCATGACCCCCTTCTCGGCACACTGGGCGACCACCCCGGCCACCGCCTCGGCCGGGGTGGCGATCACGGCCAGATCGACCTCGCCGGGGACGGCCAGCACGTCGGGATGAGCGGGAACGCTGGCCACGTGGGAGGTGTTGGGGTTCACCGGGTGGACGGGTCCGGCGAACCCGCCCGCCAGCAGGTGGGTGAAGAGGCGGTAGCCGGTGGAGTCCGGGTCGGCGCTGGCCCCGATGACCGCAACCGAGGACGGCCGCAGGATCCGTTCGATCGATCGGGCCTCGGCCCGGTGCTCGCGGCGCTCGACCGCGTCGCGAGCTGCGTCGGTGGAGGCGATGGGGAACTCGACCTCCACCACGCCGTCGGCGAAGCGGTCGACGGTCTGGTAGCCGGCGTCGTGGAAGACCCGGATCATCCGCCGGTTGTCGGGCAGGGTCTGGGCCACGAAGCGCCCGATGCCGTTCTCGCGTCCGGCGGCGGCGAGGTACTCGAGCATCACGGTCCCCAGGCCCCGGCCCTGGTGGTGGTCGTCGATCGTGAACGCCACCTCGGCGTCGGGGCCGACCTCGCCCACCGGGCGGTCGTCGAGGCGGTCGTAGCGGGCCACGGCGATGATCTCGCCCCCCACCACGGCCACCAACGCCACCCGCGCCTCGAAGTCGACGGTCGTGAAGAAGCGGACCTCGTCGTCGGTGAGCTCGCTCTTGGGGGAGAAGAACCGGTAGTAGCGGGTCTCGCGGGACAAGCGGTGGAAGAACCGCAGGTAGGCCTCGGTGTCGCTCGGGAGGATGGGGCGGATGTGGACGGTGCCACCATCGGCGAGGACGACGTCGAAGTCCCAGTGGGGCGGGAAGGGCGTCGCGGTCACGGGGACAGCCACGCCCCGGCGGTGATGAGCTGGGCCGGTGTGCGGCGCCCCGGGGCGCCCTCGGGGAAGGTCCAGTCGGCCAGACCGTGCACGGAGGGGGTGGTGACGATCACGAACCGCTGGCGCACCAGGTAGACGTAGGGGAGACGATCGGCCAGCTGCTCCTGCACGACCCGGTAGGCCTCGACCCGGGTCTCGAGGTCGGGTGCGGCCCGGCTCTCGTCGAGCGCGGCGGTGAGCGCGGCGTCGTCGTTGCGGGCGAAGTTGAGCGAGAGCTGCCCGGGCGGTCGCACCGTGCCGGCGGCGATGAAGGAGTAGGAGCGGTCGAGGGTGGGGTCGCCGAACAGGATCCACCCGGTGGCCTGGTAGTTGCCGTTGAGGGCGTCGGCGATGAGCGTCGCCTGGTCCATGGTCTCGATGACCATCTCCACGCCGATGCTGCGGAAGCGCTCCTGGGCGGCCTCGGTGACGGCCCGGATCTCGGGGGTCGACGGGATGTGGATGGTGTACGACAGCGGTTCGCCGTTCTCGGCCTGGTACTGCTCGTGGAGGCGACGGGCCTCCTCGAGGTCGTAGGCGGGGTAGTCGGTCTCGGCGAAGTAGGGCGAGGAGCGGTCGAAGGGCCCTTCGGCCGGGGGGAAGAGCCCCAGGTACCCGATCTCGGAGCTGCTCTGGCGGTCGGTGCCGGTGGCCACGATGCGCCGGGCGAGCGGGTCGTCGAAGGGGGGCGCCGCCAGGTTGAGGGCGACCATGGTCACGCTCGTGTCCTCGGGGTCGCCGGTGAAGACCTGGAAGGTGCCGTCGCGGGCCTCCTCGGCGAGGGAGAGGATCGACGCCGGGTCGTTGGTCTCGACGACGTCCACGCTGCCCGATCGAATCGCGGCCGCTCTCGACGACGGGTCGGCGAGCACCCTGAACTCCACGGCGTCGAGGTACGGCATGCCCTCACGCCAGTAGGTCGGGTTGGCCTCGACGCGCAGGGTGGAGTCCGGCACCCAGTCCACGAACGTGAAGGGGCCGGTGCCGACCGGGTTCCGGGCGCCGTCGGGGTCGGCGAGCATGCTGGGCGCAGCCATCACCCCCGTCTGGGCCGTGAGCGTGTGATCGAAGGTCGCCCACGGTTGGTTCATCACCACCCGCACGGTGAGGGGATCGACGACCTCCACCCGTTCGACGGCCAACAGGGCGGTGGCGGTGAGCGGCGAGGCCCGATGGGCGTCGAGGTTGGTCTTCACCGCATCGGCATCGAGCGGCGTGTCGTCGTGGAACAGCACCCCTGGCCGCAGGCCGATGAGCCACTCGGTGGCATCGGGGTTCGGTTCGAGCGAGAGGGCCAGGTAGGGCTGGGGGTTCCCCTCGGGGTCGTAGGCCGCCAGTCGGTCGAAGACGGCGTTGGCCACGATGTACGCGGAGCTGGCCCACCGGTTGGCGACCGGGTTCCACCCGTCCGTCTCGGCATTGAGGCCCACGCGCAACGTCCCCCCGAGCCGAGGCGGGTTCTCGTACTCGGCGACCTGGTCGAGGTCGACCTCGGCCGATCGGGCGGGGCCTGCGTCGGAGGAGTCCCCACCGCACGCGCCGAGCACCGACGCCGCACCGAGGCACACGCTCAGCACCCTGATGACGCAGCTGCGACTGACGCTCACACGTGCCCTCCC
Source organism: Rhabdothermincola salaria (assembly GCF_021246445.1). Classification (NCBI taxonomy): domain Bacteria; kingdom Bacillati; phylum Actinomycetota; class Acidimicrobiia; order Acidimicrobiales; family Iamiaceae; genus Rhabdothermincola; species Rhabdothermincola salaria. The sequence goes on from NZ_JAJQXW010000003.1 coordinate 228,372, forward strand.
ACGTCGACCCCGACAGTGCCCCGCCGCGCCCACCGAGTGCCTCAGTGTGCCATAGGCAGCTCGCGCCCCGGCGGCCGACCACGGCCGCCGGGCTCAGATGCTCACCCGGTGAAGGAGAACCCGTCCAGGAGGACCTCGAGGCGGTCGGACTCCTCGCCGACTCGCCCGAGGTGGAGGACCTGGACCAGCCGATCGCCGTCCTGGAAGGCCACGCCGGAGGTGACCAGGTCGCCGTCGACGACCTCGAACGCCACGGCCTCGCGTCCCTGGAACGACCCGTCGGCGTCGAGCAGGGGCGACTCCGGATCCGTCGTGCCCCCCATGCCCATCGCCGTGCCTTCCAGCAACTCGGACACCCGCTGCGGATCGACGAGGCCCGGCGGCAGCACGGTGGTGATGATGCTCAGCGCCTCCGAGTCGGTCTCCCACGTGGAGCTCTCGGCGCTCATCGGCTCGGTGACCCCGGCGACCTGGACCGGGTCGCTGCGTCGCTCGACCTCGCCCGGGAAGGTGGCGGTGAAGCCGTCGCCGGTCACGGTGACGCCGCCGTCGGCATCGCTGGTCGCCGCGACCTCGCTGCTGGCGTCGCTGGTCGCTGCGACCCCGTCGTCGTCTCCGCCGCAGGCGGCGGTGAGGAAGAGCAGGGCAAGGGCCAGGGCGAGGAGACCACGTCGAATCATGGCGGCCGACGGTACGCAGCCCGGCGGCGTCTCGTCGATGGGAACTTCTTCCCATCGCCCCTCAGCCGTTGGCCACCACGTCGGCGCCCTCGGCCGGGCCGGGGAGGCCCTCTTCGCCGGCCTCGGCGTCGTCGGGCTCGTGACCGGCCTGATGGCGCACCCACAGGGTGGACAGGAACTTGTCCACCGCCCTCACCACCCGACGGCTGCGGATGGTGGTCACCAGGTCGAACGCGTGCTGGGCGCCGTGCAGCTCGATGTAGACCACCGGGTTGTCGGAGACCGCCGCCAGCTCGTCGACGAAGCGACGGGCATCCTGGACCGGCGCCAGGGTGTCGTAGTCGCCGTGGATGACGAGGAACGGCGGCGCATCACCACGGAGGTTGTCCCGCGGGGACGCCGAGGCGAACTTCTCGGGCTCCTCGTCGAGGAACGCCTTGACGATCATGGGCTGCAGGAACCACTGCACGAACTCGTCGGGCATGGTGCCGTCGCGGTTGGTGAAGTCGTAGACCCCGTAGAAGGGCACCGCCGCCTGCACCGACGTATCGGCGTCCTCGAAGCCGGGCTGGTACCGGGGGTCGTTCGGGGTCAGGGCGACCATGGAGGCGAGGTGCCCACCCGCGGAGCCGCCGGTGACGGCCACGAACGAGGGGTCGACGCCGTACTCGTCGGCGTGCTCGCGGATGAAGGCCAGCGCCTGCTTGAGGTCGATGAGGTGGTCGGGCCAGGTGGCACCCGGGCTCAGCCGGTAGTTGGCGTTGAAGCACACCCAGCCCCGCTTGGCCATGGCCTTGAGCAGGGGGATGCCCTGCTCCCGCTTGTCCCCGATCACCCAGGCCCCGCCGTGGATCTGCAGCAGCGCCGGACGACGCTCACCCGGGGGCGGCGGATCGACCGGCTCGAACACGTCGAGGCGCAGCACGCGGCCGGCCACGCGGCGAAAGGGGATGTCCTTGCGTCGGCGGATCGCCAGGCGGCCCGCTTCGGGGGCCTCGTCGGTGAGCGCGGCCAACGCCTCCGAGGCCACCCCGGCAGTACCCCAGCTGCGCAGCACCATGACCACCATCGCCACCCAGTTCACCGCCGCCAGCACCAGCCCCACCCAGCCGGCCCAGTGCTGGAGGGCACCGGCCCACACCAGCGCGCCGGTGAGCACCAGCCCCACCGGCAGGAACAGCGCGGAGAGCTCGATGGTCACGGCCGACGCGAAGAACGAGGGGACGAAGAGGAGCCGGTTGCGGCGTATGGGACGGAAGGCGTTCACGGTGAAGGCCACCGCCACGACGCTGAGCACGAGGAGCAACCACGATGCCCACATCACCCCAGTGTGCCCTCGGGTGGGGGCGTTTCGCTCGGGTCGCCCGCCGGCCCGGCGACGACGCGCTCCCGGTGCAAGACTGCGCCTCCCATCCCTCCGTCGCCGAGCGAGGCACCGATGCCCCAGCGACTCAGCGGTCTCGACGCCGCCTTCTTGTACTTCGAGACGCGGTCCATGCCGATGAACGTGGCCTTCACCGCGGTGCTGGACCCGTCCACGGTGCCCGGGGGCTACTCGTTCGAGGAGATGCGCAGCCACATCGCGGCCCGTGTGCCGCTCGTCCCCAAGCTCCGGCGCAAGGTCGTCGACGTCCCGTTCCGGATCCACCATCCGGTCTGGGTCGACGACGCCGACTATCGGCCCGAGCACCACATCCACCTGGCCCGGCTCGATCCGCCCGGCGACGAGCGGGCCCTCGCCGACTTCGTGGCCGACCTGGTGAGCCGCCCCCTCGACCGTCGCCGACCCCTCTGGGAGTTCTGGGTCGTCGAAGGCCTCGAGGGCGGGCACATCGCTCTCGCCGGCAAGGTCCACCACTGCGTGGTCGACGGCGTGTCCGGCGCCGACCTCATGCCGGCCTTCTTCGGCCTGGCCCCCGAGCCCGAGCCCATCGAGCCCCCGCAGACCCCGTCCGCCACCCTCCCGGGCGAGCTCGAGCTGCTCGGGTGGTCGATCGCCGACCGCGTGCGAGGCACGGTGGCGGGGATCGGAGCGCTGGGGCGGGTGGGCTGGGCCACCGACGCCATCCGGCGGCTCCGCCTCGAAGGCGAGCCGGCGGGAGGCACGCCGATGACCGCACCCCCGACGCCCTACAACGGGGCCATCACGGCCGGCCGTTCCATGGCCTTCGGCCGCCTGCCCCTCGACGGCGTCAAGGAGATCCGCCAGGCCACCGGCGCCAAGCTCAACGACGTGGTGCTCACCATCACCGCCGGGGCCCTCCGTGCCCACCTGCTCGACCTCGATGCCCTCCCCGACCAGCCGCTCGTGGCCGCCGTGCCCGTGTCCGTGCGGCGCGAGGACCAGTTCGGCGACCTCAACAACATGGTGGCGGTGATGTTCGAGCCGCTGCGCACCGAGGTCGCCGACCCCCGCCGACGCCTCGAGCTCACCACCGCCGATTCGGCCGCGGCCAAGCGCGAGCAGCAGATCGTCGGCAAGTCGACCCTCGTCCAGCTCACCGAGATGGTCGACCCCCTCACGACCGGCATGGTGTGGGACCTCTACTCGCGGGCGGGCATGGCCGACCGCCACCGACCGGCGGTGAACGCCGTGGTCTCCAACGTGCCGGGTCCGCCCGTGCCCATCTACCTGGGTGGGGCCAAGGCCTTGCGGCTCTACCCGATGGGCCCGGTGGCCGAGTCGATGGGGCTCAACCTCACCGTCATGAGCTACGACGGCCACCTCGACATCGGCCTGCTCACCGCCAGCGCCCTCGTCCCCGACGCGTGGGAGGTCGTCGAGCACGTCGAAGCGGCCTACGCCGCGCTGCGCCAGGCCGTCGGCCTGGCCTGACGACCCGGCGGGCCGGATCCGGCGTTCCCCGGCGGGGGCGCGTCACGAACGGGGGCGTGACGCAGCCTGGCGTGACCCCGGCCACAGTGTCGTACGATCGGCCGCATGGCCTACAACTTCGCTGACATGTTCGAGCACACCGTCGACACGGTGCCGGACCGGGTGGGCATCGCGTGCGAGGGCGAGCACCGCACGCTGGCCCAGCTCGAGGACGCCGGGAACCGCCTCGCCCACCACCTCATCGCCGCCGGCGTCCAGCCGGGCGACCACGTGGGCATCTACGGACTCAACAGCATCCAGTGGGTCGAGGCCCTGCTGGGGGTCATCAAGGCCCGAGCCGTCCCGGTCAACATCAACTTCCGGTACGTGGCCGACGAGCTGCGCTACCTGTTCGACAACGCCGACCTGGTGGCGCTGTTCTACGACGCCCAGTTCGGACCCCTCGTCGCCGACGTCCGCGACGAGCTGCCCCTCCTCAAGACCCTCGTGCGCATGGACGACGGCAGCGGCACCACCGACGAGCTGGGCGCCACCGACCTCGCCGACGCCCTGGCCGCCAACTCCCCCGAGCGGGACTTCGGCGAACGCAGCGGCGACGACCAGGTGATCATCTACACCGGCGGCACGACCGGCATGCCCAAGGGCGTGATGTGGCGCAGCGAGGACATCTTCTACGCCCTCGCCGGCGGCATCGACATGGCCACCCGCGAACGGGTGCCCGACGAGTACCACCACGCCCGCCAGGCGCCCGAGAAGACCCCGACGGTGATGATGAACATCCCCCCGCTCATGCACGGGGCCGCCTTCGTGGGCACCATCGGCCAGATGCTGCAGGGCAACACCGCGGTCCTGCTGCCCAAGTTCGACCCCTACGAGGTCTGGCGCACCATCGAGCGCGAGAAGGTCAACGCCATCCTCATCGTGGGCGACGCCATGGCCCGCCCCATGATCGAGGCGTGGGAGGACATGGACGCCAAGGGCGAGACCCCGGACATCTCGTCGCTGTTCGCCATCTCCTCCACGGCGGCGATCTTCAGCCAGACCGTGAAGGACCGCTACCTCGACACCTTCCCGAACCTCATCATCACCGACTCCATCGGCTCCACCGAGGGCGGGTTCAACGGCACCATCGTCGTCACCAAGGGTGAGCCGCCCAAGACGGTGGGGGCCAAGAGCGGCGGGCTCAACGTCAACGCCATGAACGACACCCACGTGCTCGACGACGACCTCAACATGGTCGAGCCCGGCTCCGGGGTCATCGGTCGCCTGGCCCGGGGCGGCAACATCCCCCTCGGCTACTACAAGGACGAGAAGAAGACCGCCGAGACCTTCGTCATCGGCCCCGACGGCAACCGCTACTCCATCCCCGGCGACTTCGCCACGATCGAGGCCGACGGCACCATCACCCTGCTCGGCCGCGGCTCGGTCTGCATCAACACCGGCGGCGAGAAGGTGTACCCCGAGGAGGTCGAGCAGGTGCTCAAGTCCCACCCGGCGGTGTACGACTGCCTGGTCGTGGGGATCACCGACGACCGCTGGGGCCAGAAGGTGACCGCCGTCGTGCAACCCCGCGAGGGTGCGAGCCTGGAGCTCGAGGAGCTGGCCGCCCACGCCCGCGAGCACCTCGCCGGCTACAAGGTGCCCCGCACCCTCCACCTCGTCGACAGCATCCAGCGCTCGCCCAGCGGCAAGCCCGACTACCCGTGGGCCAAGAAGCTGGCCGAAGCGGCGAGCTGACCGCACCCGCCCGTCGCCCGGGGGGACACCCCGGGCGTAGCGGCGTTACAGTGACGAACGTGTGTCGAGTGCCACCCACGGGTGGCCGGCACGCCACCCACTCCACCACACGCCACCACGGCGGCACCCGGCCGCCGACACAGGGGGAATGCAATGCACACCTATGACAAGTTCTTCATCGGGGGCGAGTGGGTCGATCCCGCCGGCTCCGACACGCTCAAGGTCACCTCGCCCAGCTCCGGCGAGATCGTCGGCTCCGTGCCGGTGTCGACCCCCGCCGACATGGACCGTGCCGTCGCCGCCGCCAAGGAGGCCCTGACCGGCGAGTGGTCCACCTGGACCCAAGAGCAGCGCGCCGACCTGATCCAGCGGGTGGCCGACGGCATCAAGGCCCGCCAGGAGGACTTCAGCGGCCTCATCACCGAAGAGGTCGGTTCGCCGTTCTACTTCTCGATGTTCGGCCAGGTCCTCGCCGCAGCGATGATCCTCGAGGCCTTCGCCGCCCACACCCGCACCTTCGCCTTCGAGGAGCGCCGCGACGGCGCCCTCGGCGGCCAGATCATCGTGCGCCGCGAGCCGGTCGGCGTGGCCGCCGGGATCATCCCCTGGAACGTGCCGCTGTTCATCACCTGCCTGAAGCTCGGCCCGACGCTGGCCTCGGGCTCGACCATCGTGCTCAAGCCCGCTCCCGAGACCCCGCTCGACGCCAACGTGCTCGCCGAGATCCTCGTCGAGGCGGGCGTGCCCGCCGGTGTCGTCAACATCGTCGCCGCCGACCGCGAGGTGGGCGAGCACCTGGTGCGCCACCCCGACGTCGACAAGGTGAGCTTCACCGGTTCCACCGCCGCCGGCCGCAAGATCGGCGCCATCTGCGGCGAGCAGCTCAAGCGCTGCACCCTCGAGCTCGGCGGCAAGTCCGCCGCCATCGTGTGCGAGGACGCCGACCTCGAGGAGACCATCCCGCACCTGATCGGTGGCGGCCTCATGAACAACGGCCAGGCCTGCGTCGCCCTCACCCGCGTGCTGGCCCCGCGGAGCCGCTACGACGAGATCCGCGACGCCCTCGCCGCCGCCGTGTCGGCTCAGGTCGTGGGCGACCCCACCAACCCCGACAACCTGGTGGGCCCGCTCATCGCCGACCGCCAGAAGGTCCGGGTCGAGGGCTACATCACCAAGGGCCGCGAGGAAGGCGCCACCGTCGTCGTGGGCGGCGATCTTCCCGAAGGCCTCGGGGAAGGCCACTTCGTGGCCCCGACGCTGTTCGCCGACGTCGACAACTCGATGACGATCGCCCGCGAGGAGATCTTCGGCCCGGTGCTGTCGCTCATCGCCTACGACACCCTCGACGACGCCATCGCCATCGCCAACGACAGCGACTACGGCCTGGCCGGCGCGGTGTACACCACCGACATCGCCAAGGGCATCGACGTGGCCCGCAAGGTGCGCACCGGCACCTTCGCGGTGAACACCACCCAGGGCATGGACTTCAACGGCCCCTTCGGCGGCTTCAAGAACTCCGGCATCGGCCGTGAGCTCGGCCCCGAGGGCATCCACGCCTTCTGCGAGGACAAGACCATCTCGCTCCCCGGTGGCATCGACCTTCCCATCGGAGGCTGACACTCGGCGGCCGAGGCCGCCACAGGACGACCGTCGAGGGGCCGGCTCCGTGCCGGCCCCTCGTCGCGTCCGTGATCAGCCCCCGTGCTCCCGCCAGGCCGAGACCGGACCGAGGGCCTCGACCAGCACCTCGCTGCCGGAGAGATCGACCGGCACGGCGGCACAGGACCGTCCGCCGGACCGGGCCGCCTCCTCCAGCCGGTCGACGAGGCGCCCGTCCCCTCCAGCGGGGGCGCCACCCCACACCTCGACGACGAGGGGGAGGTCCCGTTCCGCCGCCAGGTCCACCACGGCTCTGGTCAGGTCGGTCACCGGTGCGGCGGTGACCGCCAGGGCCGGGCGATCGTCGAGCGCGGCGACGAACGCGGTGGCCGCGGCGAACCCGTCGCACGGGCGGGCGGGCACCACCACCGTGGCCGCGCCGGGGAACAGGCCCCGGGCCAGCCACAGGCCGGCCGGCCCGGCATCGGCGGCCACGACCCCACCTACGGGCAGCAGCCCGAGGGTCTCCGCCGAGGTGGCGACCAGACCACCGGCGGCGTCGGAGGCGTGGTCGACGAGGGAGGCGAGGACCCGGGTGAGGTCGGATCCTCCCGGAGCCCGCTCGGCCACCTCGGGCCAGTGGCGGGCCATCAAGGCCAGGTGCCAGGGCTCGACCTCGAGCACCTGCACGGTGTCGGCCAGCGGCGGGGCCTCGGCGGGGTCGATGCCCGCGGTCACCACCAGCTCGGCGTCGGCCAGTCCGCTGCGCACGGCGTCGTCGGCCTGGAGTCCCACCACCCCCAGCCAGGCCGGGTCGTCGAGGGGCAGCACGCCCACCGCCCCGGGGGTGGCCACGACCCCCGCGCCGGTGCGCCTCGCCGCCTCGGCCACGGCCGGCGCCTGGCCGGCCCGGACCACACCGGGCCCGACGAGCAGCACCATCGAGAAGCCGGCGAGCGAGGGGGACAGGGCCACCAGCTGGTCCGAGGCGGCCGAGACGTCGAGCGGCTCGACCCCTTCAGGAGCCGGGGCGGTGAGGTCGAGGCCGCCCAGGTCGATCTCGGAGGCGGTGAGCACCTCGCCGAGGCTCCACCCGGCCACGAGCAGCGGGAGCTCGGATGGGTCGGCGACCGGATGAGCCTCGACGACCAGGCCGGGTTGGGACGTCAGGCGCAACCGGGCGTCGGAGAGCAGGGCGACGCCGGGGCCCGCGGCGTCCCCGGTGACCGACCGCCCGTCGGCGTCGGCCAGCACGGTGGCCAGCGCGTCGCTGGGAACCTCGATGACGTCGAGGCCGGGCAGCGGCGCCGGAGGGTGCGCCCAGGAACAGAAGACCCGGCGGGCCCCCTGCGCCAGCAGGCATCGAGCGAGCAGATCGGCGACGGTCGGGGGCGTGGGCACGGCCCCAGTATCGCGGCGCTCGGCGCAGGCGCCGCTCCGACGCGAGCCACCGGCGGGGAAGAGCCACTACCCTCGAATGGTCCGCGAGCCCTGGGGGCGACGTCCATGGACCCACGCAGGATCGGCCTGACGATGGTTGGCGCGGGCGCGGCCGCCCAGGTGGGCGGGCTGGCGCTCGACGCCTGGAGCCATGCGGCCGACGGTCGCGGCCCCGACGGCGTGCTCGGGACGCAGGACGTGGGTCACCTGCTCTTCGTCGCCGGTCTCGTCGCCGTCGGCCTGGGCGCGGTGCTGGCCCTCCTCGGCCCTCGCCTGTACGCCACGACGGGCGACACCGGCCCGGGGCGCCGCCTGGCCCAGTTCGGGGCGCCCGCGGTGGCGATGGCGCTGGTGGTCGGAGGGCTGGTCGGCGCCGGCTCGTCCAGCCTCGCCGGTGCCCCTGCGTCGAGCTCGCCGGACCCGAACCCGGACCACGACCACGACGCCACCACCGTCGCCGCCGAGGCACCGCGCTGCGATCTCGACGTGAACCCGGCGGCCTACTACCGCGAGGCGGTGATGCACGGGGTCGACCTCAACGGCGGTGCGATCGATCACGATCACGCCGGCGCCGATCCGGCCGCCGGCATCGGTGAGGGCGAGGTCGCCGGGGCCGACCCGGGCCCGACCACCGCCCCTGCCGAGGACCACGACCACGACGGCCCGCAGGCCTGGACCCCCATCACCGATCCCCAGGTCTGCGAACAGCTGCGCACCGAGCTGGCCGAGGCCTCCGCGGTGGCGGCCCGCCACCCCACCGCGGCCGACGCCCGCGACGCCGGCTACGTGATGGTCACCACCTACATCCCGGGCATCGCCTCGCACTGGATGAACTTCGGGCTCGTCGACACCACGTTCGACGTCGGCGCGCCGGAGATGCTGCTCTACGACGGCAACGGCGACGACGCCCAGCTGGTCGGGCTCAGCTACTACCTCATCGGCAGCGCCGACACGCCGCCGACGGCCGGCTTCGCCGGCGGCAACACCGACTACCACCGCCACATCGGCCTCTGCGTGCGGGGGTCGTTGGTCGTGGGCGGCGAGGGCACGTCCAGCGAGGAGTGCGCGGCGCGAGGCGGCATCAAGAACGACGGCTCGAGGGCCTGGATGGCCCACGCCTGGGTGGTGCCCGGGTGCGAGAGCCCGTGGGGGGTGTTCAGCGCCAAGAACCCCAAGCTCACCGACGAGCTGGGCCGCAACTCCGGCCAGGGGCCGCCGTGCAGCGGCTCGGGCACCGACTACGACGACACCCCCGGGGTGCCCGCCGAGCTGGCCCACGTCGTGCTGGGAGCGGACGAGCCCTGAGGTGATCAGGCGCCACCGGGGCCATCGCCGAGCCAACGGTAGGTGGTCCACCCCTCGAGCGGCCGGGCCCCGAGCTGCTCGTAGAGCTCGATCGAGGGGGTGTTCCAGTCGAGCACCGACCACTCGACCCGTCCGTCGGTGAGGGATCGGAGGTGGCGCAACAGGGCGAGGCCGTGGCCTCGTCCGCGCGCCTCGGGGCGCACGAAGAGGTCCTCGAGCCAGATGCCGGGGCGCCCCAGGAAGGTCGAGAAGGTCCGGAACCACAGGGCCATGCCGACCACCCCGCCGTGGGTGTCGTCGCAGGCCAGGGTGACCTGGGCCGCTGGTTGCGGGCCGAAGAGGTGCTCGTCGAGCTGGTCGAGGGTCCAGACCACGTCGGCGGCCATGTCCTCGTAGTCGGCCAGCGCTCGGATGAGCTCGCCGATGGTGGCGAGGTCGTCGCGCCGAGCGGGGCGGATCACGGCCGTGTCAGTCGTCGAGCAGGAGGTGGGCGACGCGCCGGCGGTGCCACGCGGCGTCGCCCCAGGCGGCGGTGAGCGCCCAGATGCGCTTCAGCCACATGTGCACGTCGTACTCGACGGTGTAGGCGATGGCGCCGTGGCACTGGAGGGCCTGGCGGGCGACGAAGGCGGCGGCGTCGGAGGCCATGGCCTTGGCCGCCGAGGTGTCGCGCTCGATGGTGGGGAGGTCGTGCGCCAGCGAGTAGGCGGCCCTGGCCACGAGGGGCCGGGCGAAGGAGAGCTTGAGCTCGCAGTCGGCGAGGTGGTGCTTGACCGCCTGGAAGGTCCCGATCGGCACCCCGAACTGCTTGCGGGCCGCCACGTACTCGACGGTGACGGCCAACAGGTGCTCGGCCAGGCCCAGCAGTTGCGCCGAGGCGGCGACGGCTCCGCGATCGAAGGCGCGGTTGGCGGCTCGCCAACCGGGTTCACCGTCGATGATCAGCGCCTCGTCGGCCACGTCCCAGTCGGCCCGGGACAGGCGGCGGGCCCCGTCGACCGACGTCTCCGGGGTGAGGCGCAGACGATCGGTGGCCACCGCCACCAACCGGTCGTCACGCTGGGCGATCAGCACGTGGGCCAGCTGGGCGTCGGGGACGAAGGGTTGCCCGGCCAGCGCGACGGTGGCGACGACCTCACCCGAGGCGATGCCGGGCAACCAGCGCTGGGCGATGTCGGCGCTGGCGTTCTCGGCCAGCAGGGGGGCGGCCACCGCGGTGGTCTCGAGCAGCGGGCCGGGGAAGGCGAACCGTCCGGTCTCGGTGAGGATCGGGAGCAGGTCCAGCTCGGAGAGCCCGAAGCCGCCGTGGGCCTCGGGCACGGTGAGGCCGACCACCCCCATCTCGGCCAGCGCGGCCCACAGCTCGGGGCGGCGGCCGGTCTCGTCGTCCCAGGCGCCTCGCACGACGTCGGGCGGGCACTCCTTGGCCAGCAGGTCGGCGACGGCGTCGCGGAACAGCAGCTGGTCGTCGGTGAAGGCGAAGCGCACAGCGCCTACTTTCGGGGAAGGCCGAGCACGCGCTCGGCGACGACGTTGCGTTGGATCTCGTTGGTGCCGGCGTAGATGGGGCCCGACAACGAGAACTGGTAGCCCTTCATCCAGGCCCCGCCGTCGACCGCGCTCGGGGAGTCGTCGACCAGTTCGGCGGACGGGCCGAGCAGCGCCAGGGCGGTCTCGTGGAGGCGCACGTCGAGCTCGGACCAGAAGATCTTCGTGAGGCTCGAGCGGGCCCCCTGCGGACGCCCCTCGACGATGCCGGTGACGTCGGCCAGGGTGGCCAGCCGGTACGCCTCGGCGTCGATCCAGGACTGGGCCACGTCCTCCCGCAGCGCCGGATCACCGGCCGCCACCGCGGCGGGGTCGCCCGACGCAGCCAGCGCCGAGCGGCGCTTCCACAGGTCGACCAGGCGGTCGGCGGCGGCACAGAACCGACCGGGCGAGCGCAGCGTGAGACCCCGCTCGGACGAGGTGGTGGCCATGGCCACGCCCCAGCCCTGGTCGACCTCGCCGAGCACCAGGTCGTCGGCGACGAACACGTCGTCGAAGAAGACCTCGGCGAAGCCCTCGTCGCCGTCGAGTCGCCCGACCCCCCGCACGGTGACCCCGTCGGCGTCGAGGGGCACCATGAGGTACGTCATGCCCTTGTGGCGCTCGGCCTCGGGGTCGGTGCGGAACAGCCCGAACAGCCAGTTGCAGAACGCGCCGCGGGTGGTCCAGGTCTTCTGCCCGGAGATGCGCCACCCGCCGGCGGCGTCGTCACGCACGGCGCGGCTCTTGATGCCGGCCAGGTCCGAGCCGGCGTCGGGCTCCGACCACCCCTGGCACCAGAGGTCGTCGGCCGCGGCCATGGCCGGCAGGAACCGGGACTTCTGCGCGTCGGTGCCGAACTCGAAGATGGTGGGGGCCAGCAAGAAGATGCCGTTCTGGGTGACCCGCTGCGGGGCACCGGCGCGGTAGTACTCCTCTTCGAAGATCAACCACTCCCACAGCGTGGCGCCCCGTCCGCCGTACTCCTCGGGCCACGACACCACTGACCAGCGGGCGTCGAAGAGCTTCTTCTCCCACTCGACGTGGAGGTCGAAACCCTCGCGGGTGTCACCCGACGGAAGGCCGTGGGGCACGTTGGCCTCGAGCCACGCTCGAGCCTCGGCCCGGAAGGCCTCCTCGGCGTCGGTGAAGTTCAGGTCCATGGCGCGCTCCGCTGGGTGTCGCAGTCCCTCGTGGGGTCATCGGCGATCGTAGGGCACCATCTGACGAACGGTCAGATCCCACGGGCACTCGGCGGGCACCCGGCCCGGTGTGCGATCCGTCACGACCTGACGGGTCGTCAGGTTTTCTCCTACACTGTGGTCCACGCCCGGGACGGCCCTCACCGGCCCCCCGTACGGCCCCGGCCACCGACACGAACCAGGAGACCCCGTGACGCTCACCGCCCCCGAGCCCACCGCCACCGAGAGCACCCGCACCATCCCCCGGTTCGTCAGCGTCGACGACCACATCATCGAGCCCGCCGGGGTGTGGCAGGACCGCCTGCCCGAGAAGTACAAGGCCGTGGGCCCCCGCCTCGAACGCCTGCGGGTGGCCAACCTGCAGTTCAACGGCATGCAGTACAGCTTCGACATCGTCGACGGGGACTCCGCCGAGGGGAAGTGGGCCGATTTCTGGTGCTACGAGGACCTCAAGGTCCCCATGCGGCGCATCATCACCGCCGTCGGGTTCCCCCCCGAAGAGCGCACGTTGCTGCCCGTGACCTACGAAGAGATGCGCAAGGGCTGCTGGGACCAGACCGCTCGCCTCGAGGACATGGACGTCAACCACACCGAGGCGTCGCTCTGCTTCCCGACCTTCCCCCGCTTCTGCGGGCAGACGTTCACCGAGGCCAAGGACCGCGAGCTCGCTCTGCTGTGCGTCAAGGCCTACAACGACTGGATGGTCGAGGAGTGGTGCGGTGGTGCCGGCCAGGGCCGCCTCATCCCGTTGATCATCGTGCCCCTGTGGGATGCCGACCTCGCCGCCGAGGAGGTCCGCCGCAACGCCGCTCGCGGCGTGCGCGCCGTCACCTTCTCGGAGATCCCGCCGTTCCTCGACCTGCCGAGCATCCACACCGGCTACTGGGACCCGTTCTTCCAGGCCTGCGCCGAGACCGACACCGTCATCAACATGCACATCGGCTCGTCGTCGCGCATGCCGGCCACCTCACCCGACGCGCCCGCCGGCGTGCAGGCCACCCTCAGCTTCAACAACGCCATGGGCTCGCTGGCCGACTGGATCTTCTCCGGCATCCTCGTGCGCTACCCCACGCTGAAGCTGGCCTACTCCGAGGGCCAGATGGGCTGGATCCCCTACGCCCTCGAGCGCGCCGACAGCGTGTGGAGGGAGTTCCGGGGCTGGGCCTTCGACAAGGAGGCCGTGCCGGAGCCGCCGTCCTTCTACTTCAAGCGCCAGGTGTTCGCCTGCTTCTTCCGCGACAACTTCGGGCTCAAGAACCTCACCGACGTCGGCGTGGACAACGTGACCTTCGAGACCGACTACCCCCACTCGGACTCCACCTGGCCCGACACCAAGCAGGTCTTCACCGACATGGTGACCGACCTCTCCGACGAGGACGTCTACAAGCTGGCCCGCGGCAACGCCATCCGCATGCTGAGCCTCGATCTCGACTGAGACGACCCTCGGCCGGGCGAACCGGCGGTGGGCGATCGCCGCCCTGGCGACCCCTCATGTCGGTTGCGACGACGATGGCCCGGCGACGTCTGCCGGGCCATCGTCGCGGGTAGGCACCGCAACGGCGTTGGAGGGCGCCGCCCATGCGGCTCATCACATCGGCAGTGCTCTGGATCTCGCTGTACCTGGCCCTGGCCGTGGCGCCGCTGCTCTTCGCCCTGCTCGCCGACCCTCCCCCGGCGCGAGCGTTCTGGACCGAGCTGTCGGTCGCCTTCGGGTTCGTCGGGCTGGCCCTGCTCGGACTGCAGTTCGCCGTCAGCGCCCGCTCCAACGGCGTGGACGCCCCCTACGGCCACGACGTGGTCCTGCGCTTCCATCGCCAGATCTCCATGGTGGCGCTGGGTCTGGTGCTGGCTCATCCCATCATCCTCTTCGTCACCGACGCCGCCCCCTGGGGCCTGCTCAACGTGTTCGACGCACCGTGGAGGGCCCGCTTCGGCGTGCTCTCCGTGCTGGCTCTGCTCGCCATCGTGGCCACCTCGCTGTGGCGGCTCCAGCTGCGCCTGTCCTATGAGGTGTGGCGGCTCAGCCACGACCTGCTCGCCGTCGTGATCATGGTGGCCGCCCTGCTCCACGTGGAGCTGGTGGGCCACTACGTGGCCGGCACCTGGCGACAGGTGCTGTGGGCGGTCATGTCGCTCGGCATCCTCGGTGTGCTCGCCTGGATCCGTCTGATCAAGCCGCTGGCCATGCGGCGTCGCCCCTGGGTGGTGGACGAGGTCGTCGAGCGGGCCGACGACGTGTGGTCGTTGCGCCTGCGTCCCGTCGGTCACGACGGCCTTCGCTTCGACCCCGGCCAGTTCGCCTGGATCACGGTCGGCCGCTCGCCGCTGCGGGTCACCGAGCATCCCTTCTCGATGTCGTCGAGCGCCGAGGAGCCCGATCTGTTGGAGTTCACCATCAAGGCCGCGGGCGACTTCACCTCGACGGTCGGCGAGATCCAGCCCGGCACGCGCGTGTTCGTCGACGGCCCCTACGGCGTCTTCACCCCCATCCGCAACGAAGGCGCCGGCTTCCTGTTCGTCGCCGGCGGCATCGGCGTCACGCCGATCATGAGCATCCTGCGCACCCTCGCCGACCTGGGCGATCGCCGGCGCATGACCCTCGTCTACGCCAACCAGACGTGGGACGACGTGGCCTTCGCCGACGAGCTCGCCGATCTCGAGCAGCGCCTGGAGCTGCGCGTCGTGCACGTCCTGGCCGAACCCGACGAGGACTGGGAAGGTGAAGCCGGCTTCGTCACCCACGAGATCCTCGAGCCCAACCTCCCCGAGCGTCCCGACCGGGTGCGGTGCTTCCTCTGCGGACCGGCGCCGATGATGGACGCGGTCACCCACGATCTGCTCGCCCTCGGTCTGGACCTCGAACAGATCCACAACGAGGAGTTCGTCTTCGCATGAGGGAGAGTCCGCGATGAGGGCACAGCTGACGACCCGGGTGGTGGTGGCGATCACCGTCGTGGTGATCGCCGCATCGGTGCTCTTCGCCCTCGTGCGGTGAGTGCACCGGACCGGAGGGGCGAGACGCCGGGCGCCGGGTACCGTGCCACCGTGGCCCGACGATCCGACACTGCGCGCCCTCGTCGTCGACGGGGCGTCATGCGTCACTACGAGCGGCCCCTGCACCGGGATCGGCTCTTCCTCCTCGTCGCCGCGTCCTCGGTGCTGGTCACGGTGGTGTTCGTGGCGTTGGTGGTGCTGCTGACCGGGCTGCCCGACCAGCCGCTGGACTGGCTGCGTCCGGCGGTGCTCGGCCTGCTCGTGGCACTGCTGTCGTTCCGCCTGCTCGGCATGGGGGTCACGTCGTCGCGGACCTTCCAGGAGGGCCTGCGCGGCACATCCGGCGAGCACCGTGGCGCGCCCGGGGGCGACGCGCCGGTGCCTCACGACTTCGAGGCGACGGGCCGGGCCGCCGGCGCGGTCGTGGGCCAGGCGCTGCGCGCCACCCGGGCGGCCCGTACCCCTTCGGCTGCCCCTGACCCCGGCCACGCCACCGAGCCGGGGAGCCCCGCGGAGACCACGCCCACGGCCTCCGCCGACAACGCGCCCGCCACCCCGGCGGCGACCCCACCGAGGGTCGACGCGACCGCCCGCGTGGCAGGCGCCATGCTGGGCCGCCGGCTGGCGGAGCGACGACGACGACACGAGGAGGGCTGATGGACCTGGGACTCGTCGGCAAGCGAGCGGTCGTGGCCGGGGCGTCCTCCGGCCTGGGGCTGGCCTGTGCCCGGGCCCTGGCCGCCGAAGGGGCCCGGGTCGTCGTCGGGGGACGGTCCGAGCAGCGCCTCGGAGACGCCGTAGCCGCCAGCGACGGGGCGCTCACCGGCGTTGTCGGCGACGTGGGCACGCCCGACGGCGCCACCCAGTGGGCGCTCGATGCGGCGGCGACCCTCGGCGGGGTCGACATCGTCGTCCCCAACGCCGGGGGACCCCCGCCCGGCACGTTCGCCAGCACCGACCTCGACGCCTACGCCCCGGCGCTCGACCTCAACCTGTTGTCGACCGTGGCCATGTGCAAGGCGCTGGTCCCGTCGATGCAACAACGTGGTTGGGGGCGGGTGGTGGCCATCACGTCGGTGGCCGTGCGCCAACCCGTCGCCGAGCTCATCTTGTCCAACACGGCCCGGGCCGGGGTGACCGGCTTCCTCAAGACCCTCGCCCTCGAGGTGGCCTCCGACGGGGTCACCGTGAACTCGGTGCTACCGGGCCTCCACGACACCGATCGCCTCCGTGCCCTGCGCGGCGGCGACACCGCCGGGCTCGGCGCCACCGTCCCGGTGGGCGAGGTCGGCCGCCCCGAGGACTTCGGCGCCGTGGTCGCGTTCTTGTGCAGCGAGCACGCCCGTCACATCACGGGCCACGCCCTGCCCGTCGACGGCGGGGCGGTACAGGGTCTGCTCTGAGGCGTCAGGGGCCGCGGGCGTCGCCTCGGTCGTGCTCCTGCGCCCGACCTCCGACGGCCGTGCCGTCCGGCTCGTCGTGGAGGTCGCCCCCGGCCGACGCCTGGTCCGCCTCGTGCCCGAAGGCCGCCAGCAGCTGCCGGGCCACCCCCTGGGCCCGCTGGTCCCGGGCCACGAGCACCGAGCACAGCTCGCGGCGGTCGGGGCCGACCCCGCCGCGGGCCACGCCCACCACCTCGCCTCGCCGCCGGGCGGTGACGACGACCGGCCGGCATCCCGCCGGGACCGCGGTGGCCGCCGAGTGTGGCTCGTCGTCGGGCCACTCCCCCGATTCGAACGCAGCGGCCTCTGGATCGAGGAGAGACGAGACGACCAGCTCGAGCTCCACCCCACCCCGCCCCACGACACGGCGCGGGCCGAAGGGCACATCGGCCACGGGGACCCAGCGGCGGTGGGCGTCGCCGTGGCGTTGCTCCTGGAGGAGGTGGACCCGGTCGAAGGGCACCTCGACCACGTAGTCGGACAGGGCGACGAGGGCGGCCGCCCGGCGATCGTCGAGGGCGTCGTCGGCCAGGGTGACGTGGGGTTCGAAACCGAAGGTCAAGGTCCGCTCGAGGGGACCGACGAACACGTCGTCGCGCAGTCGGCGCACGATCTCGCCGCCCTCGTCCTCGTGCACGCCGAGGTGCACCGTGGCGGTGGCGGGGGCGAAGGTCGTGGGCGGTCCGAGGCGCGCCACGAACGGCGAGTGCCGGGCGGCCGCCTGCCGCAGTACGGCGAGGGCCTCGGGGAGGTCCTCGACCCGCACGTTGACCGGCGGCACGAGCGTGAGGTGGGGAGGAACCCTCTCGAGGGCGCCGTCGCCGAGCGCGCGCCGCAACCCGTCGATCTCCGAGTCGAGGGGGGCGGGCACCAACAGCGCCACCCCGAGGCGCAGCCGAGGCACGGACGCCACCGTAGCGACGGGTCGCCGCGATCACCGGCCCTGCCGCCAGGGCAGGGCAGAATGGGCCATGGCCGCCGTGATCGACACCGAGCAGTACCGGGTCCAACCGGGCACGAGATTGCACCTCCCCGACTGGCCCACCAAGACCACCAACGGCTTCGACGGCGGCAAGGCCGACGCCAAGGCCTGCCTGGAGGAGCTCAACCTCCGCCTCACCGACCTGCAGCAGCTGCTCTACGCCGAGGGCAAGCACAAGATGCTGGTGGTGCTCCAGGGGATGGACACGTCCGGCAAGGACGGCACCATCAAGCACGTCTTCAAGACCATCAACCCCCTCGGGGTCAAGGTCGCCAACTTCAAGAAGCCCAACGAGGTCGAGCTGGCCCACGACTTCTTGTGGCGGGTCCACACCCACGCTCCCCGCAACGGTCGCATCGCCATCTTCAACCGCAGCCACTACGAGGACGTGCTCATCGTCCGCGTCCACGACATGGTGCCCGACGACGTGTGGCGGCCCCGCTTCGAGCACATCCGCAACTTCGAGCAGATGCTGGTGGACGAGGGCACCGTCGTCGTGAAGTTCTTCCTGCACATCTCGCGTTCCGAGCAGAAGGAACGGCTCGAAGAACGGCTGGAGAACCCGGCCAAGCAGTGGAAGTTCGAGCACGGCGACATCAGCGAGCGGGCCCACTGGGACGACTACACCACGGCCTACGAGGACGCCATCACCACCAGCGCCACCGTGGGGGCCCCCTGGTACATCGTCCCCTCCGACCGCAAGTGGTACCGCAACCTGGTGGTCTCCCAGGTCCTCATCAACGCCCTCGAGGACCTCGACATGAGCTACCCCGATCCCATCGACGGCATCGAGAACATCCGCATCGAGGACTGAACGCGACACGGGGGAGCACCCGCAGGTGCTCCCCCGTGTCGCTGGTCAGTGCTCCCGTTCGGGGCATGGAGCCCCGACGGGTTCTCAGCCGACGGTCTGGCCGGTGGCCACCAGTCGGGCGTGGGCCCGACGCAGGCCGGCTTCGGCCTCGACGTCCTCGCCCTTGGCCACGGCGGCCTCGTGGCGCTCCTTGGCCTGACGGGCCCGGTCGGCGTCGATGGCGCTGGCCATCTCGGCGAGGTTCGAGAGGATCTTCACCTGGTCGTTGCTCACCTCGATGAAGCCACCGTGCACGGCCGCCAGCTCGGTGCCGCCGTCGACGAGGGCGATCTCGAGGGTCCAGGTGGCCAGTGCCCCCACGAACGGCGCGTGGCCGGGCAGGAAGGCGATGTCGCCACCGCCGACCGTGCGGGCGCGCACCATGGTGGCGTCCCCGGCGAACAGCGTGCGCTCGGGCGACACGAGTTCGACGTGCAGTGGCATCAGGAGCCGGCCTCGAGCTCGCGGGCCTTGGCCCGGGCGCCGTCGGCGTCGCCGACGTTGAGGAAGGCCTGCTCGGGCAGGTCGTCGAGGTCGCCGTTGACGAGCTGCTCGAACGACTCGACCGTGTCCTCCACCGACACGAAGATGCCGGGCATGCCGGTGAAGACCTCGGCCACGAAGAAGGGCTGGGACAGGAACCGCTGGACCTTGCGGGCCCGGTTCACGGTGATGCGGTCCTCTTCGGAGAGCTCGTCGAGGCCGAGGATGGCGATGATGTCCTGGAGCTCCTTGTAGCGCTGGAGGACCTCCTGCACCCGGCGGGCGACGTCGTAGTGGCGCTGGCCGACGCTCTCGGGCGAGAGGATGCTGGAGGTCGACGACAGCGGGTCCACCGCCGGGTAGATGCCGAGCGAGGCGATGTTGCGGGAGAGCTCGGTGGTGGCGTCGAGGTGGGTGAAGGTGGTGAACGGCGCCGGGTCGGTGTAGTCGTCGGCGGGCACGTACACGGCCTGCAGCGAGGTGATGGAACGACCTCGGGTCGACGTGATGCGCTCCTGCAGCTCGCCCATCTCGTCGGCCAGGGTGGGCTGGTAGCCCACCGCGGACGGCATACGGCCGAGGAGGGTGGACACCTCGGACCCGGCCTGCACGAACCGGAAGATGTTGTCGACGAAGAGCAGCACGTCCTGGTTCTGCACGTCGCGGAAGTACTCGGCCATGGTGAGCGCCGACAGGGCGACGCGCAGGCGCACGCCGGGCGGCTCGTCCATCTGGCCGTAGACCAGGGCGGTCTTGTCGATGACCCCGGACTCCTCCATCTCCAGCCAGAGGTCGGTGCCCTCACGGGTGCGCTCGCCCACTCCAGCGAAGACCGACACACCACCGTGCTGGGAGGCGACCCGGTTGATCATCTCCTGGATGAGCACCGTCTTGCCCACGCCGGCGCCGCCGAACAGGCCGATCTTGCCGCCGGCGAGGTAGGGCGTGAGCAGGTCGATGACCTTGATGCCCGTGGGGAACAGGGTGGCCTTGGGCTCGAGGGTGTCGAACGCCGGCGGCTCGCGGTGGATCTCCCAGCGCTCGACGTTGGCGTCGGTCAGCGGGGAGTCGAGGGGCTCGCCGATCACGTTGAACACGTGGCCGAGCACGGCGTCGCCGACGGGCACCGTGATGCCGCGCCCGGTGTTGCGCACCGGGGTGCCGCGGGTGAGGCCGTCGGTGGGCTTCATGGTGACCACCCGCACCCGGCTGTCGCCGATCTGCTGGGCCACCTCGGCCACCACCGTGACGGTGCCGCCTTCGATGGTGAGGTCGAGCTCGAGGGCGGTGTTGATCTCGGGAAGGGAGCCGCGAGGGAACTCGACGTCGACCACGGGGCCGGCGATGGCGACGACGCGGCCTTCCTTCAGGGGGGTGGCGTTCTCGGTGACGGTCATCGGCGTGGTGTCTCCTGTACTCGCGTCGGACTCAGTGGCCCGACACCGACTGGTCGAGCCGGTCGAGGTGGTCGGGGAAGATGTGGGCGGGGTTCAGCAGCGACGGCAGGAGCTCTTCGCTCGTGGCCTTGTCGCCCTTGAGGGCTTCGGCGCCGCCCACGATCTCCATGATCTCGGTGGTGATGGCGTCCTGGCGGGCTCGGTTCATCACCCGGGCGAGGGTGATCTTGAGCTCTTCGGCGTTGTCGGTGGCAGCCTTCATGGCCCGCTGCCGGGCGGCGTGCTCGGAGGCCGAGGCGTCGAGCAGGGCCGAGTAGATGCGCGACTCGATGTAGCGCGGGAGCAGCTCGTCGAGGATGACCGTGGGGTTCGGCTCGTACTCGAGGTCGCTGGTGGGCTCGCCGTCGGCGTCGCCGCCGTCGTCGACCTGCAACGGCAGGAAGCGGCGGATGACCGGCTCCTGGGTGCCCGCCGAGAGGAAGCGCCAGTAGACCAGGTCGACCTCACGGAACTCGCCCGCCTCGAAGCGCTGGCGCACCGCCTCGGCGATGGCACGGGCCTGCTCGTAGTCGGGCTGGTCGGTGACGCCGAGGAAGCTCTCCTCGATCTTGTAGCCGCGGTAGTTGAAGTACGACTGCGCCTTCTTGCCCACCACGTACAGGGCGTAGTCGAGCCCGTCGGCCCGACGGTCGAGGATCTCACGCTCCGCGTTGCGGATCACCGTGGAGTTGTAGGCGCCGCAGAGCCCACGGTCGGAGGTGATCACCACGAGCGCCGACGTGCGAGCATCGTCGTAGGACTGCAACAGGGTGCTCTCCCGAGCAGCCCCGGCGCGGACGAGGTCGAGGATGACCGCGGTGATCTCCTCGGCGTAGGGGCGCGAGGCCGCTGCCCGGTCCTGGGCCTTCACCACTCGGGTGGCGGCGATCAGCTCCATGGCGCGCGTGATCTTCTTGGTGGACTCGACGCTCTTGATGCGCCGGCGAAGGATCCGCTCCTGGCCTCCTGCCATGGATCAGGCCTCTTCCTCGCGCCGGACCTCGGTCTCGGGCAGCGTGGCTTCGGCGAGTCCGCCGGCTCGGGCCAGCTCGGCCTCGCCCTGGTCCTCGGCGTCGGGGATGGTGCCGCCGCCGGGGGTGCTGGCGGCGAACTCGGCCTTGAAGGCGGCGACGGCGTCGTCGAGGCCGGCGGGCATGTCGCCCGTGGTGCGGATGTCGTCGAGCAGGGCGCCGTAGCGTCCCCGCATGAAGTCGAGGAGGTCGGCTTCGAACCGCTTGACGTCGGCGACGGGGATGTCGTCGAGGTAGCCGGTGGTGCCGGCGTGGATGACGACCACCTGCTCCTCGACCGGCATCGGCGAGTTGAGGCCCTGCTTGAGCAGCTCGGTGAGGCGGTAGCCCCGCTCGAGCTGGGCGGCCGAGATCTTGTCGAGCTCGGAACCGAAGGTGGCGAACGCCTCCAGCTCGCGGAACTGGGCCAGGTCGAGCTTGAGGGTGCCGGACACCTTCTTCATGGCCTTGATCTGGGCGGCGCTGCCCACGCGGGACACCGAGATGCCCACGTCGACGGCGGGCCGCACACCGGCCTTGAACAGGTCGTCCTGGAGGTACACCTGGCCGTCGGTGATGGAGATCACGTTGGTGGGGATGTAGGCCGAGACGTCGCCGGCCTTGGTCTCGATGACCGGCAGGGCGGTCATCGAACCGGCCCCGAGGTCGTCGGAGAGCTTGGCGGCACGCTCGAGCAGGCGGCTGTGCAGGTAGAACACGTCGCCGGGATAGGCCTCACGGCCCGGCGGGCGACGCAGCAGCAGTGAGAGCTGACGGTAGGCCTCGGCCTGCTTGGACAGGTCGTCGTAGACGATGAGGCTGTGCTCGCCGTTGTCCATCCAGTGCTGGCCGATGGCGCAGCCGCCGTAGGGGGCGAGGTACTTGAAGGGGGCGGGGTCGGAGGCCGGGGCCACCACCACGACGGTGTAGTCCATGGCGCCGTGCTCGGTGAGGGTGTTCACCGTCTGGGCGACGGTGGACGCCTTCTGGCCGATGGCGACGTAGATGCACTTCACCCCCAGACCCTTCTGGTTGAGGATCGTGTCGACGCACACCGTGGTCTTGCCGGTCTTGCGGTCGCCGATGACGAGCTCGCGCTGGCCTCGACCGATGGGGGTCATGGCGTCGATGGACTTGATGCCGGTCTGCAGCGGCTCGTGCACCGGCTTGCGCCCGGTGATGCCGGGGGCCTGCACCTCCATGCGGCGCATCTGGGCGCCGACGATGGGGCCCTTGCCGTCGATCGGCACACCGAGGGCGTTGACGACCCGGCCCAGCAGGGCGTCACCGACGGGCACCGAGAGGATGCGGCCGGTGGCCTTGACGGCGGCGCCTTCCTCCACGCCGGCCGCGGACTCGGCGTCGCCGAGCACCACCGCACCGATGGAGTCCTCGTCGAGGTTCAAGGCGAGGCCCACGGTGCCGCCCTCGAACTCGAGCAGCTCGTTGACGCCCACGTCGGGCAGGCCCGAGACGCGGGCGATGCCGTCACCGACCTCGAGGACCCGCCCGACCTGGGTGGCCTCGAGCGAGGGAGTGAAGCCAGCCAGGTTCTTCTGGAGGGCGGCGGCGATGTCGCCGGTGTTGATGGTCAGTTCAGCCATTGCGTCTTCCTTCGAAGCGTTCAGAACGACTCACGGAGCTGGGACAAGCGCTGGCGCACGGAGCCGTCGATGACCGTGTCGCCGATCTGGGTGACGAGGCCACCGAGGACCTCGGGGTCGATGATCACCACGATGTCGACCTCCTTGCCGATGCTCTTGGCGAGCGCCTCGGCCAGGCGGGCCTTCTGGTCCTCGGTGAGGGGGACCGCCGAGCGGACCTGGGCGATGACCCGGCTGTCGGTGGCCGCGGTGCGGTCGAGCAGCCGACCGACGATGTCGGTGAGGCTGTGGACCCGACCGGTGGCCACCGTGAGGGCGACCAGGGCGGTGGTGGTGGGGGTGGCCTTGCCGCCGAGGAGGTCCTCGACGATCTGCTGGCGCCGCTCCACCGGGAGGTGGACGTCCGAGAGGGTGGTGCGCAGCTCGTCGTTGCCTTCGAGGATGCGAGCGAAGCGGAACAGCTCGTCGGTGACCTCGTTGCTGCTGCCCTCGGCCAGGAGGATGTTGTGGAACGCCTGGGCGTAGTAGTCGATGCGGTCGCTCATGACTGGGCCCCCACCCGGGTGATGTAGCCGTCGATGAGCTCGCTGCGGGTGGCGTCGTCGAGGGTGTTGACCACGACGGCCTCGGCGGCACCGAGGGCCAGTACGCCGATCTCGGACTGCAGGTCGCTGGTGGCCTGGGCCTTGGACGACTCGATGTCGGCGCCGCCCCGGGCGCGGACCTCGGCGGCGTCGGTCGACGCCCGCTCGATGAGCTGGGCCTTGACGGCCTGGGCCGTCTCGGTGGCCTCGGCGAGGATGCGGGCCCGCTCGTTGTCGGCATCCGCGATGCTGGCCTCGACCTGGGTGAGCTTGGCCTCGGCGCTGGTCCGGGCGGTCTCGGCGGTCTCGAGGTCGGTGCGGATCCGGTCGATGCGATCGTTCCACATCGTCTTGATGGCCGGACCGCCCTTCCAGACGATGAGGCCCACCACGATGAAGAAGGCGAGGGAACCCCAGAAGACCTCTTCGATCTTGTGGGGGAGGATGAAGCCGTTCTCCGCATCTGCGGCAGCGATGACCATTCGGGTCAACATGTGCGTCTCCTGTCGGGTCCGGCGCTAGTTCTGCGCGCCGGCGCGGTTGACGTAGTCCTCGACCACCTGCGTCTGCGCAGCGCGGTCGATGGGCTTTTGCACGACGGCCTCGGCGGCGCCGACAGCCATGTCGGCCAGGCTGCCGGAGAGCTCGGCCCGAGCCCGGGCCTTGGCCGCGGCGATCTCCTCGGCGGCGGCGGCTCGTTGGGCGGCCACGTCGGCCTCGGCGGCGGCCACGGCTTCGCGCCGCTGCGCCTCGCCCTCGGCCCGGCCGTCCTCGATGAGGCGGACGGCTTCGGCTCGGGCACCGGCCAGGCCGGCCTCGTACTGCTCGAGCTTGGTGACCCGTTCGACCTCGGCGCGCTCGGCGGCCTGGTGGTCGTCGCGGACCTTGGCGTCGCGATCGTTCATGGTGCGCAGGATCGGCGGGAGCAGGACGAACTTCATGAGCGCCCACAGCGCGAGGAAGAAGAGCGCCGCCCAGAACATCTCGCTGATCTCGGGCAGGATCGGGTTCTTGGTCTCCTCGGCGACCGCGTCACCAGCTTCGGCGGCGGCGGCGAGGACCGTGCTCAGCAGGACCACTCAGGGTCTCCTTGCGTGTGCGGGTTGGAAGGGATCGGACGAGGACGTCGTCGCGTCGGGTGGGTCACCGGCCGCCCCGTGAGGCGGCCGGTGCGCAACCCCGACGGATCAGACGAACTTGAGGAGGATGAAGACGACGAAGCCGATGAGGGCCAGGGCCTCGGTGAAGGCGATGCCGAGGAACATGGTGGTGCGCACCATGCCGGCGGCCTCGGGCTGGCGGGCCATGGCCTGCACGGACTGGCCGACCAGGTAGCCGATGCCGATGCCCGGGCCGAGGGTGGCGAGGCCGTAGGCGAGACCGGCCTGCCCGGCAGCGGAGATGTTCTGGGCGTCGCCGGCCTCGTAGACGACGGCTTCGGCCTGCGCAAGGATGCTCATTGGTGGTGGGTCTCCTGTTGTCGGGGTTGCGCCACCGGGTGGGCCGATGACGACACGGGTTGACGACCCGGGCGGACGCCCGGATCTTCGATCAGTGGTCGGGGTGCATGGCGCCGCCGATGTACACGGAGGCGAGGATGGTGAAGATGTAGGCCTGCAGGAACGCCACCATGATCTCGAAGCCGACGAGGCCGACCAGCATGGCGAAGGAGAAGGGCAGCACGACCGCCAGCAGCGTGGCCGAGAACAGCGTGATGCAGAGCACGCTGAAGGTGACCAGCAGGATGTGGCCGGCGAGCAGGTTGGCGAAGAGACGGACGGCCAGCGAGAAGGGCCGCACCAGGAACGTCGAGAGGATCTCGATGGGCACCACGAGGATGTACAGGGCCTTGGGCACACCAGGGGGTGCCACGGCGTTCCAGAAGTACTTGGGGCCCTGGTGCTTGACGCCCACGGCGACGAAGAAGACGAGGGTGAGCAGGGCCAGGAAGGCCGGCCCGGCCATGCGGGCGTTGGCCGGCATGTGGAAGAACGGGATGACCTCGAACAGGTTGCCGATGAAGATGAAGAAGAAGAGGCTGGCGAGGTAGGGCAGGTAGCGGATGCCGTCGGGGCCCACCGTCTGCATGATGATGCCGTCACGGATGAACGCGACCGACGACTCCGCCAGGTTCTGCACGCCTCGTGGCACCATCGCACCCTTGCGGGCCAGCAGGAAGAAGATCGTCGTGGCCGCCAGGGCGATCAGGTTGATCAGCGCGATCTTGTTGAAGGCGTACCACTGACCGTCACCGAAGGCGTTGGGCCACTCGACGAGCTGTTCGATGGTCGGAAACTCGAGTCCGAGGATCACGGGGCGGACGACTCCTTCGAGGCGGGGCTGGGCCCGGGCTTGAGGCCGGGGAAGGCCAGCGACGCCGAGACGTAGCGGGTCTCCCAGAGCAAGAGGCCGAGGTGGGTGATGATGATGGTGATGCCGAGCGGCACCAGGTCGACCCACGACGCGTCGACCACGAACCAGACGGCGGCGAACACGAGCGTGAGGCGGATCAGGAAACCGAACAGCGCGGCGAACATGAGCAGCGCCGGGGAGATGCGGGCCGCGTAGGAGAGCATGGCGGCGGCCAGGGTGAAGTTCACCAGCACGATCGCCAGCCCGTAGAGGGTGGACACGGCACCGTCGAGACCCCAGATGAGGCCGAACACGAGCACCAGCGCTGGGCCCACCATGGCCGCCCGCTTCAGCATGTCGCGGGCGATGACCCCTTCGGGGGCCGGCCCGTCGACCGCGGAGGCGGGCTGCTCGAGCATCACTTGGCCCACGGTCCGGCCGCCTCGTGGGCTTCCATCTCGGTGCGGTAGCCGAAGTAGAGCTTGGTCACGGCGCCGGCCAGGCCCACCACGGCGAAAACGACGGTGAGCAGCGGGACGATGCCGAAGAGGCGATCGAGCCCGTAGCCCACGAGCGCGAGGAGCACCGGCGAGAGAGCGAGCTCCCAGCCACCGGCCTGCTTGTACATGTGTTGTGAGACTTCGCGCCGTTGCGAAACGTCCACCGACGTGACCTGTCGTTCGTCGCCGCCGGTGCGATCCACCGGCGGGCTGGCTGGGTCCCCCGAAGCGTTCCCGGGGGCTTGTGAAGCGTTTCGCAAACTAGTTGGGGGCCCGCCGAGCCCGCAACTTCAGTGGGCGCCACCGTCGCGGGGAGCGGGGTCGGCCGGCGTCGACCTCGGCCGGTGGGCGAAGGGACCCACCACCGGCTGGTCGTCGTCGGGGTGCTGCCGGTCGCCGTCGGTCGTCGGTTCGGGCCCCTCGTCGGTCGCCGGAGCATCGGTGCCGGCACCTGCTCGACGGCGACCCCGGGCCACGGGGTGCAAGATGGTGAAGAGGGACAGCAAGATGGCGGCGATGCCGATGGGGACGATGGCATCGCCGGTGCCGGTGTAGGTGGGATAGAGCACGAAGCCCGAGAGCAGCGCCGTCCACGCCCACAGGATGAACACGCTGCGGCGGTGCCCGTGGCCCAGGCGCATGAGGCGATGGTGGAGGTGGCCCTTGTCGGCCTCGGCGATGCCCGAGCGCTTCGTGGCTCGGCGAACGATGGCGTAGAGCGTGTCGAGCACGGGCACCCCGAGGATGACCAGCGGGATGAGCAGCGGAGCGAAGAAGAAGAACGACTGGCCGCTGAACTGCTGGTCGATGCGCCCGCCGACCACCATCGTCGACGCCGCCAGCAACAGCCCGAGGAGGAGCGCGCCGCCGTCGCCCATGAAGATCCGCGCCGGGTGGACGTTGTGGGGGAGGAAGCCGACGCACATGCCCAGGACGAGCACGGCGATCAGCGGGCCGATGTTGCCGTCGGGCAACAGGCCCTGATCGCTGAGCTGCAGGGAGTACAGGAAGAAGCTGCCGGCGGCGATGGCCACGATGCCGCCGGCGAGCCCGTCGAGGCCGTCGATCAGGTTGATGGCGTTGGCCATGCCCACGACCCAGAGCACCGACAGCAGGTAGGACCAGTCGGTGGACAGCACGAAGACCCCGAGGAACGGGATGCGCAGCACCAAGATGGCGATGCCGGAGATGACCAGCACGCTGGCCGGCAGCACCATGCCCGCCAGCTTGGCCGGCGCCGACACCTCACGGAGGTCGTCGACCACCCCGACGACGAGCATGATCACTGCGGCGAGCACCAACCCGACCGGCTCGGTGCTGGCCCGGAACACGGTCGCGAAGTCGCCCATCGCCCAGGCCGTGCCCATCCCCACCAGCAGGCCCACCAGCATGGCCACACCACCGAGGGTGGGCGTCGGGCGGTCGTGCACCCTCCGCTCGTCGGGGCGCACGACGGCGCCGATGCGCACGGCCACGCGCCGGACCACGAAGAGGGACGCGAAGGTGGTGACGGCCACGACGGCCAGCACCACCAGGTACGCGTCGAGCTCGGGCACGAGTCAGACGACCGGCCGGCTCAGCTGTAGGGCGTGAACTTGGAGCACAGCGTGGCCACGTCGTCCCGCACGGCGGCCAGCTCGGCATCGTCGCCCCTGTGGCGCAGGGCCCGGGCGATGAGCCCGGCGATCTGGGCCATCTCGGGCTCGGTCATGCCCTGGGTCGTGACCGCCGGCGTGCCGATGCGCACCCCGCTGGTGACGAACGGGGAGCGGGGGTCGTTCGGTACGGTGTTCTTGTTGAGGGTGATGCCGGCCTGGTCGAGCGACGCCTGGGCCTCCTTGCCCGTGAGGTCGGCGTCGAAGGTGCGCAGGTCGACGAGCAGGAGGTGGTTGTCGGTGCCGCCCGAGACCAGGCGGAAGCCCTCGGCCGCCAGCGCCGCGGAGAGCGCCTGGGCGTTGCGCACGATCTGCGCCGCATAGGTCCCGAACTCTGGTTGCGAGGCCTCGCGGAAGGCCACGGCCTTGGCGGCGATGGCGTGCTCGAGGGGGCCGCCCTGCAGACCCGGGAACATCGCCTTGTCGATGGCGGCGGCGTGTTCGGCCGTGCTCAGGATGCAGCCCCCACGGGGGCCTCGGAGGGTCTTGTGGGTGGTGAAGGTGACCACGTCGCAGTAGGGCACCGGATTGGGGTGCGCCCCGCCGGCGATGAGCCCGGCGATGTGGGCGGCGTCGAACATCAACAGCGCGCCGACCTCGTCGGCGATGGTGCGCAGCGGCTCGGGATCGATGATGCGCGGGTAGGCGGTGGCCCCGGCGATGATCATCTTGGGGCGGGCCTCGACGGCGAGGTCGCGCATCTGGTCGTAGTCGAGGCGCTCGTCCGAGGGGGTGACGCCGTAGGCCACGAAGTCGTAGAAGCGGCCCGAGATGTTGACCGGCGAGCCGTGGGTGAGGTGGCCGCCGTGGTCGAGGCTCAGGCCCATGACGGTGTCGCCGGCCTCGAGCAGGGCCAGGTAGACGCCGAGGTTGGCGTTGGCCCCCGAGTGGGGCTGGACGTTGGCGTGGTCGGCGCCGAAGAGGGCCTTGACCCGATCGCGGGCCAGGTCCTCGACCTCGTCGACCACCAGGTTGCCGCCGTAGTACCGCTTGCCCGGGTACCCCTCGCTGTACTTGTTGGTGAGCACCGAACCGGTGGCCCGCATCACCGCAGGAGAGGTGAAGTTCTCCGAGGCGATGAGCTGCAGCGTGGTGTTCTGGCGTTCGACCTCGGCGTCGATGAGGTCGAACAGTTCACGGTCGTCGTCGGCAGGCCACATGGGCACGAGCTCCTGGTTGGGGGTGCGCTCGCAGGCGCAGGGTCACGAGGGGTGGGCGGAACCGAAGTCGAGCGACAACGACTCGAGCGCCGGCGGATCGAGCAGCGAGGCCAGCGCCAGCGCCAGCGACTCGAGCTCGACGGCGGTACGGGCGTACTGGGATCGGGGTCCGCCGATGGGGTCGGCGACGTCGTCGTCGGGGTCGGCGCGCAGGTAGGTGGCCGCGGTGCGACCGCGCCCGACCGCCGCCAGCCAGTCCGCCAGCGACTCGCCCTCGGCGCGGGGACCGACCTCTCGACCCCGGCGCACGAGCTCTTTGATGGTGAAGGTGCGTCCGAATGCGGCGGGCACCAGCCCGGCGACCTCCCGCACGTGCTCGCGAGCGAGAGCCAGCACGAGGTCGGCCCGCTCCACCAGATCGGTGTCGATGACCCGGGACCGGTGCCCGCTGAGGTCGAGGCCTCGGTCGGCGACCTCGCTCGCCGAGTGGGCCGAGGCGGCGTGCCCGGGCTCCCACACACCGGCAGAGTGGACGCGTGCGTCGACGCCACGGGCGCGCAGCGCGGCGTCGAGCATGACCTCGAGCATGGGGGAACGGCACACGTTGCCGGTGCAGACACAGAGGACGTCGATGAGGGCGATTGTAGGCCCGGCCCCCCTGGTCGTTCCCTCTCGGACACCCATCCGACGGCACCGGCGCGCCTTTCGAGGTGGGACCCGGGGCGTCAGCGGGCGCGGTTGGCCCGGATCCGGGCGGCCAGCAGCGCGTTGACCCGCTCCCCCGCCTTGGGCATCTCGTCGAGCAGGGTGCGGAACCGCTTCGTGTCGAAGGCCAACATCCGCATCGGGGTGTCGGCCACCACCGTCGCCGCTCTCGGGCGGTGCTCGAGCAGCGCCATCTCGCCCACCATGGTGCCCGGACCCACCGTGGCGACGAAGTCGTCGCCCACGTACACGCTGGCCTGGCCGTCGACGATGACGAAGCACTCCTGGCCCACCCGGCCCTGCTCGGTCAGCAGAGCGCCGCTCTCGGCCTGCAGGTCGTCGGCCAGCCGGGACACCCGGTCGAGCTCGTCCTCGGAGAAGCCGGCGAAGAACTCGACCCCTCGCAACCGTGCCGCCCCGTCCACGGCTCGTTCCCGTCGTCGCACCACCCGCGCCCCCCGGCTCGTGCCCGCTGACCCTGCCGTCAGCGACCGGGGCCGATCGTAGGCGCGCCCGGGGTCGCACGGGCTGGGATCCCGGGCCGCGGCGGTGCCGAGCCCACGAGCGCTCCCGGACGCAGCACTAGCCTCGCCCCCCATGGTCTCCGAGCTCTTCGACCCCCAGGCCTGGCGGCCCGTCAACGGCTTCGAGGGCCTCACCGACATCACCTACCACCGTGCCGTCGGGCACGGCACGGTGCGAGTGGCCTTCGACCGACCCGAGATCCGCAACGCCTTCCGCCCCCACACCGTCGACGAGCTCTACCGGGTGCTCGACCACGCCCGTCAGAGCACCGACGTGGGCTGTGTGCTGCTGACCGGCAACGGCCCCTCCCCCCGCGACGGCGGCTGGGCGTTCTGCTCGGGTGGCGACCAGCGCATCCGGGGTCGCGACGGCTACAGGTACGCCGAGGGCGAGACCGCCGAGTCCATCGACCCCGGGCGGGCCGGACGCCTCCACATCCTCGAGGTGCAGCGCCTCATCCGCACCATGCCCAAGGTCGTGGTCTGCGTCGTGCCCGGCTGGGCCGCCGGCGGCGGCCACTCGCTGCACGTGGTCTGCGACCTCACCCTGGCCAGCGCCGAGCACGCCCGCTTCAAACAGACCGACGCCGACGTGGCCAGCTTCGACGGGGGCTACGGGTCCGCCTACCTGGCCCGCCAGGTGGGCCAGAAGTTCGCCCGGGAGATCTTCTTCCTCGGCCGCGAGTACACGGCCGACCAGATGCACCGGATGGGTGCCGTCAACGAGGTGGTCCCCCACACCGAGCTCGAAGCCACCGCGCTGGAGTGGGGGCGCATGATCAACGCCAAGAGCCCCACCGCGCAGCGCATGTTGAAGTTCGCCTTCAACCTCGTCGACGACGGCCTCATGGGCCAGCAGGTCTTCGCCGGTGAGGCCACCCGGCTGGCGTACGGGACCGACGAGGCCGCCGAGGGCCGCGACAGCTTCCTCGAGAAGCGCGACCCCGACTGGTCCTCGTTCCCCTGGATGTACTGATGGCGCTCGCCGGGCGGGAATCTCTGATCTTGCTCACGTCGGGGCCTCGACCGGCCGACCATTGAGCCATGGCGACGACGAAGGTGCGCTGCCCCGCCTGCGGGGCCAAGAACGACGGCGAGGCCCGCAAGTGCCGCATCTGCGGCCAGGACCTGCGCGAGACCTCGGAGCGGCCTCTCACCATGCCCCAGCCGGGCAGCGAGGTCATGCGCAGCGCCCGGCTGTCGGGCCTGGTCCTCATCGCCGTGTTCGCCGTCGTCGGACTCGGGGTGCTGGCCCTCGCCTTCGGTGTGGTCGAAGGGCCTCAGTGGCTGTCCGACGCCCGCAACAAGCTCCCGCTCGTCGGGCAGTCGCCGAGCGACGGCTGGACGTCGTTCGAGGAGCCCTCGGGTTCGTGGGAGGGCGAGCTGCCCGTCGACCGCACGGAGGAGTCCCTCGCCTTCCCCACCGCCGACACGGGCTCCGCCCGCCAGTGGATCTCCCGCCTGGGCGGCACGTCCACGACCCCCGACACCGAGCTCTCGATCCTGTGGACCACCGTGCCCGCACCCGAGGACGAGCAGATCGAGCAGTCACTGGCCTCGGCCGGTGAGGCCTGGGCCCAGCAGGTGGGCGGCCCGACGTCGAGCAACGAGGAGGCCAGCTTCCAGGGGCTCCCGGCTCGTCGGGTCACCATCACCGACCTGCGCCAGGGTGACGAACGGGCCACGGCCGAGGCCCTGTTGATCCGCCGGGGGGAGCAGCTCGTGATCCTGCAGAGCCGATCGATCTACCCGGACCATCCCCAGTTCTCCCGCCTGGTCAACGGGTTCACCTTCGTGTAGGCGCGCCGGTCGGGCTGGCCGGCCGGCGTCGCCGGTTCGACGATCAGGCCCGGTCGAGCCCGGAGGCGGCGGCGGAGGTGCGCCGCGGCTGGTGTGGCTCCCACCGGGGCGCGCCGAAGGCCGCCTCGGGGACGTCGCCCAGGATCGTGACCCGACTGATCATGCGCGGCTCCTCGAAGTCGTTCACGGCGAGGTGCTGGGTGCAGCGGTTGTCCCACAGCCCGATCGTGCCCGGCGCCCACGAGTACCGGCAGGTGAAGTGCGGTTGGCTGCTCCAGTCGAAGAGGAAGGCCAGCAGGGCCTCGCTCTCGTCGCGGCCCAGCTGCGGGATGCGTCGGGTGAACTGTCGGTTCACGAACAGGCACGGTCGGCCGGTCTCGGGGTGCCGGCGAACGACCGGGTGCTCGGCCTGTCGTTCGGGGTGGCCGTAGTTGGCGGCGCTGTGGATCGCGGTGAGCCCGTCGAGCATCGCCCGCATCGGTTCCGCCAGGCGCTCGTACGCCAGGTACTGGTTCGACCACATCGTGTCGCCACCGGAGCGGGGCATGGTGTGGGCCTGCAGCACCGAGCAGAGCGGCGGCGAGGCATCGAAGGTGACGTCGGTGTGCCACACGTCGGCCACGTAGCCGTCGTCGGCCCGCAGCACCACGATCTCGGGGTGGTCGTCGTCGAGCTTCGGGATGAACGGGTGGATCTCGGCCTCACCGAAGCGGGTGGCGAAGGCCACGTGCTCGTCGGGGGTGAGATCCTGGCCGGGGAAGAACAGCACCAGGTGGTCGAGCAACAACGATCGCACCGTCTCGAACCCGCGGTCGTCGATCGAGCGCAGGTCGAGCCCGTGGACCTCGGCGCCGAGGGCGCCACCCGTGGAGTGCACCTGCACGTGGACCGCCGGTGCCGTACGGCCCTCGGTCTGCGTCATCGACCTTCCCCCTCACCTCTCCGAACGCCGGTGCCTCCCGCCGAGACGGGTGGCACCCTCACCGCGAAGGTGTCGCGGTCGACCGCCTTCACGGTGGCGCTCGAGTGCGACAGATCCGCAGGGCATCGTCCCACAGCCGTCGGGGTCGGTGTCCCGCGAGGCGGATCCGATCAGGAACGGCGAGCGACCAGAGCTCGGGCCCGCCCCGCCAGGTCGACTGCGATCCGTGCCTCGACCAGTCCGGCCGCCGACGCCAGGGCCAGCGCCACGTCGGCCTGGTCGGGGGCCAGCTCCACCACCAGCGACCCCTCGGCGGCCAGCCACCGGGGTGCGTCGGCCACGATGTGGCGGATGTCGTCGAGA
The DNA here is from genome assembly GCF_021246445.1 of Rhabdothermincola salaria. Lineage (NCBI taxonomy): Bacteria > Bacillati > Actinomycetota > Acidimicrobiia > Acidimicrobiales > Iamiaceae > Rhabdothermincola > Rhabdothermincola salaria. The sequence goes on from NZ_JAJQXW010000003.1 coordinate 262,067, forward strand.
CCGTCGGATCCGGCGAACAACGCACCCGCCGGCTCCCAGTCGCGCACGACCGCCGGCAACTCGTCGCCGTCGGCGACGTAGGGCGGGTTCGACACGAGGAGGTCGACGGTGCCGGCCAGGTCAGTGGGCAGCGCCTCGAACCACGATCCTTCGGTCAGCCGGATCCGGGCCGCGGCCGCGCCCAGGCCGGCGAGGTTGGCGCGGGCCACCTCGAGGGCCTCGGACGAGGCATCGGTGGCCCAGACCTCCACCGTGCGGCGCTCGACGGCCACCGACAAGGCGATGGCCCCCGAGCCGGTGCCCAGGTCGACGACGCACGGCGTCCGGCCCTCGTGCCGGGCCGCCGGGATGGACCGATCGAGCTCGGCCAGCGCCACGTCCACGACCGTCTCGGTCTCCGGCCGGGGGATGAGCACCCGAGCGTCGACGAACAGATCGAGGGTGCGGAAGCCCCAGCGACCGAGCACGTACTGCAACGGCTCCCCGCGGAGGCGACGCTCGAGCATGAGGTCGAAGAAGTGCACACCTCGTTCGGTGGCGGGCTCGTCGAGCCCGAGCACCAGCTCGGCGCCTTCGAACCCGGAGGCCCGCTCCACGATGCACCGGGCGTCGAGGACCGGGTCGCTGTCGGCCGGCCCGGCGTCGGCGAGACGGCGCCGGGCCTCGGCCCTCAGCTGTCGCCACGAGACGGTTCCCTCGGGGGCCCCGGCCATCGATGCCCTCAGTCGTGCTCGGCCAGCTGCGCGGCGCGCTCGTCGCCCACGAGCGCGTCGACCACCTCGTCGAGCTCCCCCGCCAGCACCTTGTCGAGCTTGTAGAGGGTGAGCCCGATGCGGTGGTCCGTGACCCGGTTCTCCTTGAAGTTGTAGGTGCGCACCTTCTCGGAGCGGCCGCCGCCGCCGACCTGGGCGCGACGGGCGCCCGACGCCTCCGACGCCTGGCGTTCCTGCTCGGCCTGCAGCAACCGGCTGCGCAGCACGCGCAGCGCCTTCTCGCGGTTCTGGATCTGGCTCTTCTCGTCCTGCATGGCCACCACCACGCCCGTGGGCAGGTGGGTGATGCGCACCGCCGAATCGGTGGTGTTGACCGACTGCCCTCCCGGCCCCGAGGAGCGGTAGACGTCGATGCGCAGGTCGTTGGGGTCGATGGCGACGTCGACCTCGTCGGCCTCGGGGAGCACGGTGACGGTGGCCGACGAGGTGTGGATGCGGCCCTGGCTCTCGGTCACCGGGACCCGCTGCACCCGATGGGGGCCGCCCTCGTGCTTCATGCGGGTCCAGACGCCGTCGCCGGCCAGACGGAAGGTGATGTCGCTGTAGCCACCGAGGTCCGACTCCTGGGCGTCCATGATCTCGAACCTCCAGCCCATGCGGGCGGCGAAGGCGCGGTACATCTCGAACAGGTCCCGGGCGAAGAGGTTCGCCTCCTCACCGCCCTCGGCCCCGCGCACCTCGACGATGACGTTGCGCCCGGCGTTGGGATCGCTCGGCAGCAACAGGAGCTTCACCTCTTCGTCGAGGCGGGCGATGGCCGCCTCGGCGGCGTCGATCTCGTCGCGGAGCATGACTCGGTCGTCGCCGTCGGCGTCGCCGTACATCTCCCGGGCCGTGGCCAGGTCGGCCGAGGCCTGACGCAGCTCACGCAGACGGTCGACGAGACCGCCGAGCTCCCGATAGCGGCGGCTCAGCTCCGCGTAGCGGCGCTGGTCGGCGATGATCGCCGGGTCGGCGAGAGATCGCTCGACCTCGGCCAGCTCGCGCTCGAGGCCGTCGAGGCGGTCGACGAGGCTCATCGGGGCCGGGGCCGGCCGCGCAGGCCGTGGCGCCAGTCGCCGGGCACGGGGTGGAGCTCGGCCGGACGGGCGAGGTCGTCGACCAACCGGCGGGTCACCGGGTGGGCGTCTCGCTCGGGGACCACGACGACGAGGCGGGCCTCCGGCTGGAGCGCCTGGCGGGCATCGGCAGCCGCGGGCACCAGGTCGAGGTCGATCCCCACCGAGCAGGCCACCACGACGGGCGTGCCGTCGGGGTCGTCGCCGAACGCGACGGCGGGCGCCACGTCCTTGACCCCGTCGCGGGCGATGGTGGGCTCAGCCGGCGCCAGTTGGCGGGCCCCGACGGCGGCGGGGTCGGCCATGACGATCGAACGCAGCCACCGCTCGGCGGCCAGGCGTCCGAGCGGGTGCGCCTCGGCGTCGCTGGCGCGGTGGCGTCGCACCTGGTCGACCACCCCGGCCAGGGCCTCGGCGGTCGGGACCTCGCCGTGGAGCATGGCGAAGGCCTCGCGGTCGTGTCGCCCGACGCCCACCTCGATGCGAGCCGTCGTTTCCCCGGTGGCGTCGCGGTCGTCGACGACGACCCGAGCCACCTCGAGTCCGAGGACCTCGCCGCGGATCTCGCCCCGCTCGACGACGACCTCGACCCCCGCACCGTGCAGCAACGCCACCTGCTCGCGGGCGATGGCCGGCGGCTCGAGGGCCGGTGGCGGGTCGACCGGTTCGGCCGGACGGATGGAGCGTCCCTCCACCTGCCACACCCGAGGTGGACGACCGAACAGCTCGGCGCGGCGAGCGAGCACCCCGGCCGCCTCGACGTCGTCGACGATGAGGTGCAGCTCGCCGAGTCGCTCCCGTCGGGCCCAGACCAGCGCTCGGCCGAGCCCGGCACCGGGCCGTTCGTCGAGCATGACCCAGCCCCGTTCGCCGGCGCGCAGGGTCGCCCCCCCGGGGAAGGTCCCGGGGACGACGTCGTCCGTCGGGGCCGGGTCGATGGCGTCGGAGATGAGCGCCCGCAACTTGGCTGCGAGCAGGCGAGAACGCTGTTCCGGGTCGAGGGAGACGGCTGGCCCCTTGGGACGAGTGGCCGCGAGCGGACCGGTGCTACTTGCCGCGGCGCTTGCCGTAGCGCTTCTCGAACTTCTCGATGCGCCCGCCGGTGTCCACCAGCTTCTGCTTGCCCGTGTAGAAGGGGTGGCACTCACTGCAGAGCTCCGAGGTGAGCTCGGACCTGGTGGATCGCGTCGTGAACGTGTTGCCACACGAGCACTTCACCGTGGCTTCGGCGTAGTCGGGATGGATGTCGGCCTTCATGGCGCACTCCGGAGGGAAAGAACGGACTGTCAAGTGTGCCGGTCGCGAGCTGGAATCGCAATCCGACGGGTGTGGGGACCGGGTCTCAGGCCTTGCCGAGCTCGTCGAGGAAGGCCTCGTTGGTCTTGAACTGGCCCAGGCGGTCGACGAGCATCTCGAGGCCGGCGCCACCGCGGCCGGACTCCGCGGCGAGGCCGCTCAGCACCCGACGCAGCTTCCAGACCTTGTCGAGCTGCTTGCGCTCGAAGAGGAGCTCCTCGTGACGGGTCGAGGATCCGTCGACGTCGATCGCCGGGTAGATCCGCCGCTCGGCCAGGCGTCGATCGAGGCGGAGCTCCATGTTCCCCGTGCCCTTGAACTCCTCGAAGATGACCTCGTCCATCTTGGAGCCGGTCTCGACCAGCGCCGTGGCGAGGATGGTGAGGGACCCACCCTCTTCGAGGTTGCGGGCGGCACCGAAGAACTTCTTGGGCGGGTAGAGCGCGGCGGTGTCGATGCCTCCGCTCATCACCCGACCGGTACCGGGGGCGGCCAGGTTGTAGGCGCGGGCCAGGCGAGTGATGCCGTCGAGGATCACCACCACGTCCTTGCCCTCCTCGACCAGGCGCTTGGCCCGCTCGATGGCGAGCTCGGCGACGGCCGTGTGCTCCTCGACGGGCCGGTCGAAGGTCGACGCCACCACCTCGCCGTTCACCGAACGACGCATGTCGGTGACCTCTTCGGGGCGCTCGTCCACGAGGAGCACCATCAGGTGCACCTCCGGGTCATTGGCCTCGATCGCCTTGGCGATCTGCTTCATGACCGTCGTCTTGCCCGCCTTGGGCGGCGACACGATGAGCCCCCGCTGGCCCTTGCCGATGGGGCAGATGAGGTCGATGATGCGGGCCGTCATGTCGTAGGGGCTCGACGTCCGTTCGAGGCGGAGCCGCTCGTCCGGGAACAACGGCGTGAGGTCCTCGAAGCGGCGACGCTGGCGGGCCGCGTCGAGGTCCACGCCGTTGACCGACTCGATGCGCAGCAGCGCCGGGTTCTTCTCGCTGCGGGTCGCCGGACGGCTGGTGCCCTTGATCAGGTCACCGGGCCGCAGCGAGAACTGACGGGCCTGCTTGACCGACACGTAGACGTCGTCGCGGCTGGGGAGATACCCCCGGACGCGGATGAAGCCGTAGCCCTCGTCCCGCAGATCGAGGAAGCCCTCCGCCTCGAGCGGCTCACCGGAGAAGGGCTCGTCGCCCCGATCCCCACGATCGTTGCGCTCGCCTCGCTCACCACGGTCTCCGCCACGGTCACGGCCCCGGCGGCGGCGCCGGCGGCTGCCGGACTCACCCTCGTTGCCGGCCTGATCGTGGCCGGCCTGAACGTTGCCCGCCTGGTCGGGGCCGGCTCGGTCTCTGCCCGCTCGGTCGTCGCCCGCCTGGTCGTCGGTGCTCCGGGCCGTGTCGCCACGACCGGCGGAGGTGGTCTCGTCGGCGCGATCACGCGAGCCACCGGCGGTGTCGGCCGAGTCCTCGCTGCTCGACGCGGCCCGGCCGGCACCGGCCTGCTGGCCACGGCCCCGCGACGATGAGGCCGCTCGGCTCTCGGAGGTCCCCGACGTGTCCGACGACGCGGCGGCCTCCTCGGTGGCCGCCTTGGAACGGCGCGAACGACGCGACCGCGGCGCCGCGTCCTCGCTCTGCGCCTCCTGCGAGCTCGTCGCCTCGTCGGGGGCGGCCGCCTCGCCGTCCGTCGCGGGCACCGCCTTCTCGGAGCCTGCCCGCGACGTCCCCTTCGCGGACGAGTCCTTCGCCGACACCGACGCCGGCGTCTCGCTCGCCTCGTCGGGGACGGACTGGTCCTCGGTGACACCTGTCAGCTCGAGGATGAGGTCGACGATGTCGGCCTTCTTGGCTCGCGAGCCGGGCTTGCCGCCCAACGCCGTGGCGATGGTCATGAGCTCGTCTCGGTCCTTGCGGGCGAGCGCCGATCGTTCGAGCTGCTGGGACTCCGCGCTCATGTCTGTGTGGACCTCGTGTGGGGAGAAGGGCTTGGGCCGCTCGCGCTCGTCGAGACGACGAGTCGGTCGGGAGCGCCGCGCCGGCGGCTGCCGGGGCCGGGTACCGCACGGTCGTGCGCTCGGGTGGAGCGGTCCGGGACGTGCGGTGTGCCGTCGCCGAGGCGACCGGTCGGGCGCTCGGGGAGCACCGTCGGCGGTCGACGGGCGGGCCAACCGTACCGGTGGGGGGTGGCGCCGGGCAACCCCTGCCGTCCTCCCCGGTGCGTTCCGGGACGGCTCGAGGGTCGGCGACGCCGGATCCCGCCCCTTCGGGCCGTCGACGAGGAGGACCGACGGCGATCTCGGACCTCTTCGTCATCCACCCTCGGACCCGGCGCCGTAGAACCGCCGACCACTCGATCAGTGGTAATTGCCCGGGAGGGCGCCAGAGGCCGCCGTGGCCTCGACTCCCGGACGGGACCCAAGGAGAACCACCACCGATGACCACGATCCGCCGGAGGCCGCTCGTCGTCGCCTTCGCCCTCCTCGCCGCCATCGCCGTGGCCATCCCCACCTTCGGGGTGGGCCGGGCCTCGGCCGTCGACTCCCAGGTGTACATCGTGCACGGCATCCCCGGCGTCCCCGTCGACGTCTATGCCGGCGGCACGGCCGAGGCCAACCGGATCCTCACCGACTTCCAGCCGGGCGCCACCGCCGGTCCGCTCCCCATCCCCGAAGGCCCCCTCCCTGTCGTGGTCGTGGCCACCGGTGACGACCCGACCGTGCCCGCCAACCAGGTGATCGACCAGACCCTCGACGTCCCGGGCGGCGCCGACCTGTCGGTCGTGGCCAACGTCCAGGGAGGCACCCCGAACCTCCAGGCCTTCGCCAACGACCTGAGCGAGGTGGCCGAGGGCTCGTCCCGCGTGACCGTGCGCCACACCGCCGACGCCCCGGCCGTGCAGGTCCTGGTGAACGGCGAGGTGGCCATCCCCGACCTGGCCCCCGGCGCCCAGGCCTCGGCCGTGCTGCCCGCCGGCACCTACGACATCGCCGTCCAGCTCACCGACGGCACGCCGCTGCCCGCCCTCTCCCCTGGCAGCGTCGAGATCCCGGCCGCCAAGAACGTCATCGTCTACGCGGTGGGATCGGCGAGCAACGTCGACTTCCCGCTCGGGCTGGTCCAGCAGGTGCTCGACGTCCCCGTCACCCCGGCTCCGGCTCCGGCCCCGGCGCCCGCCCCGGCTCCGAGCCATGCCGCTCCCGTGGCCGCTGTCCCCTCGGTGACCGGCTGACCCCTTCGGCACCCGCCGTCGACGCCGGTCTCCGACCGGCACGCGCAGAGGCCCGGCCATCGGCCGGGCCTCTGCCGCGCGTCGACCGCCTCGGTCAGGACCGGATCAGGCGGGCCATGAGCTCGTGGCCCGGAACCGGCTCGAGCCCCTCGACCCCCGACTCGCTGTACGTGCCGCCTGCTCCGTCGACGGCGGAGTCGACGAGCAGGTACGGCACCGGCTCGGAGGTGTGGGTGCGGGTGGCCAACGGGGTGGCGTGGTCGGGCAGGAGCAGGAGCCGCCACGGTCCCATGGCGTCGAGCCCCGGGACGAGGTCGGCCAGGATGCGACGATCCCAGTTCTCCAGAGCCTTCACCTTCTCCTCGACGTCCCCGGCATGGCCGGCCTCGTCGCTCGCCTCGACGTGGAGGATGAACAGGTCCGCCCCGCCGGCCAGAGCCTCGAGAGCGCAGTCGCGCTTGCCCTCGTAGTCGGTGTCGTACCAGCCCGTCGCCGTGGGCAGGTCGACCGCCCGCACGTCGGTGAGCACGCCGAGCCCTCGCACCAGGTCGACGGCGGTCACGAGGGCGGCGTCGAGACCGTAGGTCTCGGCGAAGGAGGGCATCTGGGGCTGGAACCCCTGGCCCCAGAGCCAGATCTGGTTGGCCCCGATGGGCGAGGGGCCCACGATGGCGCGAGAGGCGTCCATGAGCCGCTGCAGCGAGGGCGCGGCCGGCCCGGTGGGCCACACGGCGGCCTGGCCGGTGAGGTCGTGGGGAGGCGTGCACTCCGCCTCCACCCAGTCCTTGGGGGCCACCACGATGTGGCGGTACTGCACGCCGGGGTGGAACGACACGCCGTCGCCCCCCAGCTCGGCCTGCAACGACTCGACGACCGCCGCGGCCTCCTCGGTGGAGGGATGGCCGCCGGCGAAGTCGACCATGGTCCCGTCGTCGCCGATGGTCACGAGGTTGCAGCGGTAGGCGACCTGGTCGGACTCGAGCTTCAAGCCGAGGGCGGCCGCCTCGATGGGGGCGCGACCGGTGTGGTAGCGGGCCGGGTCGTATCCGAAGATCGACATGTTGCCGACGTCGGAGCCAGGAGGGAACCCGTCCGGGATCACCGCCGCCCGCCCCACCTCGCCGCGGGCGGCCAGCGCCCGCAGGTTGGGCAGGTCGGCCGCTTCGAGGGGCGTGCGCCCTCCGAGCTCGGCCACCGGCTCGTCGGCACAACCGTCGGGGACGCAGACCACGTACTTCATGACCTCGATGATGGCCCAACGCCGCTCCGGCCGGGGCATCGAACCCGGTGAGCCCCTACGGGGGCCGACTCAGCCGAGCGTGTCGTCGATGACGTCGCGGACCACGGCGACGTCGTCATCGACCACGTCGTAGCGCTCGGGGCGATCGAAGAGGTCGGCCAGGTGCGTCGGCAACGGCGGGCGCACGCCCGTGGCCGCCTCGACGGCGTCGGGGAACTTGGCCGGGTGGGCGGTGGCCAGCACCACCATGGGCACGTCGGCGTCGCGGCGGGACTGTTCGGCCGCCGCCAGGCCGACCGCGGTGTGGGGATCGACGAACAGCCCGGTGCGCTCGTGGAGCGCGCGGATGGTCCTGGTGGTGCCCTCGTCGTCGACCCGGGTACCGGTCCAGTGCTCGCTCAGCAGGTCGAGTCGGTCTGGTTCGAGGGCGACGGTGCCCTCGGCCCGGAAGCGCGACATGAGCTCGGCCACCGCCGTGCCGTCGCGGCCGAACAGCTCGAACAGGAGCCGCTCGAGGTTGGACGAGACCTGGATGTCCATGCTCGGGCTGAGGGTGGGGTGGACCTCGCCGATGGTCATCGCCCCGGTGGTCAGGAACTGGGTGAGGATGTCGTTGCGGTTGGAGGCCACCACGAACTGGCTGATGGGCACGCCCATGCGCTGGGCGGCGTACCCGGCGAACACGTTGCCGAAGTTCCCGGTGGGCACCGAGAACGCCACCGGCCGGCTGCCGCCCGCCCCGAGGCGAGCGGCAGTGGTGACGTAGTAGACGATCTGGGCCATCACCCGGGCCCAGTTGATGGAGTTCACCGCGGAGAGGTGGCGGCGATCACGGAATTCGGTGTCGGCGAACAACGCCTTCACCAGGTCCTGGCAGTCGTCGAACGTGCCCCGCACCGCCAAGTTGTGCACGTTGTCGGCCAGCACCGTGGTCATCTGGCGGCGCTGCACCTCCGAGACCCGCTCGTGGGGGTGCAGGACGAAGATGTCGATGGCGGCCCGGTCGCGACAGGCGTCGATGGCCGCCGAACCGGTGTCGCCCGATGTCGCCCCGACGATGGTGACGCGCTCGCCCCGCTGGCCCAGCACGTGGTCGAACAACCGGCCCACCAGCTGCAGGGCGACGTCCTTGAAGGCCAGCGTGGGGCCGTGGAAGAGCTCGGCCAGCCAGAGGCCGTCGCCCAGGTCGGTGAGGGGCACGACCTCGGCCGCGTCGAAGGTGGCGTAGGCCGCGGCGACGATGTCGGCGAACACGTCGGCGTCGATCGAGCCCTCGACGAAGGGCCACATCACCTCGACGGCAACGTCGGCGTACGACATGGAGGCGAACCGCTCGAGCGAGCCGTCGGGCAGCGTCGGCCAGGACGCGGGCACGTAGAGCCCGCCGTCGCGGGCCAGCCCGGCGAGGAGGACATCGGCGAAGTCGAGCTCGGGTGCCGCCCCTCTGGTGGAGACGTAGTGCAGAGGGCTCACCGGAAGCCGCTCTCGTCACTGAGGACGCGGATCACGCTGCCCACCTTGAGCACGATGTCGAGGTCGGACAGCTCCTGCAGGGTCTGGGTGAGGTCGCGCTCGCGGGCCAGATGGGTGACGAACTCGAGTCGGGCCTGCCCTCGTACCGGCGGGGCGGTCGGGTCGGTCGTCGGGGCTTCCTGCTCCATGGAGGCGATGGAGACCCCGTGGTCGCTGAAGGCCCCGGCGACGGCGGCCAGCACGCCCGGCCGGTCGGCGGTCTCGATGCTCACGTAGAACGCCGAGGTGAGCTCGTCGACCGGCCGCAGGGGCATGTCGCTGAAGCTGCCGAGGCTGGCGTGGTTGTTGCGCTGGCGATTGGACGCGGCGTCGATGAGGTCGCCGAGCAGGGCGCTGGCGGTGGGGCCGCCACCCGCCCCGCGCCCGTAGAACATGAGGTCGCCGACGGACTTGCCCTGCACGAAGATGGCGTTGAAGCTCTCGCGCACCGAGGCCAACGGGTGGGTGTCGGGCACGAAGGCCGGGTGCACCCGGGCGACGATGCGGTTGCCTTCGGGGCCGCTGAAGCGCTCGGCCACCGAGAGGAGCTTCACGACGAAGCCGTGCCGGCCGGCGAAGGCGATGTCATCGGCGGTGATGCCGCGGATGCCCTCGCAATCGACATCGGAGGCCCGCACCCGGGCCCCGAAGGCCAGCGAGGCCACGATGGCGATCTTGGCCCCGGCGTCGAAGCCGTCGACGTCGGCGGTGGGATCGGCCTCGGCGAACCCCAGCTCCTGGGCCTCGGCGAGCGCCTCGGTGTAGTCGGCTCCCGCCTCGGTCATCCGAGTGAGGATGTAGTTGGTGGTGCCGTTCATGATGCCGAGCACCCGGAACACCGGCTCGCCCAGCAGCGACTCGCGCAACGGCCGTACGAAGGGGATGCCCCCGGCGACGGCGGCCTCGAACAACAGGTCGACCTTGGCGTGTTCGGCGGCGGCGAACACCTCCGGCCCGACCGCGGCCAACAGCTCCTTGTTGGCGGTGACGACCGGCTTGCCGGCGGCGATGGCCGACAGGACCAGGTCTTGGGCCGGCACCACACCGCCCATCACCTCGACGATCACGTCGATGTCGGGATCGGCCACGATGGCGGCGGGCTCACCGGTGAAGACCTCCGGGGGGAGGTCGACTTCGCGAGCCTTGCCCATGTCGCGCACCGCCACCCGGGCGATCTCCAGGCGCAGGCCGGTGCGGGACTCGATGAAGTCGCCCTGACGGGCCACGAGGTTGATGAGCGATGAGCCGACGGTGCCGCATCCGAGCACCCCGACCTTCACGACGGGTCCGTTCACCGGCGAGAGGCTACCGGCGCCGCCGGCCGGTGCCCGACGTGGCGTCCGCCGACGAGCAGGGCCGCTTGCCGTCCTATCCTCGGGCGCCATGCCCACCGCCGACACCCCGACGTTCCCGCCCGAGGTCGTGGAGGCCATCGCTCGCCACATGAACGACGACCACGCCGACGACAACGTGCGCATCTGCCAGGGTCTCGGCGGACGTCCGGACGCCGAGACCGCGACGATGACCGGGGTCGACGGCGACGGCATCGACTTCGTGGTCACCGGCCCCGACGGCGACGCGGCGGTGCGCATCGAGTGGCCCGAACGGATCACCGAGCGCCCCCAGGTGCGAGTGGCCGTCGTCGAGCTGCACGAGCGGGCCTGCGCGGCCCTGGGCATCGAGCGACCCGCCGCCGAAGAGCACTGAGGTGCCACGCGGGGCAGGCGCGCCGGACTCCGCCCGCCAGGCGGGTCGTGAGGCGCTGTTCGGCGCCTTCGCCGAGCTCCTCTACGAGCAGGGCTACGACGCCATCAGCCTCGCCGACGTGGCGGCCCGGGCCGGGGTGTCGCGGACATCGGTCTACAACTACTTCTCGGACAAGGACGCCTTGGTGGTGGCCTATGCCGACCACGAGTCGACCGCCTACGCGGGGGCCCTGCGAGCCGAGCTCGAAGAGATCGACAACCCCGTCGACCGGCTGCGCGCGCTCATCGCGTCGCAACTGCGCTACTTCGCCAGCCACCACCTCCCGCCGGGCCGTGACCTGCGCGTGGCCATCTCTCCGGCGGCCTACCAGCGGGTCGCGCAGCACGCGGTCGTGCTCGAGGGCATCCTGCGCCAGGTCCTGCGCGAGGCCGTCGCCGAGGGGTACCTGCCCGACGACGACGTCGAGGGCGCCATGCCGCTGGTGACCGCGTGCATCGACCGCGGCGCAGCCGAGGACCGTGACCCCGATGCCCTCACCGAGAGCATCGAGGTCACGACCACGTTCGTACTGCGGGCCCTGGGGGTCCGGCTGGGCCCTAGCGGTCGTCCCCGCCGGGTCGCACCTCGGCCCGGCGCCTGATCGCAGCCGTACCGGCCACGCCGGCACCCCCGAGCAGCAGGGCGGCGGCGGTCCACCACAGGGCGGACGAGTCCGAGCCGGTGTAGGGCAGGGTGCCGGTGGCGACACCGACGGGAGTCGCTCCCCCGCCGACGCCGGTGACCCCGCCGGTGGTGCCATCCGTCGTGGGCCGGCCTTCGGCGACGTCGGGCACCGAGCTCAGCTCGAGCACGACGGTGAGCGGATCCAGGGCGTCACCGGCGGCGTAGAAGTCCGAGAACGCCGGTACCCCGGCCTCGGTGAGGCTGGCGGCGATGGCGGGCCAGGTCACGGTGGCGGCCACCCGACCGGGCGTGCCCGCGACGCTGAGGGTGGCCAGCACGACGTCGTCGTGGACCTCGGCGGCCTGGAGCGAGGTGAACGACGAGGGCACCGTGGCACCGAGCGCGCCGGGGGCCAGCGGGGTGCTCTCGACGTCGGCCACGAGCACACCGGTGACACCGTCGACGTCGACCCGGATGTCGGAGAGCTGCAGGTCGAGCTGTCCGCCGTGACCGGTGAAGCGCACGGCTCCGCCGAAGCCGGCGTCGACGCGCTGGCCGTCGGGGGCGACCTCACCCACGCCCGGCTGGGCCGGGAAGCGGAAGGTGCCGTCGGGGTTGGTGCTGGCGCCGCCGGTCGTCGCGATCGAGCCCTGGGCGATGCCCCCGGTGACGTAGCTGTGGAACGAGGCCTTGACGCCCCAGTCGAGGTGGCCACCCACGATCTGCAGCGGCCCCGTGGGTGCGGCGGTGGTGGGAGGCATGGTCGGGGGAGGCGTGGTCGGGGTCGGTGCGACGGTGGTGGACGTGGTCGGCGGGACGGTGGTCGGCGGGACGGTGGTGGACGTGGTCGGCGGGACGGTGGTCGACGTGGTCGACGTGGTCGGCGGGACGGTGGTCGACGTGGGCGGTGGGACGGTGGTCGACGTGGTCGGCGTCGGCTCCGACGCGAACGACATGGGGACGTACAGCTCCTGGGCGGGGTTGGTCGCGCCGCTGGCCGGGTACGTGTACACGCCGTAGTTGCCGGCCACGGCGTCGGCCATCTCGACCGGGAGCTGGGCGGTGAACGTGCCGTCGGGAGCCAGCTCCACGTAGCTCCCGGTCGGCGACAGGACCGGTGCCAGCGCGGCCGGGGCGGCCCACCTCTGCGCGATCACCTCACGGCTCGACGAGGCGGCCCCTTCCGATGGCCGCCAGTCATCGGCGAACTTGCCGAACGCCACGTACACGCCGGCCGGCTGACCGTTCGCCGGCGGCCGAGAACCGATGTTGGCCGCCGGGTCGAACCCGGCGCCCGTCACCGTCACCGTCTCCCCGTCACGGTCCAGATCCGTCGTCTTCGACACCGACAGCGCGGGCTCCCACACCGGCGTGTCGTCGGCGCTCACCGGGCTGGCCACGATCGCCGCGGCGGCGAGCACGACGAACGCCAACAGTGCTCGCCGCGTCGTTCTGGTGGGGGACCTCCGCTGGGAGGTGTCGTCGGTGTCCATGTCGCTCCTCGAGGGTCGGACAACCTTCACAAGGTTATTAGGTATGCCTACTACGCTGCGTCAGGGTACGCAGTCACGGGCGACGAGCGCAAGACGGGTCCACCGTCGTGGCGGGCCCGATCGCCTCAGCGGAGAGCGCGGCGAGGAAGCACGAGCAGAGCGCCGGTCTCGGGGTGGCGGAGGACCTCGATGTCGTGGTCGTACACCGCCCCCAGGCGCGTGGGCGTGAGCACCTCGGCGGGCGGGCCATCGGCCACCACGTGTCCACCGGCGACCACCACCACCCGGTCGGCGTGGGCCGCCGCCAGCCCCAGGTCGTGCAACACCACCACCACCCCGTCGCCGGCGTCGGCGCGCTGCCGTGCCGTCTCCAGCACCAGCTCCTGGTGGTGCAGGTCCAGCGCGGCGGTGGGTTCGTCGAGCAGGACCAACTGGGCCTGCTGGGCCAGCACCCGGGCCAGGGCCACCCGGGCCCGCTCGCCACCCGAGAGGGTGGGGAAGGTGCGCGCCGCCAGATGGGACGTGTCGGTCGTGGCCAAGGCCGCCCGGACCACGGCGTCGTCGCGGTCGTCGTCCCCCAGGCCGGCCCACGGGGCCCGACCCATCCGGACCACGTCCACGACCCGGAACGGGAAGGCGACCGCCACCTGCTGGAGCAACACCGCCCGACGCCGGGCCAGCTCACCCGGCGGCATCGCCGAGATGGCGCGCCCGTCGAGCTCGACGACCCCACCGACCACGGCCACGTCGCCGGCCAGCGCCCCGAGGAGCGTGGACTTGCCGGCGCCGTTGGGGCCCACCAGCGCCACCAGCTCTCCGGCCCGGACGTCGAGCGATGCGTCGTGCAGGATCGTGGTGCCCCCGAGGTCGACGCGCAGGGATCGGGCCACCACCAGGGACCCGCCCCGGCCCACCCGCTCGGGCACCAGGTCCCTGTCTCGGCGACCGCGCCCTCCGCCGGCCAGCCGGGCCAGGAGGGCCGTCACGCCCAGCCGCCCTGGCGGGCCCGGGTGCGACGCAGCAGCCAGAAGAAGAAGGGGCTGCCCACCAGCGCGGTCAGCACGCCGAGCGGCACCTCAGCCGGGGCGGCCACCGTGCGCGCCGCCAGGTCGGCGCCGACGACGATGACGGCGCCACCCAGGGCCGACGCCACCAGCAACAACCGGTGGGAGGGCCCCGCGACCATGCGCACGAGGTGGGGGACGACCAGGCCGACGAAGAGGACGATCCCCGACACCGCCACCGCGGCGGCGGTGAGCACGGCCACGATCACCAGCATCTGCACACGGAGGCGTTCGACGTCGACGCCGAGGTGACGGGCCGAGCGCTCTCCCAGAGAGAGCAGGTCGAGCTGGTGGGCCTTGGTGACGGCCAGCACCACCCCCAACAGCGCCAACGGGGCCACCGCCGCCACCTTGGGCCAGGTGGCCTGGGCCACGCTGCCGAGCTGCCAGAAGGTGATGCTGCGCAGCTGGGCGTCGGTGGAGAAGTAGGTGAGCAGCCCCATGACCGCACCGGTGAGCGCGTTCACCGCGATGCCGGTGAGGATCAGGGTGACCACCTCGGTGCGCCCGTTGGCCCGAGAGGCCAGGTAGACCACCACGACGGTGAGCAGACCGCCGACGAAGGCGGCCAGGCTGAGGCTCCAGTTCCCCAACACCGTGAAGCCCACCACGATGGAGGCCACCGCGCCCATGGCCGCTCCGGAGGAGACCCCGACGATGCCGGGCTCGGCGAGGGGGTTGGCGAAGGTGCCCTGCATGGCCGCGCCGGCACAGCCCAGGGCGGCGCCCACGAGCACGGCGAGGGCGACACGCGGGAAGCGGACCTCCCAGAGCACCGACTCGGCGACGCCCGTGGGGGCGGTGCCCACCTGGAGTCCCACGCGGTCGAGCACCGAGGAGAGCACCTCGAGCGGCGACACCGGGAACGACCCGATGGCCGCAGCGGCCACCGACATGGCGAGGAGAGCCAGCGACAGGAGGCCGAGGAGGACGGGGCCGTGCAGGAGTGGCCGAGTCGCGGCGACGACGTCCTCGAGGTCGTCGCCGTCGGAGCCGCCCGGCAGCTCGGCGGAGGTCCCGGGCGGCGCCTCGGCCAGGTCGGTCACGATGCCGATCCGTCGGTGTGGATCGCCTCGATGAGCTCGGCGAGGGCGAGCGGGGTGCGCGAGCCGAAGCTGTAGAGGATGCCGTCCTCGACGGTCACCACCCGCCGGCTCGCGGCGGCGGGTGTCTGGGCGATCCCGGGCATGGCCAGGAGCTCGTCGATGCCGCCGACCGACTCGAGGCCGCTGCCGGTGAGCAGGATCACGTCCGGCGCGGCCTCGACCATGGCCTCGCTGGTGATCGGGGTGAACGGTCGGTCGAGGCCGATGGCGCGGCCGGCGTCCTCTCCGCCGGCTGCGGCGATCATCGAATCGGCACCCGACCCCTCTCCGCCGAGCAGGTACACGCCTGCCTGGCCGCGCAGGTACAAGAAGGCGACCAGGGGCTCGGAGCCTTCCGGGATGGTGTCGCGGGCGTCGGCGATCTCCCGCTCGGTCCGGTCGACGAGGTCTTCCCCGGCGGCGGGCACGCCCAGCGCCTCGGCGATGGTGCGGATGCGCGGCGTGATGTCGTCGATGCTCATCGGCATCTCGAGCACCACCACTGCGATGCCGGCGGCGCGGATCTGGTCGAGGGCTTCGGGTGGACCGGTGTCGGTCTGGGCCAGCACCACCGTCGGCTCGAGCGACAGCACCGATTCGGTGCTCACGTCGTGGGCCCGGGTGACGATCGGGAGGTCCTCCGTGCCGGGGAAGGTGGCCGACACGTCTCGCCCCACGACGCGGTCGCCGAGGCCGAGGGCGAACACGATCTCGGAGAGGTTGCCCCACAACGGCAGGATGCGAGAGGCGTCGGTGACGGTGACGATGGTGCCATCGGCGGAACGGACCTCGGCGGGAAGGACGGGCGTGGGCGCGGTGGCGACCGGCGAGAGCTCCACCCCGTCGCCTTCCGGGGTCCCGATCGAGGTGGCCGCACCGCACGCCGAGGCTCCGAGCGTGACCGCGAGGAGCAGCGCGGCCACGGCGAAGAGGCGACGGCACCGGTGGCGGCGCATCTCAGGACGCCTCTGCCGACGAGTCCCGGCGGCGCAGGACCAACGCGGCGCCGCCCCCCGCGAGGAGCACCAGGACCACGACGATGCCGACCCACGCACCGGCCCCTGGTCCGCCGCTGCCCTCACCGTCGGCGGAAGCCAGCTCGGCCTCCTCGTCGAAGCGCTCCTCGACCCCGGTGGTGGTGGTGGTGGCCTCGGTGGTCGTGGTGGTCTCCGGCGGCACCGTGGTGGTCGTCGTCTCGGGGACCGTCTCCGGCACGGTCTCGGGCGGAACGGCAGCCGGGGGTTCCGTCGCCGGAGGGGCGACCGGGGCGGCGAAGCTCACCGGCACGATGCCGTCCTGGCCGCGGTCGCTGGCCCGGGTGTGGTCGTTGCGGGTGGAGATGGCGCACTGCACCACCCGGCAGTCGACGTCGGGGTTGAGCATGGCGGACGGGCGCAGCGTGACCGAGAACGATCCGCCCGGTCCGTAGGGGACGGTCAGCCCCTGCGCATAGGGCGGCGGGTTCGACGAGATCCAGTGCGAGAGACCGCCGGAGCCCTCCACGGCCACGCCGCCGCCACACGGCGACGGCGGCGACCCGGGCGGGGGGACGACGCAGAAGGCGACGTAGATCCCCTTGTTCACGTCGAAGCACGAGCCCGTGACGGTGACCGTCTCGCCGTTCGGGTCGAGGCCCTGGGACTTCGACACCGTCAGCACGGGGCCGCAGCCCTGGGCCGACGCGGGCTCGGCGGAGGGTCCGACGGCGAAGGCCC
This sequence comes from Rhabdothermincola salaria, assembly GCF_021246445.1. Lineage (NCBI taxonomy): Bacteria > Bacillati > Actinomycetota > Acidimicrobiia > Acidimicrobiales > Iamiaceae > Rhabdothermincola > Rhabdothermincola salaria. Next base: position 278,904 of record NZ_JAJQXW010000003.1, read on the forward strand.
CGATCGCCACCAGGACCACGGCGACGCCCAGCAGCCCCCGCCTGGCGAGAGCGGATCGGCGGGCTGCGACGCCTTCGCGTCTCGTGGTCGACTTCTGCGGTGCGGTGCGCATCGCCGGTCCTCCTCCTGCCCGTGCGACACGGACGTGACAGCTCGTAATAGGTCTGCCTAACATCCGATGCCAACACAGCTAACCAGCGATGGGTGAGCGGTGGCAAGCAGGCCCCCGGGTCGGATGTCACCGCCACGGCCTGGACGACCACCGCCGGGCGGCGGGGAGGAGCACACCGTGTCCACGACCGAGCAGGATCGAACCGACGGCGCGACGGCAGCGTTCTCCGAGGCGGTGAAGGCCGCTTCCTGGGAGGTCCACGAGCACGCCGAGCACTCCCGGTACATGCAGGACCTCATGGCCGGGCGGCTCGACCGGGCGGCCTACGCCCGGCTCGTCGCCCAGCAGTACTTCGCCTACCGGGACCTGGAGGCGGCCTCGCAGCGCATGGCCGACGATCCCATCGGGTCCCGCTTCGTCTTCCCGGAGCTGTACCGCCTCCCGGCTCTGCACGCCGACCTCGACGCCCTCTTGGGCCGCGGATGGCGATCCAGCATCGAGCCCACGCCTGCCACGGCCGCCTACTGCGGCCGCCTCCGCGACGTGGCCGCCACCGACCCCGGCGCCTATGTGGCCCACCACTACGTGCGCTACATGGGCGACCTCTCCGGTGGTCAGGTCATCCGGCGGGTCGTCGAGCGCACCTACGACATCGCCGACCACGCCGGCACCAGCTTCTACGTCTTCGACCGCGTCGACCCCAAGGCGTTCAAGCAGCAGTACCGCCTCCGGCTCGACGCCACGCCCTGGACCGAGCCGGAGAAGGCCCGCATCATCGACGAGGTGCTGCTCGCCTACCGCCTCAACACCGACGTCCTGGCCGAGCTCGCCTGAGTCCGAGGGGTACCCGCCCCCATGACCAGCTCGCGTCGACGGCTGTGAGGGTCCGTCGACGAGGGTCGGCCCGCCCGCCGGGGGGCTGGACACCCCGGCGGGTGGGACCGCCCGTCCCGCGTGGGCGCCGTCGGGTCAGGCGCGGACGACGCCCACCAGGGCGACGGTGGCCGTCACCGCCAACAGCACGGTGACCACCTGGCGGAACCGTTCGGGGCCCACACGACCGCGGTGGCGCAACCCCAGACCGAACCCGAGCCCCAGGCCCGGGAGGGCGGCCGCCAGCGCCCACCAGATGTCAGCGTCGTAGCGCCCCCCGAGGGCGAACAGCGCGACGGTGAGCACGCCGGAGCCGGCCAGCACCGCGGTGAGCGTGCCGCGAAAGCGCGGCGGGGGGAGGTGCCGGGCGTGCAGGGCCATGACCAGCGGGGGGCCGTTGGTGGCCAGGGCCGTGTTGAGCGCCCCACTGACCGCACCGGCCGCGGCGTCGACCCCACGGCTGGCCCGTGACGGTCGGCGGCCCAGCAGGTCGACTGCCAGGAACGTGACGATCACCCCGACGAGGACGAGCCGTAGTTGGCGCTCGGTCGTGACGACCAGGACGAGGAACCCGAAGGGAGCGCCCACCGCCGCCCCACCCAGCATCCACGCCACGGTGCGCCGATCGGCGTGGGCGCGTTCGGCCCACGCCTGACCGGAGCTGGTGAGCACCCCGAGCGTCGCCGCGATCACCACGGCCGTCTCCGGCGGGACGACCAGGGACATGAACGGCACGGCCAGCAGGGCGAAGCCGAAACCGGTGACGGTCTGCACCCCGGCCGCCATGGCCACCACCACGGCGACGAGGACGACCTCGGTGCCGGTCACCGTGGGCGTCAGACGACGTCGAGGGAGAGGAGGTCGTCGGCGGTCTCCCGACGCACCACCAGCCGGGCGTCGCCGTCGGCCACGAACACGACCGCCGGCCGGGGGACCTTGTTGTACGTGGACCCCATCGAGTGGCCGTAGGCCCCGGTGACGGGCGTGGCCAGGACGTCGCCGACGACGAGGTCGGCCGGCACCCGGGCGTCGCGGACGAGCACGTCGCCGCTCTCGCAGTGCTTGCCCACCACGGTGACGACCCGGGGCCGCTCGGCCTGCACGGCGCGGGGCAGGAACGCCTCGTAGCCGCTGCCGTAGAGCACCGGGCGGGGGTTGTCGCTCATGCCCCCGTCGACCGAGACGTAGGTGCGGATGCCGGGGATGTCCTTGATGGTGCCCACCCGGTAGAGCGTCATCCCGGCCTGGGCCACCAGCGCCCGGCCCGGCTCGGCCGTCACCGTGGCGGTGATGCCGGCCTCGGCCACGGCGCGCCGCACCGCGGCCCCCCATTCGGTGATGGAAGGGGCCTCCTCGCCCTCCACGTAGGCCACACCCAGCCCCCCGCCGAGGGACAGCTCCGGCAGGTCGTGGCGCTGCACGAACGGGGCCAGCGCCTCGACCGCCAGCTCGAAGAAGCGGGCCTCGAACACCTGGGACCCGATGTGGGCGTGCACCCCGACCAGGTCGAAGGCGGGTGAGGCCCGCACCGCCTCCACCGCCCGGTCGGCGTCGCCGACCTTCAACCCGAAACCGAACTTGGAGTCGTCCTGGCCGGTGCGCACGAACTCGTGGGTGTGAGCCTCGACGCCGGGCGTGATGCGCAGCAGCGCCCGTGCCGGAGGGAGACCCTCGGCGACCAGGCGCTCGATGCGGGCGATCTCGTCGAAGGAGTCGACCACCACCCGGCCCACGCCTTCCTCGAGCGCCCGTCGCAGCTCCGGCTCGCTCTTGTTGTTGCCGTGCAGGACGAGGCGCTCCGGCGCGACCCCCGCGGCGCGGGCGACGTGGTACTCGCCACCGGTGGAGACGTCGAGGTTGCAGCCCTCCTCGCTGGCCAGGCGGGCCATGGCCATGCACAGGAAGGCCTTGGTGGCGTAGTTGACCCCGGGACCGAAGGCGGCGACCGCCTCACGGCACCGGGCTCGCAGGTGGGCCTCGTCGTAGACGAAGAGGGGCGTGCCGAACTCGCGGGCCAGCTCGAGGGTGTCGCAGCCACCGACGAGCAGTTGGCCCTGCTCCCCCACCGAGGCGGTCTGGGGCAGCAACGAGAACGGCAGGACGCTCACAGCTGGTCCGGTGCGCTCACGCCGAGCAGGTCCAGCCCGATCGCCAACCCCACCGCCGCCGCCTCGACCAGGGCCAGGCGGGCCTGGGTGAGCTCCGGGGAGACGCCCTCTCCCAGCACGTAGCAGTCGTGGTAGAAGCCGTGCACGGTGCCGGCCAGCTCGCGCACCCACGTGCTGATGCGGTGCGGGGCCCGGTCGTTGGCGGCGGCCACGACGGTGTCGGGCAGCTCGGAGAGGGCCCGCAGGACATCGAGCTCGCGCTCGTGCACCAGCAGCGAGCGGTCGACGCCGGCCAGCGCCGAGGTGGCCACGCCCCGCTCGGCCGCCACCCGCTGGATGGAGCGGATGCGGGCGTAGGCCATCTGGACGTAGAAGACCGGGTTGTCCATGGCCCGGCTCTTCACCACGTCGTAGTCGAAGGTCTGCGTGGAGTCGATGGACTGCAGCAGATAGGTGAGCCGGGCCGAGTCGGCCCCGACCTCGTCGAGGACCTCGGCCAGCTCCACGATGTCGCCGGCTCGCTTGGAGAAGCGCACCGGTTGCCCGCCCTTGAGCAGGTTGACCAGCTGGATGATGGCGCACTCGAGCTCACCGGGGTCGTGGCCCAGGGCCTGCATGGCCGCCTTCATGCGGGGCACGTAGCCGTGGTGGTCGGCTCCCCACACGTCGATGAGCAGGTCGTGGCCCCGGGCGAACTTGTCGCGGTGGTAGGCGATGTCGGGCAGCAGGTAGGTGTACTCGCCGTCGCTCTTGACCAGGACGCGGTCCTTGTCGTCGCCGAAGTCGGTGGAGCGCAGCCACACCGCCCCGTCGTGGTCGTACACCACCCCCCGCTCACGCAGGTCGGCCAGGGTGGTGGTGATGGCGCCGGACTCGACCATCGACCGTTCGCTGAACCACACGTCGAAGTGCACGTTCATGCGCCGCAGCGTCTCGCGGTGGTCCTCGACCGCCCGGGCCTCGCCCCACTCCAGCAGGTCGGCCCCTTCGGGGATCTCGGCCGCCCAGTCGACGATGTACTGGCCCTGGTAGCCGCCCTCGGGCACGTCCTCGCCCCGCTGGCGAGCGGCCAGGGAGGCGACGAAGAGCTGCATCTGGGTGCCGCGGTCGTTGAGGTAGTTCTCGCGGCTCACCACGTGCCCGGTGCGCTCGAGGACCCGGGCCAGCGAGTCGCCGTAGGCCGCGCCTCGACCGTGGCCGGCGTGCAACGGTCCTGTGGGGTTGGCGCTCACGAACTCCACCAGCACCCGGGCGCCACCACCCATGTCGCTGCGGGCGTAGCCCTCGACCCCGGCCTCGAGAACCTCGCCGAGCACGTCGTGGAGCCACGAGTCAGCCAGGCGGAAGTTCACGAACCCGGGTCCGGCCACCTCGACGGCGGTGACGTGCGCCGGCGGGTCGGCCTCGAGCACCTGGGCCAGGCGGGTGGCCAGGTCGCGAGGGTTCCAGCCGGCCTTCTTGGCCGCCACCAGCGCCACGTTGGACGACCAGTCGCCGTGCTCTCGCCGCGCCGGACGTTCGAGGTTGATCGTCTCGGGAAGGGGATTGACCTCGAGGGTCGAGAGCGCCGTTCGCAGGGCGCCGGCGAGGTGGTCGCGGATCACGGGTGTCCTTCGACGATCGGGGGGTGTGGCGGAGGGGGATCCTACCGTCGCCTCCCGGCCGGGCCCGAGGCCGTTCGGCACCCGCCCGGCGGCGAGCCCGCCCGATGGCATCGATCCTTCCGTAGCGGCCGCGACGACGCGATGCTGAGTGGGTGAAGACCATCGGCAACGTCTTGTGGTTCGTGTTCGCCGGGCTCTGGCTGGCGCTCGGGTACGCCCTCGGTGGGCTGCTCATGTGCCTGACCATCATCGGCATCCCGTTCGGCATCCAGTCCTTCAAGCTCGCCCAGTTCTCGCTGTGGCCGTTCGGCCGCCGCGTGGTGCCCCGGGAACGCCGGGGAGGCTGCCTGGAGACGGTGGCCAACGTGGTGTGGCTGGTGCTGTTCGGCTGGGAGATCTTCCTCGTCCACATCCTCGGCGGCCTGCTCCTGTGCCTGACCGTCATCGGCATCCCGTTCGGCATCCAGGCGTTCAAGCTCTCGGTGCTGGCCCTGTGGCCCTTCGGCAACGAGATCGTCGAGGACCACTGACGAAGGACCACTGACGGAGCCGACCGAACGAGGCGCTATCGTTGCCCGACGGCCTGCGGGCCGCCGGCCGGGCCTCCTGGCCCACCAGCCCTCGTAGCTCAGGGGATAGAGCATCGGCCTCCGGAGCCGTGTGCGCAGGTTCGAATCCTGCCGAGGGCGCTCGTGTGATGTGGGGCTCGACCTGCGGGCGGGCGCAGGTCGAGGGTCGCCCGCCCCCTGTCGCCGCACCGCGTTCTCCCCTGGCCCCGGGCTCCTGCTCCGGCGAGCCACCCAGTCGCCCTCGGAGGCGCACCACTAGGGTCGGAGAGGACCGGGACCACCCTTCCGCACGAGCCTGAGGCAGGCCGAGCCCATGACGACACCGCCACGATGCCGGCGCTCCCGTTCCGGCGACCCAGCCCAGCGCGACAGCCACGGGCGACGGCGGTCGCACCCGTGAGCGGGCTGCGCCAACGCATCCACCCGGTGGTGTTCCCGCTCTCGGCGGGGCTCATCGTCGTGTTCTCGGTGCTCAGCATGGCCTTCAGCGACACCTCCGAACGAGTGTTGACCGACGTGCTGGGCTTCGTCACCGACACCTTCGGCTGGTTCCTCATCGCCACCGTGGCCGGCCTCGCGGTGCTGTGCCTGGTGCTCATCGTCGGACCGTACGGATCGGTACGGCTGGGGCCGGACGACGCCACCCCCGACTACGGCCACGCCACCTGGTTCGCCATGCTCTTCAGCGCCGGCATGGGCATCGGCCTCGTCTACTGGGCGGTCGCCGAGCCGCTCACCCACCTCGCCCAGCCACCCCGGGCCGATCCCGGCAGCGCCGAGGCGGCCCAGGACGCCATGGTGCTGACCTTCCACCACTGGGGAATCGGCCCGTGGGCCGTCTACGCCGTGCTCGGTGCCTCCCTGGCCTACTTCGGCTACCGCCACGGCCTCCCGCTCGGCGTCCGCAGCGCGCTGTACCCCCTCATCGGCGAGCGGATGAACGGCTGGATGGGCCACCTCGTCGACACCGCCGCCGTGCTCGGCACGATGTTCGGCGTCGCCACCTCCCTCGGCCTCGGGGTCATGCAGCTCAACGCCGGACTCGAGGACGTCTTCGACATCGGCATCAGCACAGGGGTGCAGGTCGCCCTGGTGGCCGTCATCACCCTCATCGCGACCATCTCGGTGATGAGCGGGCTGGATCGTGGCATCCGGCTGCTGTCGCAGGGCAACCTGATCGCCGCCACCGCGCTGTTGGTGTTCGTGGCTCTCGCCGGCCCCACGGTGGTGCTGCTGGGGGCGTACCTGGAGAACACCGCCGGCTACATCAGCCGGTTCCTCGAGACCATCACCTGGACGGGCACCTACGAGGGCGACGGGTGGCTGTCGGACTGGACGTTGTTCTACTGGGCCTGGTGGATCTCCTGGTCGCCCTTCGTCGGCATGTTCATTGCCCGGATCTCCCGGGGGCGCACCATCCGGGAGTTCACCCTCGGCGTGCTCATCGTGCCGACGCTGGTGAGCTTCCTCTGGTTCACGGTGATGGGCAACACCGCCATCGACATCCAGCTCAGCGGCGCGGCGGACCTCGTGGATCGGTCCTTGGAGGACCCCTCCTTCGGCCTGTTCGCCATGCTCGCCGAGCTGCCGTTCGGCACCGTCACCACGGTGCTGGCCATGGGGCTGATCGTCATCTTCTTCGTCACCAGTTCCGACTCGGGCTCGTTCGTGATCAGCCTGTTGTCCACCAGGGGCTCCGAGGACGCCCCCGGGCCGATCCGGCTCTTCTGGGCCCTCGCCGAGGGCCTGTTGGCGGCCGCCCTGCTCCTCGCCGGAGGCCTCGTGGCCCTGCAGGCCGGGGCGGTGGCCATGGGCCTGCCGTTCGCCATGGTGCTGGTGATCGTGGCCTTCGGGCTCATGCGGGGCCTGCGAGCCGAACGCGCCGGGCGCCCTCCCGGACCGTCACTCGAGACCGGTGACGACGACAGCGCCGCACCCGAGGCGGATCGCACCCGAGCGGGACGAGATCCGACGACGGGCGCGAACGGCGACCGAGCGGGACACCCGGTAGACCAGGAGGCACCGATGCCGCAACGGGAGGACGGACGATGACGGGACGCGTGGTGGTCGGTGTCGATCTCGACGACGCCTCGGCAGTCGCGCTGCGCGAGGCCGTCCGGGAAGCCCGCTGGCGGGGGGCAGCCCTCGAGATCGTCCACGTGCACCACCCGGCGACCGCCGCCACGGCGTTCCCGGTGCCCGCCGGGAGGGGCAAGGACCGGCCCGACCCCGAAGGCGTCCGACGCCGCGCCGCCGAGGCGCTCGACACCTGGCTCGACACCGTCGACGTCGACCTCACCGATCTCGAGGTCACCCGGGTGCTCCGCGGCGCCCGACACCCCGGCCGTGAGCTCGAGGCACTCGGACGCGGCGCCGCCCTGGTGGTGGTGGGCACCCGTCGCCGTCCGGCCATCGCCACCTCCTTGCTGGGCAGCGTCGGCGAGCACCTGGCCCGGCGCTGCCCGGCACCCGTGTTGCACACACGCAGCTGAGGCACGGCGAGCACCGCCCGCACCTCGCCGGCGGGTCAGCCCTCGCTGGCCTCGGGCAGGTCGCCGGGGTAGACGAGGCGCACGACCACGGCGGCGACCAAGGGCACCGCGGCACCGACGAGCAGGGCGAGGGTCATCCCGTTGGTGAACGCCACCCCGGCGGTGTTGCGGATGGCCTCGCCGTAGGTGCCTCCGACGCGCGCCGCGGCGCCGACCGCCCCGGAGAGCGACTCGCGCACGGCATCGAGCACCCCGCCGGGGAGCCGATCGGCGACGTCACCCGCGCGTGTCACCGCCTCGTCGATGCTCGAACGGTACGACGCCGCCAGGATCGCACCGAGCACCGCGACGCCGAGCGATCCCCCGATCTCGCCGATGGCGTCGTTCACCGCCGCCGCCGAGCCCGACTTCTCGCGAGGCACCGACCCGAGGATCCCGTTGGTGGCCTGGGGAAGGGCCAGGCCCAGCCCGCCGCCCATGAGCGCGAGCACGACACCGAGCACGACATAGGGGGTCGCCGTGGTGATGACCGAGGCCACCCCCATGCCGACGGCGACCGCCGCCAACCCGACCACGACCACGGTGCGGGCGCCGACCCTCGCCGACCAGCGGGGGCTCAGCAGCGACGCCAGGAGCAGCCCGCCGGCGAGGGGCAGCACCCCGAGGCCCGACTCCAACGGGCTGTAGGACCACACCAGCTGGAGGAACTGGGGCACGAAGAACATCGTCCCGAACAGGGCGAAGTAGATGACCGCCACCGATCCCACCGACACGCTGAACACCCGCTGGGCGAACCAGCGGACCTGCAGCATCGGGGCCGAGGTGCGCAGCTCCCAGACGACGAAGAGGGCGAGCAGGACCGACCCTCCCACCGCGGCGCCGACCGTGGCCGGGGCCACCCCCTGGTCGGGTACCTCCACCACGGAGTAGACGATGGCGACCAACCCGGTCGTCGACAGCACCGCCCCCAACGGGTCGAGGCGGGGCCGGGACGGGTCGCGGGTCTCGGGCACGACCACCAGCACCGCGACCAGCAGCGGGACCACCAGGAGCGGGTTGACGAGGAAGATGGCGTGCCAGTCGAAGTGCTCCACCAGCAGACCTCCGAGGATCGGACCGAGGGCGACGGCCGCGCCCGCCACCGCCGCCCAGACGCCGATGGCCCGTCCCCGCTCGGCCGGGTCGGGGAACACCTGGGTGAGCACCGACAAGGTCGAGGGCATGATGAACGCGCCGCCGACGCCCATGGCCGCCCGGCACAGGGTGAGCACCAGGGCGTCACCGGCCAGGGTGGCCGCCAGGGAGAACACGCCGAACACGACGAGACCCACGAGGAGCGCGAGCCGGCGCCCGTAGCGGTCGCCGAGGCTGCCGGCCAGCAACAACGAGCCGGCGAAGAGCAACGAGTAGCCGTCGACGATCCACTGCAGCTCCTCCTGGGTGGCGCCCAGGTCCTCCTGGAGCCGCGGCAGGGCCACGTTGACGATGGTGTTGTCGAGCGAGATCAGCGCCAGGCACCCCGACAGCACCGCCAGCACCAGCCAGCGCCGGCGGCGGGCTCTGTCCAGGTCGGGGGCGTCGGGCTGCTCCGCGGTGTCGCCAGGCACGAGCCAGGACGTTAGACCCCGGTCGAGACGATGGGTTCGACCGCCGCGTGGGCCATCGGGGTCGAGGCGACACGACCGGCTGCGCCGGCGGTGGAGCCGGCGATCCCGATCCGGCTCCGGATCAGCGGCAGTCCAGACCGGCGGGGGCGGCGTCGGGCACCACGCCGATGATCTCGTCGGTGGCCTCGGCGGCCACGGTCGTGGTGGTCTCGTCCCCGCTCGCCTCGAGCGTCGTGGTCGTGGTCGCCGGGCGGGCCTCGTCGAGCACGGTGGTGAAGTCCGTGCCGGTGACCAGCACGATCGGAGAGTCCTCGCCCTCGAGTGAGGCGTCCTCCTCGAGGTCGGCCCCCGACGCCAGCTGGCGGGCCACCTGGTCGGCGTGGCGCTCCATGCCGGGGGCGTAGCGCACGACCGTGCGGGTGTTGGTCTCGTCGGTGTCGGCTCCGATGGCGGCCTGGTAGCCGAGGCCCTCGAGCTCGCCGGAGACCTCGGTGGCCTGCATCTCGGCCCCGCTGCCGTTGCGCACGATGAGGCTCACCGAACCAGGCGACACCGCGTCGGGAGGCAGACCACGGAAGACGTTGAGCACCGGCTCGGCCTCGACCTCGACGAGCTCGGCGATCCACGCCCCACCGCTGGTGATGCGGTCGGTCACCGGGAGGTTGTGGGTGACGATCTGGTCGCCGGAGAACCCCTGGAAGGCTCGGGCCAGATCGACGATCTCGCCCAGGCCGAGGCCGTCGTCGATGGTCAGGTTGTCGGCGGTCGAGGCCACCACGTCGTTGACGGCCTTCACGTCGAGGGAACCGAACGAGGCGTTGGCCCGGTCGATCACCCGGCGGATGAAGAACTGCTGGCGGCTGATGCGCCCGAAGTCGCCGGTGGGGTCCTCGACCCAGCGACCCTGGGAGTCCTGGTGCTCGAGGTGGCGGGAGCGGGCGAAGGCCAGGCCCTGGTCGCCGTCGAGCGACTGGCACCCCAGCTCGTACTGGTAGAAGCCCGTGTGCTCGTCTCGCATGGGGCCTTCGAAGTACATCGGCACCCCGCCGACGGCGTCGACGACGCCCTTGAAGCTGGAGAAGTCGATCTCCACGTAGTGGTTGATGTCGATGCCGAACTCGGTCTGGATGGTGTCGACCAGGGCCTGGGCCCCGTTGTTGTAGGCCGTGTTGATCCGTTGCTCCTCGCCGCCGGGCTGGATCGGGATCCACAGGTCTCGCGGGAACGAGATGAGGTCGACGCTGCTGTTGGCAGCATCGACCCGGGCGATCATGATCGTGTCCGAGCGCTGACCGCTGTGGCCGGCGCCGGGCTCGTTCAGGAAGGCCGAGGCGTTGGGGTCGTCGCCGGTCACCACCTCGCGGTTGTCGGACCCGACGATCAGGAAGTTCTGGGGTCCGGCGCCGATGGTCTCGGCCAACGCCAGGTCCTTGCGCTCGACCTGGTTCCACCGGAACCAGCCGTAGCCGAACACGCTGGCCCCGGCCAGCGCCACGAGGGCGACGACCGTGCCCAGCACCACCAGGACCTTGCGCCGGGCACTCCACCGGGCCCGGCGAGGCAGCGGCTCGCGGGCGTGTCGGAAGGCGGGTTTGCCGGACGGGGGGACTGCAGGCATGACCCGAGGAGCGTACCGGCCGGGCTGCGGTGCCCGGCGTCACCTGTGTGTGCGATCGAGCACACCGCAGGTGACGCCGGGAGCCGGTCCGGACGCGGCGAGGCCCCCTGCCGATCGGCAGGGGGCCTCGCCTCGTCGCTGCTGGTCGACGGGGCGTCCGTCAGACCCTCAGCGGCCTCACCCGGTGAAGCGGGGCGTGACGCTGGTGGGCTGGGCCGGAGCCGGCGTGGGTGCCGGCGTCGGCGTCGGCGTCGGCGTGGGCGCCGGCGTGTCGAAGCAGTTGGCGACGACCCATTCGGTGAGCACCTCGGTGGCGGCGTCGATCTCGGGGTCCGGCGTGTCGTCGTTCAGGCCGTCGATGATGTCCTGCAGCGCGGCCTCGGGAAGCATCTCGAGGTCGCCGCCGACCAACGCCAGGCCGGCCGCCAGGTCACGAAGGCCCGCGGTGAGGATCTCCCACTGGGGTTGCACCTCGAGCGGCACGTCGATGTCGCCGAGGAGGATCACGGCGTTCAACGCGTCCACGACGTCCATGACCTCGTCGGGCGTCGGGTAGGTGCCGGGCTCGCCGACCACGACGCCGGCGAAGAGGGCGTCGAGCAGGATGGTGGCCTCGCTCAGCCCGAGCACGTCGTTGCAGAAGGCCGGGTCCGGCATGTTGTCGGGACGTTCCTGGCCGACGACGAGCACCTGGACGCAGTTGGCGCCGCACGTCTCGACCGCCGTGGCGGTCAGGGCGAAGCTGGTACCGGCGACGAGGTTGACGTCGTTGGTCTCGGGATCGCACCCGAGGCCCAGATCGAGGCTCAGGCCGTACACGCCCTCGGGCACCTCGGCGATGCCGGCGTTGGGGAAGGTGATCTCCTCCAGGCCTGCGACGGCCTCGCCGTCGAGGCAGACCGAGACGGGGCCCACGCCGGCCGGGATGGCGTGGTTGAACTGGAACCGGGCCATGCCCAGACCCGTGGGCGTCGTGTCGACGACGAACTGGGCGAGCGTCCCGACGGGCGGGGGCGGGCCGGCGACGTTCGGCTCGACGACCAGGGTGTAGGTCGTCCCACCGGCCACCGAGATGACCCCGCTCAGGACGGTCTGGGCGGCACCGCCCGGGGCGCAGGTGTCGTCGGTCGAGCCGGCGAAGCAGACGACCACGTCGTGGTCGCCGGCGGACAGGCCGACATCGAAGCTCTCGCCCGAGGCGAGGTCCGACGCGGCCTCCAGGCCATTGACCCAGACGTCGACATCGACCTCGGGGCCGCCAGGGATGCCATGGATGACTCGCAGGTCACCCGTCGTCGACGTTGCCGCCTGCACTGCGCCGGTGGCCGGCACGAGCGCCATCAGCAACCCGAGACACGCCGCTATGGCGATCTTTCTCACGTTGTCCCTCCTCAGGGTCATGGCGACCTGGTACGTGATGCACCGCCTCCGCCGCCGAGGCGAGATGTTAGCCGTGAAGTGACGTTCGTCACGTGATTTGTGCCAGACCCCCCGCCGAGGTGGTGTCCGAGCGAGCTCCCGGTGCGGTCGGGCGGGGGCTCAGCTCGCGACCTTGGGCTCCTTGGGCAGGCCCAGGACCCGCTCACCGACGATGTTGCGCTGGATCTCGGCGGTCCCGCCCCAGATCGTCTCCGAGCGGCTGAAGAAGAAGGCCGACTGCAAGGCGTTGGCCGGGTACTCGGCGTTGGTGGCCCGGCGGCCGTAGCCCGGCACCGACTCCTCCTTGCCCGGCTCCCCCAGCAGCAGCTGTGCCTTCACCCCCAGGATGTCGATGGCCAGCTCCATGACCTCCTGGTGGTACTCGCTCCAGAACATCTTGTTGGTCGCCCCGAGCGCGGCGACGCCCTTGTCCTTCTTGCCCGACACGACGGTGGCGAGCGAACGCAACCCGTTGATCCGCATGATCTGGACCTTGGAGTGGCAGGCGGCGATGCGCTGACGGATGACGGGATGGTCGATGGCCCCGTTGCCCCGGGCGATCTCGATGATGCTGTTCAGCTCGTTCTCGAAGCGGCGGTAGCCGGTGGTGGCCGACGTGCCCCGCTCGAAGCCGAGCGTGGTCATGGCCACGGCCCAGCCGTTGTTGAGGCCGCCCACCACGTTGTCCTTCGGGCAACGGGCGTTGGTGAAGAAGACCTCGGCGAACTCCGCGGCGCCGTCGATCTGCTTGATCGGCCTCACCTCGACACCGGGCTGGTCCATGGGGCACAGCAGGTAGGAGATGCCCTTGTGCTTGGGGGCGTCCTTGTCGGTGCGGCACAGCACGAAGACGTAGTCGGCCACGAAGCCCTGGGTGGTCCAGATCTTCTGCCCGTTGATGACCCACTCGTCGCCGTCGAGCTCGGCGGTGGTCTTGAGCGAGGCCATGTCGGACCCGGCATCGGGTTCGGAGAACCCCTGGCACCAGGCGATGGTGCCCGAGAGGATGCCGGGGATGAACTCCTTCTTCTGCTCCTCGGTGCCCCACTGCAAGATGGTGGGACCGACGAGGGTGTCACCGAAGAAGTCGCCGCGCATGGGGGCGCCGGCCCGGGCGAACTCCTCGGAGAGCACCACGCCCTGCATGGTCGTGAGGCCCTTGCCGCCGTACTCCGTCGGCCAGGTGGCGCAGATCCAACCGCCCTCGAAGAGCTTGCCGGTCCACTCCTCGAGCCAGGCCCCGCGCTCCTGGTCGGTCATGGTGAAGCCCTCGTCGAACCAGCCCTCGGGGAGGTTGTCCTCGAGCCACTGGCGGATCTCGGTGCGGAACGCCTCGGCTTCAGGTGGATAGGTCAGGTCCATGCCCCATTCTTGACCGAGCGGTCAAGAGCGGTCCAACTCCTGGGCGACCGGCGCCGGTTGGCTACCGTGCAGCCCATGAGCACCACCTCCGACGCCACGCCCGCGGCCCCTTCCGTGCCCGCCAAGCCCAAGGCCGAGCGCTGGAGCTTCCAGTGGAAGGAGCTCTTCAGCGAGGTCATCACCTCCGGGCTGTGCACCGGCTGCGCGGGATGTGTGATCTCCTGCCCCCACGACGTCATCGGCTACGACCACACCGCCGGCGGCTACACGCCCTTCCACCTCGAGGAAGAGCTGGGCCTCGACAACTGCGTGCACGGCGAGAAGGGCTGCACCTCGTGCACGAGGGCGTGCCCCCGGTTCCGGTTGTGGGAGCCGCAGGCCGACGAGCACCTCTTCGGCCGCGAACGAGAGGACGACGAGATCGCCGGCATCCACGGCGACATCCTCCTCACCCGGGCCTCCGACGACATGGTGCACCGCATGGGCCAGGACGGCGGGCTGGTGTCGGCCATCCTCATCTGGGCCATGCAGGAGGGCTACATCGACGGTGCCCTGACCTCCTACCTCGAGGGCGGAGCCGACTCCGGCAGCTGGAAGGCCGTGCCCGGCGTGGCGTCCGACCGCGACGAGGTCCTCGCCGCGGCCGGTAGTCGCTACACCTACTCGGCCAACACCCTGGCCATCGACGAGGCCCTCGAGAAGGGGCTGTCCAAGCTGGCCCTGGTGGGCATGAGCTGCCAGTCGTCGGTGCCGCCGGTGATGTGGAGCCGCAAGGTCGGCAAGATCTCCAAGCCCATCGTGTTCAACATCGGGCTGCTCTGCTCCAAGACCTTCGACGACGCCATCTTCGAAGAGCTCTTCGAGGCCAAGTACCGCCTCCGCAAGTCCGAGATCGTGAAGATGAACATCAAGGGCGTCTTCCAGATCTGGATGCGCGACGGCAGCTACCACGAGGTCAACCTGAAGGAGTGCCACGCCTGGACGCGTGAGGGCTGCACCCACTGCCCCGACTTCGCCGCCGAGCACGCCGACATCTCCACCGGGGGCATCGGCAAGGACAACGACTGGACCCTCACCATCGTGCGCACCGATCTCGGTCGCGAGATCATCGATCGCATGATCGCCGACGGCTCGATCGTGGCCCGGCCCGGCGACGAGGACCCGGGGGCCATCGCCCTCATGCGCAAGCTGGCCGAGAAGAGCCGGTCGCGTTGGCCCCAGTGGGCCGAGCCGGTGGTGCGCCTGGGCCTGCCCGAGAAGAAGGCCAAGGCCAAGACCTGAACCCGGTCCGGGCCGCCGACCGGGGCCGAGGCCCGGCAGGAGAGCCCGGGTCAGCCCTCGGTCGTGGTGGTGGACTCGTCGTCCGCCGAGGTGTCGCCGGTGGGCCGATCCGGCAGCGCACAGCTGCCCAGGGCGTCCTGCACGTCGTCGGGGAGCTGATCGAACTCCGCCGCCGGATCGTCGTTGCTGCCCAAGGCGTTGTCGAGCTCGGAGAAGGTCGGACCTTCGTAGCCGCTCTGGGAGGCGTCGTCGGAGTTGTACGGCACCATGTCGACGAAGACCTGGTACTGGCAGCGGCACTGCTCGTCGCTGCCGCCGGTGACATCCGGTGACAGCGTGGCGTCGGTGCCGGCCAGCGTGTCGTCGGTGAGGGTGTACGAGCGGTTGGTGCAGGCCTCGAGGAAGTTCTTCTCGACGATCGCCTCGTAGGAGTCCGGCGTGTTGCTCTCGCCGCAGGCGGCCAGCGTGAGGCCGAGCACGAGGGCCACTCCGGCCATCGCGGCAGTCCGTCGTCGCTGCATCGTGTCCAAACCGTCCTCGTGGGTCGTTCGCCGACCCCTTCGGGGTCGGGCCGCGGGACACCGTAGCCGCGACGCCCTCGGGCCCCGAATCGGGGGGGGCCGCCGGGCCTCAGGCCGGCGCCAGGCCGGCCAGGGCCCGAGCCCGGGCGAAGACCGCGTCGAGCATGGGCTCGGTGAGGCGGCCGGTGAAGGTGTTCTGCTGGCTCACGTGGTAGCAGCCCAGGAGGGTGCGGCCGTGGCCGAGGTCCACCTCGACGCCGTGGCCGAAGCGGGGTCGGGGCCGCAGGCCGAGGTGCGCCGCCACTGCGGCGAAGCCGAACCCGCCCAACGCCACGATCACCCGGAGCTCACCCAGCACGTCGAGCTCACGGGCGAGGAAGGGAGCGCACGCATCGCGTTCGGTGGGGAGGGGCTTGTTGGCCGGCGGCGCGCACTTCACCGGGGCGGTGACGTAGGCGTCGGCGAGGGCCAACCCGTCGTCGAGGCCCACGCTCTCGGCCTGGTTGGCGAGCCCGGCCCGCCACAGCGCCCGGTAGAGCCACTCCCCCGAGCGGTCACCGGTGAACATCCGCCCGGTGCGGTTGGCCCCGTGCGCCGCCGGGGCCAGGCCCACCACCACGATGCAAGCCGACGGGTCGCCGAACCCGGGCACGGGACGACCCCAGTACTCCTCGTCGGCGTAGGCGGCGCGCTTGGTGGCGGCCACCTCCTCGCGCCACGCCACCAAGCGTGGGCAACGGCGACAGCCGACCACGTCGGCAGCCACGGCGACGAGCGAGTCGGACACCGTCGCGACGGTAGCGGTCCGTCGTCGACCGGCCCTCCTGGGGCCGGACCCCCGCGACCCGCCCGCCCCTCGGTATCGTGACCGACGCCCATGGCTGCCCGATCCAAAACCCCCCGACCCACCCTCGTGCTGCTGGTGCGCCACGGCCAGACCCCCACCACCGGCGCCACCCTGCCGGGGCGGGCCCCCGGCCTGCACCTCGCGGAGGCCGGCCGGGCCCAGGCCGACCGGGCGGCCGACCGCATCGCCGCGCTCGAGCAGGTGGCGGCCGTCTACGCCTCGCCGCTCGAGCGCACCCGCGAGACCGCCGCCCCCATCGCCCGCGCCCGGCGCCTGCGGGTGCGCACCGACAAGGGCCTGCTCGAGTGCGACTTCGGCGAATGGACGGGCAAGAAGCTCGCCGACCTCCGCAAGAAGCCGGCCTGGGAGACCGTCCAGCGCTACCCGAGCGGTTTCCGCTTCCCCGGGGGCGAGTCGTTCGTGGAGATGCAGACCCGCATGGGCTCCGCGCTCGACCGCCTCGTCGCCCGCCACCCCGGCGAGACCATCGTGGCCGTGTCGCACGCCGATCCCATCAAGGCCGCGCTGGCGCAGGCCCTCGGCACCCACCTCGACCTCTTCCAGCGCATCGTCGTGTCGCCCTGCTCCATCTCCGCGGTGCTCTACGGCCCCGGCGGACCGGCGGTACTGGCGGCCAACTCCACCGGCGACGACCTCAGCGCCCTCGGCCTCTCCTGATCGCACCCATGCTGGATTCCTTCGACTTCCCCGATCCCACCCAGGTCATGCCCGTCGCCCTCGGCGAGCCCGGCGACCGCCTCTTCCTGCTCCAGGTGGTGCACGACGACGTGCCCGTGCTGTTCAAGGTGGAGAAGTCCCAGGTGGCTGCGCTGTGCGACTACCTCGGCGGCATCCTGGCCGACCTCCCCCCCATCGACGAGGCCGACATCCCCGGCGACCCCGAACCGCCCGATCCCCGCACGGCCATCACCTCGTGGCCGATCGCCTCGTTGGCCGTGGCCTACGAGGAGGACACCGACCGCATCCTGGTCGTGGCCGAGCCCTTCGACGACGTCGTCGACGAGGCCGACCCCGACAGCGAGCCCCCGACCGCCCGCATCCGCATGACGCGCGCCCAGGTGGCCGGCTTCATCCGCACGGGTCGGGCCCTCGTCGCCGCCGGACGACCTCCGTGCCCGCTGTGCGGCCTGCCCACGGGACCGGGGAGGCACGCGTGCCCCCGGATGAACTGAGCCTGCGCCCCGTCCTCGAGCACGGCGCCCTGGAGATCATCGGCCGCATGCCGTGGAGCTCCAACGGCACGTTCCTCGCCGAGGCCTGCCTCGACGGACGCACCGAGCGGGCCATCTACAAGCCCCACCGGGGTGAGCGGCCGCTCTGGGACTTCCCCGACGGCCTCTACCGCCGGGAGGTGGCCGCCTACGAGCTCAGCCACGCCCTCGGATGGGACCTCGTGCCCCTCACCGTGCTGCGCGAGGAAGGTCCCCTCGGCGTGGGATCGCTGCAGGCCTTCGTCGAGGCCGACTTCGAGCAGCACTACTTCACCCTCCTCGAGGACGAGGAGCACCACCCCACGTTCCGGCGCCTGGCTGCCTTCGACTTCGTGGCCAACAACACCGACCGCAAGGGCGGGCACTGCCTGCTGGGTCCGGGGGGCCGCATCTGGGGCATCGACAACGGGTTGTCGTTCCACGCCGAGTTCAAGCTGCGCACGGTCATCTGGGACTTCGCCGGCGAGCCGCTCGATCCCGACGCCATCGCCGACCTGCGACGCCTCGTCGACGACGGCCTCCCCGAACCCCTGGCGGCCCTGCTCGGGACCTTCGAGCGCGATGCGCTGGTCACCCGGGCCCGGGCGCTGGTGCGCGAAGGCACCCTGCCGGTCGACCCCACCGGCCACCGCTACCCCTGGCCGCTGGTCTGAGCGAGCGCCGCCCCACGCGGCGGTGCCGGCCCCGACGGTGGCATCGAGGGGTGGTGAGGAAGGCTCGCCCGGGACCTCGCCGGGCGCCAGCAGACGGGCCAGCCCGGCCACGGGCCCGCAGGCGCTACGCGAACCGACCCCGGCACGAGGCCGGGGTCGGTTCGACGAAGGGTCGGTGCGGCCCGGTGGGGCCGCCTGCGCCTAGCGCTTCTCGAGGGCCTCGAGGAGCGCCGGCAGCACCTTGTGCACGTCGCCCACGATGCCGAGGTCGCTGATCCCGAAGATGGGGGCCTCGGCATCCTTGTTGATGGCGATGATGTTCTTGGAGCCCTTCATGCCGACCATGTGCTGGGTGGCACCGGAGATGCCGGCGGCGATGTAGACGTCGGGCTTGACGACCTTGCCGGTCTGGCCGACCTGGTAGCTGTAGGGCACCCAACCGGCGTCGACGATGGCGCGGGAGGCACCGGGGGCACCCTTGAGGTCCTTGGCCAGCCGCTCGATCATCTCGTACTTCTCGGCCTCACCGAGGCCACGACCGCCGGCCACGACCACGGCCGCTTCGTCGAGCGACGGGCCGGAGCGCTCCTCGACGTGGCGGTTCACGATCTTGGCCCCTCCGCTCTTGCCTGCGTCGGGCACGGCGATGGTCTCGACCGCCGCCGCACCGCCGCCCGACGCCTCGGGGGCGAAGGACTTGGGGCGAACCAGCACGAGGAACGGGCCCTCGCCGCTGAAGGTGGTCTTGACGTTGGTCGAGCCACCGAAGACGGGCTCGGTGGTGACCAGGCTGGAGCCTTCGACGGCCACGTCGACGTTGTTGGTGATGACCGTGCGGTCGAGCTTGACCGACAGGCGCCCGGCGACATCGCGACCGACGTAGGTGGTGGGGAACAAGATGGCGTTCGGCGCCTGGGCGCCGGCGGCGTCGGCGAGGGCGCCGGCCACCGGCACGCCCGGCAGGGCGTCGCCGAGGTCGCCGGTGGCGAGGACCTTGGCCGCGCCGTACTCGCCGAGGGTGCCGGCGATGGCGTCGGCGTCACCACCGGCGTACACGGCCTCGACGGTGTCGCCGAGCTCGCGGGCCTTGGTGAGCAGTTCGAGGGTGGTGGGGGTGACCTTGCCGTCAACGGCCTCGGCGAACACCCAGATCTTGGAAAGCGTCATGGCGAAAAGTTCTCCTAATCGTCCGTTGCCGGACTGCGTGGGTGCTCAGATGACCTTGAGGTTCTCGAGGTAGGCGACGATCTTCTCGAAGCCGGTGCCGTCGTCCTCGATGATCTCGCCGGCCTCGCGGGCGGGCGCCTCTTCGATGGCGACGATCTCCTGGCCGGCGCCGGCCCAGCCGATCGACGCGGCGTCGAGACCGAGGTCGGCGACGGTGAGCGTGTCGACCGGCTTGGACTTGGCGGCCATGATCCCCTTGAAGGAGGGGTAGCGGGGCTCGACCACGCCGGCGGTCACCGACACCACGGCGGGCAGCGGGCACTCGACGTCGTCGTAGCCGTTGTCGGTCTGGCGCTGCACCTTGACGGTGCCGGCGTCGATCTCGATCTGCTTGGCGAAGGTCACCGACGGCAGGTCGAGCAGGGCGGCGATCTGCTCGGGCACCGTGCCCGTGTAGCCGTCGCTCGACTCGGTGGCGGTGAGCACCAGGTCGGCGGCCTCGACCCGTTCGATGGCCTTGGCCAGCACCTTGGCGGTGCCGAGGGCGTCGGAGCCGGCGAGGGCCTCGTCGCTCACCAGGATGGCCTGGGCGGCTCCCATGGCCAGCGCCGTGCGCAGACCGCCGACCTCGCCGTTGGGGGCCATGGAGACGAGGGTGACCTCGCCGCCGCCGGCCGCGGTGACGAGCTGCAGGGCCATCTCGACACCGTACGAGTCGGACTCGTCGAGGATGAGCTTGCCGTCCCGCTTGAGGGTCTTGGTGGTGGGATCCAGCGCACCCGGGTCGGCCGGGTCCGGGATCTGCTTGACGCACACGACGACGTTCATCCCGAGATTCTGCGCCGATCGGGGGCCGAGGGCCAAATTCCGCGACCGATCCGCCCCTGGTCGGCCCGCTCGGCCGACCAGGGAAGTGACCGACGGGTAACCGCTCTCGCCCGGCACCTCCCCCACCTGGAGCGGCAGGCGAGTACCGTCGCCGGCGCCGTGAGAGTCCTCCTCGTCGTGAACTCCAGCGCATCGTCGGTCACCGCTCGCGGGCGCGTGGTGATCGCCAAGGCGCTCTCCGCCGACCACCAGGTGACGGTGGCCGAGACGGCTCGCCGGGGCCATGCCACCCGGTTGGCGCGGGGTGCGGCCACCGACGGGGTCGACGTGGTCGTCGTCCTCGGCGGGGACGGCACCCTCAACGAGGCGGCCAACGGCCTGGCCGGCACCGACACCGCGCTGGCGGCGCTGCCCGGCGGCTCCACCAACGTGTTCGCCCGCACCCTCGGCCTGCCCGACGACCCCATCGAGGCCACGGGCTGGCTCCTCGACGCCCTCGCCCACCGCTCCATACGGCGGGTGGGCCTGGGCTCGGTCAACGGCCGTTACTTCCTCTTCCACGTCGGCGTCGGCTTCGACGCCGCCGTCGTGGCCGAGGTCGAACGCCGGGGCTCGCTCAAGCGCTGGGCCAGCCACGTCCTGTTCGGCTGGGCCGCCGTGCAGACCTGGCGACGCCACTACGACCGCAGTCGACCGCGGTTCGCGGTGCGGGTCACCGACGGCCCGGTGGTCGACGACGGGCTGTTCACCATCTGCCTGAACACGAACCCCTACACCTACGTCGGAACCAGACCCTTCGACGTG